>CACXCI010000083.1 GCA_902766105.1 uncultured bacterium
ATCGGGATGTAGCGCAGCTTGGTAGCGCACCGTGTTCGGGTCGCGGGGGTCGCAAGTTCGAATCTTGTCATCCCGATTTTTTATGCTTCTTCTTGTATATCTTTTTCCCAATTTTTAAGAAAATATACAGCCAAGATAAAGTATGTAACCCACATTATGACTGTGGCAAAACAATTTGAGCCGTTTAGATATGCCTGAATCCACATAATTGCAGATAAGCCGTTTACAACAATCCACACGTACCATTGTTCAATACAGCGTTTTACGGTTAATAGCAATCCAAAAACCGAAAATATTGTTGTTATTGAATCAAATATGGGGTTTTTGTCGTGGTATTTTATTAAAACAAAATAGCAAATTATTGTAAAAAATATTCCTAATATTGTATATATTATACGTTCTATATTTGAGAGTTTTATCTTTTGAATTTCGTTAGTTTCTTTTTTTAGATGTTGTCTCCATTTAAAAATTCCAACCAGCTGCATTGGAAAATAATAACAAATATATAAACCTACATTTCCAAACAAGTAGTTTTTAAATGCAATAAAAGCGTAACACAAAGTACCCATCAACCCGAAAAGATAGCAGGAAATTTTACCTTTGCCGGCAAGTATAGTGTATGAAATTCCACAAATTGCCGAAATTAGTGCAATTTTATTATCTTTCATAATTACTGAAAGTATAATTATGAGCAGAATTTCAGCAGGAAAAATAATTCTTTCATATTTTCCCCAGCCGCTCAATTCTTTCTGTATAAACTCGTTTATATTCATCTTTCTTATAATATCGTAAAAATTATCTGATGTGAATATTTACATTTAGCTTTGGGTGTTGTGTACTAATATTAGGGATAAACAATGAAAGTAAATTTTACTAACAGAATACTTACAAATAAAACTTTTCTAAAATGCCTGGAGAAAGTATCCGAACACAGCACATCTGTTGCCGCAGGCACATCATTATTAATGTCTGTCACATTAAGACCTTTGGCAATTATGACAACCCCTGATACCGAAAAAGAAAATAAGCAATACGCTGCATCAAATTCTATATGCTCAGGTCTAATAAAATTTGCCTTGGTTGAGGCTGTTGCATTACCTATCGAAAATGCAGTCAAAAAAATCGATAAAAATCCTGAAAATTATCTAAAAAAACTTACAATCAACAGGTTAGGTAAAAATCCCGAAAACCTTGCGAATTCAAAAAGTTATAAACTTTTGACTCAAATATTAAAATTAAGCGCAGGCTTTTTGACAGCCGTACCAAAGTCAATGTTCACTATTGCCTTAATCCCGATTGTAATGGATAGATTATTCAAAAATAAGAATGTAAATAATAATTTAAAACCGGCTATATGTACTGAACAATCTTCGCAAAAGCCAAACGGTAAGATATTTTTCACCGGCAGTATAACCGATAAAGTTGCCAAAGGGTTAGGCAGAATTATTGATAACAAAAAAGTTCAAAATTTTGCACTCAAATATCAGGGAAATGATAAAGATATAGCAAAACATATTACTGCAGCAACGGACACTTTACTTACTGCAACTGCTGTTGTTCAGACAAACAAAAGCACGAAGATTAAGGAAAATCGCAAACAAGCACTCAATTATAATAATATAATATCAACTGTAATAACCATTGTTGGCGGATATTTTGTTGACGGTTTGATAAAAAAACCGGCAGGGAAATTTGTGGAAAAGTTTAAAAAACTCAATGCAGGTAATCCGAATTTGGCAAAATGCGTTGAGGGAATAAATATTTTAAGACCTGCAATAATTTTTGCAACAATCTATTATGGAGTATTACCGGTATTTTCTACATATTTATCTGAAAAAACGGATAAATATATTGTCAAACATAAAAAATAATATATAATTATACTATGGATTTATGGTTTGGTCGCAGACACAGAAGAGAATGGACTGTTTTTGATACGGCAGTAGTCATCATTGCGGTTATTATCATGTTTTTTATGTATATTTTATCTCCAAAACAGTATGTACATTGTCTTAGAGGATTAGGGTGCAGAGTTTATAATCAGGAAAATATGCTTTCTCGAAAAGTTATGGGGTATAAATTTAATCCACAAGATATAAAATCTTATGAAATTAAATCGGAAAGACATTATCACAGCCGAGGGCATTCAAGAACCTCATATTATCCGATAATCGAGTTAACCGACGGAACAAAAATAGTGTTAGACACCTTTAAATTGAGTTCATCAAGCAGTGTGGATAAATTTATTGATGATATGAAAACTGTTAATAATTACAAAAAAAGCACGCCTTCTATAATTTATCAGTTCTTTTTTAATTAGAATTTTTCATTATTAATCATATTGCACTTACCAAAGTACTGTCAATTGCGAGAGATAGTAACGAGCGTAGCGATCGCATTGTTGCCCAATTTTACAAATGGGATTACTACGCTCGCTTTCGTTCGCTCGTAATGACATTATGCACACACTATAATTATATAAATTTGACAATTTAACTAAATTATGCGAAAGTTATTCTATGTTTACAACGCTGGAAAATACATTATACCCTTTTGTCGTCAAATTTAACGAGTATTTATCAAATTATATTCTTGTATTTTTACTTTTGGGTGTGGGTATTTGGTATACATTCAAAACCCGCTTTGTACAAGTCAGGTGTTTTGGAGAATGTATAAAAAATACATTTGGCGGACTTGTCCATTTTGGTAAACAACATGAAAACGGGATGAGTTCTTTTCAGGCACTTTCAACAGCAATAGCCGCACAAGTAGGGACAGGAAATATTGTTGGAGCTTCAGGTGCAATTCTTATTGGTGGACCGGGGGCGATTTTTTGGATGTGGATTATTGCATTTTTCGGTATGGCAACAATATATGCAGAAGCCACGTTAGCTATAAAAACCCGAGTTGTTGAGGACAACGGCAACATAAAAGGCGGGCCTGTTTACTATATTACAACAGCATTTAAAAATAAATTCGGGCAGTTTTTAGCAGGATTTTTTGCGATTGCAATAATTTTAGCTCTTGGTTGTATGGGATGTATGGTTCAATCAAATTCTATAGGATACAGCATGCAAGAAGCCTTTGGAATTCCAAGCTGGAGTGTCGGAATTATCTTAGTTATAATTTGTGCTTTTATATTTATTGGCGGGGTTAAACGTCTAGCTTTAGTTACTGAAAAAATTGTACCGATTATGGCTGTTTTATTTTTAATTGGTGCAATAGGAATTTTGATTGCAAGAATACAATATCTGCCTCAAACTTTCGGAATGATTTTTAAATACGCATTTCATCCTCAGGCAATAATTGGGGGTGGTTTTTGGTATGCTATTACAGCAACAATCAGCCAAGGCGCTAAAAGAGGACTTTTTTCTAACGAAGCCGGTATGGGTTCAACTCCTCATGCCCACGCTCTGGCTCATGTTGATCATCCTCATCATCAGGGTACTGTTGCTATGTGCGGAGTTTTTGTAGATACTTTTGTAATTTTAACCTTAAATGCTTTAGTCATAATTTCAACTCTTTACACGCCTGACGGTCCTTTGGCTAACGGTTATTTTGGAGATATTACAAATGTTTTAGGCAAAACAAATTTAGTCCAAACAGCCTTTGGTACTGTTTTTGGAATAAATTTCGGCGAGATTTTTGTTGCTTTGTGTTTGATGTTTTTTGCTTTTTCAACAATTTTGAGCTGGAATTTATTTGGGAAAATCAATATGATATATTTGTTTGGCAAAAAACACCCCAAAGCTGCCGTTTTAATCTATACCCTGATTGCTTTATTTTTTATAATGCTTGGAACGATTGTATCAAGTGATTTTGTATGGGAATTAACAGATATGTTTAATAACCTGATGGTAATTCCTAATGCCATTGCTCTGTTTGCTCTGACAGGATTGGTAATTTCTACAATGAAATCCGCAAAAGAGTAATGTTCTTTACAAATTATACAAATCTGAAAAATTTTTGTATAATTACTCTGGTAGTATAAAACGTGAGATAATTTTGGAAAAACGACCAAACTGGACATCAAAATATGCCTTTATTGTAACGGCAATAGGTTCTGCCGTGGGTTTAGGTAATATTTGGAGATTTCCTTATATTATGGGGCAAAACGGCGGGGCTATATTTCTTATAGTTTATATATTGTTGATTTCTACTATTTGTTTTATTCCGTTAATGAATGAACTGTATATAGGCAAACTCACAAAAAAAGAGTGTGTCGGGGCTTACGAATCCATAAATCGTAATTTTAAATATTTGGGGGCATTAAACCCGATAACAGGTATTCTTATAGCATCTTTTTATTTTATTGTGGGTGGCTGGATTATAAATTACATATTTAAAAGCTTTTTTATAAACAAAATTCAAAATTACGGACAATACTTTTCAGATTTTATACAAAATCCGGTATACCCCTGCATTTTGACATTATTATTTTTATTTATCTGTATATTTTATACCGCAAAAGGTGTTACAAAAGGAATTGAGCGAGTAAATAAAATTCTTATGCCATTATTTGCGATTATTTTAATATTTTTGGTAATAATTTCATTAAGATTACCTAACGCTAATTTAGGTTTAGAATATATGTTCAAACCTGATTTTTCAAAACTAAACACTCACATGATACTGGCAGCGCTTGGTCAGGCATTTTTTACCCTGAGTATTGGTATGGGTGCATTATTAACCTACGGCAGCTACATTAAAGAGGATAAAAGTCTTGTCAGATCAGTATATACAATTATTTTATCAGATACGACTTTTGCTCTGTTAGCAGGAATAATGATTTTTCCTGCGGTTTTTGCCTTCGGTCTGGAGCCAAATTCGGGTGCCGGTCTTGTATTTGTTACAATTCCAAAAATATTTTCTCAAATACCTCATGGAAATATTATCTCATTCGCATTTTTCATTCTTCTTTTTTGTGCAGCCGTAACCTCAGGAATAAGTATATTAGAAGCGCCTTGTGCAACATTTATTGAAAGATTTAAAACATCCAGAATAAAGGCGTGCTGCATAATTTTTGGAATGGTATCCATTATTGCAATTCCGGCAACATTGTCTTTTGGGGTACTGGGAGATTTAAAAGTATTTGGCAAAACAATATTTGATTTTTTAGACTTTTTGACCTCAAATATTATGCTCCCGATGAACACGTTATTTTTATGTTTAATTTCCGGCTGGTATCTGAAAATTAAAGGAAAAAATATTTTAAATAATAAAATTATGGCATTTTTATTTGATACAGGTTTAAAATATATAGTACCAATAGCCTTGATTTGTTTGATTTTTATGGGGCTTAATTAGTTGATAATTGCAACTTTACAATATTTTTCATTGTAATATAATATTTGTATGAACACTAGGAAGTTAGTCTGTCTTGCCCTGATGCTATTTGCATTACAGACCGGGAATATAGCACTTGCAATAGAAGATCACGACCATTCCGAACTATTTAGACCAATAGAAATTAAAAACGGAATGGAGCTATCAATTGAAGATTGTGTTGCAGCTGCTTATAAAAACAGTCCTATAATCAGACGTCAAAAATATAATCTAGACATTGCAAAAAGTAATTTAGGTATTGCAAGAGCGGGTTATTTTCCTGTGATTTCAGCAGGTGTTGGGTATTTGCATCAAAATAATTCAAACAGTGCTTACGAACTTCACTACAGAGAACTCCCTAATGTAGGAGTTACGGTAAATCAACTTGTATTTGATTTTGGTAAGACGACCGCCAATATAAAAATGGAGGAATTTTATAAAATTGGTGCAGAATATGAATTTATGGACAGCTTGTGTCATGCGTTATTTGACGTAAAACGTAAATATTATGCTTTATTGCGTACGCAGGCTTTGTTAAAAGTTGCTCAAAATAATTTTGAAATAAATGAAAAGTTTTTAAAATTAGCTCAAAACAAATCTCAACCGGATATTGCTACAGCAAAATTATATTTAGAAAATGCTAAGGTTATGCTGATAGAGGCTCAAAATAATTATAAAAATGCCAAAATAGATTTGAATAATTCTATGTATTTGAGTAATCAGCCGGAATATACTATTAAAGATACACATACGTTTGCATACCAAAATGATTACGCTTACGAAGAAATTCAAGGGAAATCAAAGCCGTTTGAACCTGAAGTATTTACATTCCCGTTAGAAAATGCCGTTGAAATTGCTTATGAAAACAGTCCGGATTTACAAGTGCTTGTTAACACCAAAAAAGCGATGGAAGAGTCTTTAAAATATGTAAAAAGGAAGTATTTACCGGATTTGAGAGCAAATGCAGGATACGGATTTTTAAATACGAATACAGAATCACCGAACAACAGTCTTACTGTAGGTGTAAATTTAAGTACAGATGTGAATTTGATGGAATTGAAGCATAGCATAAAAGGAGCATCTGCCCAATTAAATATGGCAGATAATGAAATTGAATTGTTTAAGAAGGATTTGTATTTTGAGGTAAAAAGAGCATTAAATAATGTTGAAAAAACGCAAAGTCAAATACCTGTTACAAAATCATCTGTATCACAAGCTCTAAAAACATTACAAGTGGTAGAGCAATCATACAAAACAGATAAGGTAAACTATATATCACTTCAAGATGCACGAAAAGACTATATTCTTGCGCTAAATCAATATATTGATACATTATATAATTACAACTTTTCGTTAATACAGCTTGAAAATGCTATGCACTATCATATTGTTGACATTCACCATAAATCAAATCATGCTGTACACTATCACTCAGAAGAACTTATTAAACATCTGAATGAAGCACTCGGCTGTGATGAATGGGAAGTTAAAGCAAAGAAAAAGAAAAGATAAATATAAATATAACTTGTCATTACGAGCAAACGAGTGTGAGCGTAGCAATCCCAAGGGTAAATATAATATGTCATTCAGATGAGTAGATATTTCTCTTGATTGTTGCGAAATTGTTACACATTAATCAATAAAAAGCTTTTTCCGAATATGGTTAGAAAGTTGTCTTTGCAGGTGTTTGCGGGCAACTTTCTTTGCTTTTCCCTCTTGTAATTTTTTCATATAATAAGTCCTACCAATTTCATCATATCTTATTTAGTGTATTGCTGTTGCATAAGTCTTATGTCCCTTTTCTTTATTGTAATAAAAAACAAAATCACGAAGCAAGGGTAGACTTCAGTCTACCAAAAATCATTTTAATTGATTGACTCAAACATCTGACAATCTTGTGCCATGGACAGCATAATTACATTTACCCCTAAACATCAAACAAGCTGTGCAGACGCTCTTGAATATCTTCTTCTTCTAATTCTTCTGTTAATCTGTTCAAATCAATAGCCATTTGATAATAGTGTGCGGCATCATTTGTAAAACCCATCTCCTGACTTGCTCTGCCGGCGTTGAAATATGCAAGGGTATAATTCGGATTTAATGAAATTGCTTCTTCAAAATATTCCAATGCTTCTTCTGCATCCATTAAGCCGTCTAAATATAATATACCAAGGTTATTTTGTGCATATTCATTATCAGGTTTTAACTCAACAGCTTTGTGGTATGCTACAAGAGCTTCTTCAAGATAATCCTTTTCCCAAAGTGCAATACCGGCTTTAGAGTATCCTCTAAAATCTTCAGGGTTCAATGTTATTGCATCACAATATGCCTTGATTGCTTTATCTATATCGTAATCTGCCATATAAATATCGCCAAGTGCAATATATAAATCATAATTGTTCGGATCCAAAATTATTCCGGCCTGATATGTTGAAACAGCAGCCTCAACATTACCTTTGTTTTCAGCATAAATTGAGCCTAATGCCTGACAAACAATTGATGTCCACTCAGCATCAGGGTTTATGGCAATAGCTTTTTGATAGTGTTCAATTGCATCATCATATAATTCCGCTTTTGCGTACGCATAGCCTAAAGAATTGTTGAAAAACGGATTTTCCGGCTCCCTGTCTACTGCTAACTTAAATGCACTTATGGAATTCAATTTGTCATTTTTAGACATGTACAGGTGTCCTAATTCATAATAAATTTGTGCGGTATCAATATCAAATTCCAATAATCTTTCATAGCAATCAATTGTTTCTTCAGTATTTTCAGGATAATAAGTTTGTAAAATTGTTGCTAATTTTACTAAAATATCACGATTAATCGGATTTGCTTCTAATACTTTTCTGTAGCATTCGACGGTAGTGTCAATATCTTTGCTTCTTAGCGCCAAATCGCCGATTTTATTATAAAAATATTCACTGTGATTTGTTGTATTAAGCGCATGTTTATACAACTTTTCTGCTTGATCGTACATTTTAAAGCGCTCTAAAAATTTCCCGACAGTATTGTATGAGAAAATTGAAACATCTTTTGTCATGTTTTTATATAACATTTTGAATGTCGGTCTATCCCAAGCAAGCATTATACTTCCTGTTAAAAAATAATATAAAAATCCGACATAATCTTTATAAGTGCCACTTTGGGTATTTATTTTTTGCAAAATTGATTGCGATAAAATCATTCTTGGTCTGCCTGATGTCAGCGGATTCATTGAAATGGCAGACTTAAACTCTTTTTCGGCAGATTGATAATCTTGAGCCAGTTGCATAAAATAACCGGTGTAAAGATGAGCATCCATGTTTTTAGGTGATAAAGAGATTGCAGTTTTACACTGTTCAATAGCTGTTCCGATACTTATTTGCCCTTGTTCCCACATCAATGTTGCAAGTCTATAATATGTTTCGGGAATAGTCGGATCATATTTAACCGCATCAACATAATGTTCAACGGCTTCTTGTAAGTCGCTGTTGCGTTGTGCAAGCAGGTATTTTTCATGTGCTACCCTTGCTTTTTCTAATGATTCTCTCGCTTTTTCCTTGTTCTCTACACTATCTGTGCCAATTATTGGCATTAAGATTTGTTCTGACATTGATGTAAAGCTCCAATAAATATTTTGTCATACCGGCTAATTGTACGCATTAACCTACCTGCCGTACTTTTTATAAAAAGTATGGCTAACCTACTACTACATAGATATACATGTCATGTCGGGAATAAACTTCTAATCTTTAATGGAATATTAAAAATCTCATACAAATGTATGAGATTTTTTTGCAAATTTTTTATATATATTGTTTACGGCTCCCCTCGATGCAGGGGAGGGTAGGTGGGGAATTGTTTAAATTTTTGAGATAGCACCCCTCTTTATCTCCCCATTAGG
>CACXCI010000084.1 GCA_902766105.1 uncultured bacterium
ACAATTTGATTTTCTATGAGATCTTTCGCTTACGCTCAAGATGACGTGTTTTGTCATTCCGAACGTATGTGAGGAATCCAGCTTTTTTATATTAAATTCAATACCCACCCTAACCCTCCCTAATTAGCCTTGTAGGGTGCATCGTTTGATGCACCAAAATGTGAGTGTATGCTGCCTTGTAGCATATTAGGTTGGTTGAGACACAACAATTTTCTCCCCTAAGGGGGAAATAAAGAGGGGTACTGTCTTATAATTTATAAAACGCTCCCCACCTACCCTCCCCCACAGGGGAGGAATCTTATTTTATTAAAATCATACCTCACCCTAACCCTCTCCTAATCTTTAGGAGAGGGAATAATCATTAATGCCAATTACTACCCCTAAAAAAAGTCTGCGAGAAACTCGCAGACAGAAACGTTAAGTATTTCAGTGCCTAACGCACTTATGTTAAGAAGTCTTGTTTATTCTCAATTTTCTGAAGCAAATAATTTAAAAAATTATCACTTGGGGCATAATTAATTCCTTTGTATGTCAATTTATGTACAAATGAATTTTGACATATATCGTCAAATAATATTTCATTAAATTTTTCATAAAGGCATTTTTGTAATAAGTGTGGGTATATATTATTATACTTTGGCATCATGTTAAAAATATTACGGCAAGATTCATTATTTTGAACTGCGAATGTTAAAAAATAATGAAAAAGAAAGTAATCAACTAGGTGATCTTCGTTATACCAATATGCCTCGATTAACTGTTTAGTTTTATTAATAATTGAATTATTTGGTTTCGCATGCAAAAACCAGCTAGAGCCAGTGTGAGTAAAACATAAATTAGGAGAAAATTTTCTCATAAATTTTTGTATATTTGCACTAGGAACGGATTTTAAAGAACAATATGTATAATTTACAAATTGGAAAAATTCTGAATTTAAAATATTTTCAGGTATTTCTTCAGTAAAACAACATGTTGCATCTACCCAAGTACCACCATATTTTTGTAATAAACATAAACGAATATAGTCTGATAGGTGCGTATTAGATATGATTCCTTCTTCATGTTTTTTCTTTATATATGATGGAATTTCAATATATTGATCCATATTTTTTGCTGTAATAATTATAAGCTTTAATTTGGGATTTTTTTCAATAATTGTATTAATTGCATATTTTACTATTAGTGGAGCATTTTCTATTCCCTGTAACCAACAACTCCAAATTACATTATCGAAACCTGGTACCGGCTTAATATCAACATTTTCAGTTAATATATATTTGTATTTGTGAATATATTCAGCTACATTTGTTTTAGATTTAAAATTATTTAACCTATTTTTTAATCGAAATTTAAATTTAATTCCCAAAATGGTAATTTGCTTGTGCCGACGGTTATTAATATTTGTTATAGAAAATGTTGATTTAATTACATTACATAGTTTTATTATTATGTATTCAACTATATTTAATTTATAAGGAGTGTATAGCAAATATTTAAAATATAATTTTCTTAATGGATGATAACATTTTTTACTCCAAGGTTTATACCGTTCGGTATAATGTATGATTACGCGATTGTCTTTCGCTATCTTTGCATCTTCACTAGAATAAAAATGGTTCAGTTCTATATCTGAAAATAACGTTGCATTTGCATTCCATTTTAATGGTAACCATTTTACATTATTGTTAAATACTCCATTTAGGATATCTTGGTCTTGAAGGTCTATTATTAGCTCATTTTCCTTAAAATATTTAAGCCAAGCTTCTATGAAATTTGTTTCTCTTAGTTTTTTAACATTTAAAAGTAAAACTCCGGCATTAAAATAATTATTTAAGCCAAGTTTTATCGTACTTCTAATACTGGATTCATCTTCAATTACACCAGCAAAAACGTCTGATATATCAGTTTCCCAAAATTCACTAATATCACCATCCACAATAATATCACAATCCAAATATATAATTTTATTTATATCTTCAGGTAAAATGCTTGTAAGCATTAATCGATAGTATGTTGAGATAGAAATATTTTTTCTATTTAGAGGTAAAAATGAAAAATCGTAGTTATTCATCGAGTAGTATGTTATAGAAAAATCTTGAATTCTATTTAATTCACTAATCTTATGTTTATTTTTACTCGAAATTCCACCATCTAAAATGTGAAAGTTAAAACGATATTTATTTTTATTATTTAATAGTATTGAAGCAATAAGAACCGCACAATGTTGTGCATAATTATTGTCACTTGACAAAACAATATCTATGTTATTCATGTATACTCCTTATATGTTACTTATCTCTTTCTTGATTATTTCAACAACTTTTTCTGATGCATGACCATCATCAGACCAATCAAGTTTTTGTAAGAAATTTTTAGATCTATTTTTATATTCAATCTCATTAAAATTTCTAATATTAGATACCAATTCTTCAAAATCCTCTGCTATAGGGAATGGTGAATTTTCTAGTGGATATGCAAACCCTCTACCAGCCTTGAAATCTTGTAAATCAGAGGCATATATAAAAGCAGGCCGTTGAGTGATAATAAAATCAAATAAACAACTCGAGTAGTCAGAAATTGCAGCATCTGCAACAAATAAGAGTTCTTGAATATCAGAATAGTTAGATGCATCTATAATATTTTCATTATAAGAATATATTTTTTCTGAAATGTTTTGAATTCTAGGATGCAATCTTACTAAACAACACCATTCACCATTAAATTTATCCGAAAATTCTTTCAGTACTTTTTTTATATTAAGATTATATGGATATAATTTGCCATTATCTCTAAATGTTGGAATATAAATAAGTAGTTTTTTATCTTTTTTAATACAATACTTGTCGTATAATTTTTGTTTGATTTTTTGCTTAAAATCTTCTTTTTTAAAAAAAATATCATTTCTAGGATGACCAGTTCTTATTACAGGACCGTTGAACCAAAAATAATTTGCAAACAAATTGTCATCAAAATTACTGTTGGACAACATATAATTGATATAACTTGAATCAAGCTGAGCTTCTTCAAAAAAGCCTGGGAACAATTCATAATCCATTTCTTGTTCTATTTTTTTTATACCAAAAGAACCATGCCAAGTTTGTATGTAGCATTGATTATTTTTCTTTACCAAACCGTTTCGATAATAATAATTTTTACGTTGATTATCGACCCATACTTTTGCGGTTGCAAGTTCATAAAAAGCTTCTTTACACTTGTTCGGAACTAAACGTATTTGAGATGGGAAATTCCTTTCTTCTATTTCTTTTTTTATATCTGATACAAGCCAAACCAATTCGTATGGTAAATTTTGTCTTATTATTTCTTGTGCAATATATTTAGGATTACAACCGTATGATTTGCCTGTAAAATTACTAAATACAATTTTATTTTTTTGAATTGGCATTTGACTAATTTTACGTTGTAAACTTTTTATTTTATTAAATTTTATCTTTATCCCCAATATACATATTACTTTATATTTACCTATATTTTGTACAGAAAAAATTGTTTGTAAAAAAATTTTTAGCATAAATTTAAGTATCCTTTCAGAATTTCCAAAAAATTATCGGTTGAACGATCATCAACACAAATAATTTCAATATCTTTTAGCGTTTGATTAACAACACTATCAAGCGCTTGGTGTAAATATTTCTCAACATTATAAACAGGTATGATTATTGATAATTTTACTGACTGGGCTAGCATTTAGTTCTCCTTAAATTAACAAGATATTGAATATATTGTACAAATATTGCAAATATCAATATTAAAATACAATATTTGAAATCAATTGTCAATAATCTATACTTTTAGTATGGATATTACAGATTGGGATAATGGTGAAATAATGCAGTTAGTTATGGCAAAAGGACACATAACTCAAAAAATGCTGTTGTCTGAATTGCGAGATGAAAATGGTGATATAATTCCGCAAAGCACCTTTTCCTGCAAGATTCGCAGAAACACATTAAAATTAGCTGAATTCCAAGAAATATGTAAAATATTGGGTTATAAAATTGAAATAGAACTTGTGAATAAATAGTAAAGTAGGGGTGCGTCGTTTTGGCGCATTAAAGTCAATAGTTTTTGACCGGGAAACATCTACCTGCTTTGCACCTTGCAAGAGTATGATTAGCAGACTTTACAAAGTCCTTTGGTTTACTGAATTTTGTTAGAGTATTTGTTCCATACATTTACCCCTTGCCCTTATTATTTTAAGTGATATAATATAGTGGTTTAATTTGTAGGGGAGAATTTTATGTCAAATTCTTATGAAAGATATAAAAGGCAAAGAGCTAACAGAGATTACTACATGAGAGGATATTCCAATCTTCCTCAAAAGAAGGGAAACAAGTTTTTTAATAATCTGAAGATGTTTGTGATAATTACTTTTGCAATGCTTTTGGCAGGTTTTACGGCTTTTAATCTTTATCTGTCATCTCTCCCACCGATTGAAAATTTGGAAGATTTCAAACCGAATATTGTTACCAAGTTTTATTCTCAAGATGGCGAGGTTATAAAAACATTTACTGCATATACTTATGACAGAGTTGATTTGGCTGATGTCCCCGAACAATTAAAACAAGCATTAATCGCAACTGAGGATAAAAATTTTTATAAACACAGCGGGTATGATATTTTTGGTATTGTTCGTTCATCAATTCAAAACGTTATTGCAAGACAGGCTGTTCAGGGTGCAAGTACCCTAACTCAACAATTGGCAAGAATTTTGTTTTTATCAAACGAAAGAACTTTAACAAGAAAAATAAAAGAAATAGAGGTTGCGGCCAGAATAGAAAAAACTATTTCTAAAGATAAAATTTTGGAAATGTATCTTAACAATGTTTATTTAGGCGGAGGTGCTTATGGTGTTTCTGCCGCATCCAAATTATATTTTAATAAAAAACTAAATAAATTGACCTTGCCGGAGTTAGCTTTAATTGCAGGATTACCTCAAGCACCCTCTGTTTATAACCCTTATAATAATAAAGATTTAGCCATAAAAAGGCGTAATCAGGTTCTTAAAAGAATGCTGACTATGAAATATATAACGCAAGATGAATACGAAAAAGCTATTGATGCTCCTGTAAAATTAAGCACATTACCGACATTTTACACGACAAATAAAGCACCGTATTTCAGCGATTATGTATTAAAAGAATTACAAAAATTAGGGTTTAGCGAAACTGATATAATAGGCGGCGGTTATAAAGTTATAACAACACTCGACTCTAAGGCTCAGGATGTCGCAAACGAATCAATTTTGAGAAATATGCGTGCGTGGGGATTAACTAAAAAATCTCATCAGGCAGCTGTCTTTTCGTTCAGTCCGATTGACGGAAGAATTTTAGTATATGCAGGCGGTAAAAATTATGTAGAAAGCCAATATGATCGTGTTACACAAGCGATAAGACCTCCGGGTTCAGCTTTTAAACCAATTGTGTATGCTGCGGCTTTGGAAAAAGGGATTTCTCCAAATGATTTGGTAGATGATAGCCCGATTACAATTGGCAATTGGTCGCCGCATAACTCGAATCACAGTTACAGAGGTAAAATCCCTGTTTATAAAGCGTTGATGGTATCATCAAATGTTTGTGCGGCAAGAATGATTCAAGAGGTTGGAATACGCTCGGTTATTCAATTGGCTAAAGTTTTGGGAATAACAACACCGTTAGAATATGACTATACAATTTCCTTGGGTTCAAACGGTGTAAAATTGTTTGAATTTGTAAGAGCTTATGGTGCGTTTGCAAACGGAGGTTATGTTGTTCAACCTTATGCAATAGAAAGAATTGAAGATTCAAGAGGCAGAGTACTTTATAGAGCAGGCAAAACAAAATCTTCTCACCAGTTGAGTTTGAAAACAGCAGCAGAAATGACTGCGATGATGAAAACCGTAATTTTATCAGGTACAGGTACGGCAGCAAACATAGGAAAACCTGCCGCAGGTAAAACAGGTACAACAGATGATTACAAAGACGCATATTTTGTAGGTTATACCCCTGATGTAGTAACAGGAGTATGGGTGGGAGATGATAACAACAAAAAAATCCCCGGTTTGTATGGAGGTACTATTCCTGCAAGAATATGGAAGGACATAATGACTGTGGCAACGAAAGCAGCTGGCAATAAAGATTTTGACTACCCAACCGTTGATTTGGCAAATTACAATCTCGGATTTGGAAAAGCAAAAGTAATCGGTGATGATGAAAATCCATCTAATGAAGGAAAAGCAATAGTTCCTGAAGGTACTGTTAAGGAGGAATCGGGAAATAATAAACCGGCAGAGGAAAAGCCTGCCGCAAATCCGCAAAAACCGGCAGAAGAAACTCCTCAACCACAAGCAACTTCTGAACCTCAGACAAAACCTCAGGCTTCAGCTCCTGTTCCGGCGGCAAAACCCGTATCAACAAATAAAATCGCACCTATTCCAATGGCTGTTCCGGAAAGTCTTAGGTAATTTAAAATGACTGATGTAAAAAAAATATTGGGAATAAATTTTGGAGGAATCGGGGATGAAATATTTTTCCTGCCAACTCTGATTTCTTTGAAAAAACAGTATCCTGAAGCAAAAATTACACTGGCTTTAGAACCCAGAAGCAAAGGGATAAAAGATTTAACCGATATAATAAACGATTTGATATTAATTGATGTAAAAGGAAAAAACAAATATTTTGAAATGTTTAAATTGCTCGTTAAGGCAAGAACGGGACATTATGATTTAGTTGTATCCTCAGGCGGAAATAAACTAATTAGTATTTTATTATATTTAACAGGAATAAAAATACGCTGTGGCTATGATACAGGTGTTTTAAGCAAAAAACTTTTGACTTATGCCGTTTTTTTAAACAAAAAGCAATATGCTTGCAAGATGTATCATGATTTAGTCAGAAATGTTGTTGATATTGATACTGAGCTGCCAGTAATAAATATTGAAAAAAGAAAAAAATACAAAATTCGGTATTAATTCATCCGGGAGTCAGCAAATTAAGTGTTCAAAAGGGGTGCATAAAAACAATTACACCTGAGGTTTGGGCAATTGTTATTGATTTACTGGTGGCAGAAGGCAAAAAAGTAATGCTTGTCGGTGGACCTGATGACAAGGAGTGTATTGAAACAATTTTAAATACAGTCAGAACAGAAAATTTTGAAAATCTGTATGGGAAAACAAAGAACCTCAAAGATTTGGCTGAACTAATATCATCGGCAGATAAATTTTTATGTTCAGATTCTGCACCGTTACATGTGGCAGTATCTTTAGGGGTTAAAACTTATGCGATTTTTGGACCGACAGATGTTGAGGCGCTTATTCCCAAAACTCCTGATGTAGTCCCAATTATGGCAAATGATAATTGTGAATTAAAGCCATGCTTATGGGCAAGACGTCAAACGACTTGTGAAAAATTAGATTGTCTAAAAATTTCGCCTGAACAAATAGTTAAAACCGTTTTAGAATATTAATTAATGTTAAGATAGAAAATCTTTCAGCAATTTTCAACAGGCAAAATACTTTATATACATGTAGGTATTGTGTGAAAGGTTATTTTGCATGGTTTATAGTCCGGTCGCATCGGTAATATTTTCGGTAAGAAACGGTGGTAAAACCTCTGCCGGTGATATTGGCAGACTTCCGGTTACTGTCGGTCAAGCAGCAAGTGTTGTAAAAGCTTCAGCACAATACGGAAACCCTTTCTCACGAACTATTAAACAAGGTTTAAGGATATTAAATTCAGATTATGTTGCAAGAAACTTGGGTAAAGTTGTAAAATTTGCAAGCGATAATATTAATCCGCTAATCGTTGTGTCAAGCGGTATTAAAGTTGCAATGGCAGATAAAGAACAAAGAAAAGATGTCTTGATAGCAGAAGCCGGTTGTCTTGCCGGTATGTTTGCCGGCGAAGGCTGGATGAAGAAAAATCTTGCCAAATATCTTGATAAGATACCAATGAATAAAAAATGGATTCCTATATTAAAGGGAATTGTCTTTGTTACAGGTTCAATAACCAGTTCTTTAATAGGTGAAAAAATTGGTAAGAAGGTTGCAGAATTCTTTAATGGTAAACCTCAAGAAAAATCGTCTGCTCAGGCTCAAACGCCTATATACAATCCGTTGAATTACAGAGCATAATTTTGTGTTATAATTTACCAAAACGAAAGGTAAATTATGACAACAATTAAGATAACAAAAATGCAAGGCTGTGGGAATGATTTTGTAATTCTTGATTATGAAGAATTACAAAAAATGAATATGGAAATATCAAAAGCCGCAAAAGTATTGTGTGATAGACATTTCGGAATCGGTGCAGACGGACTGATTGTTCCTGATACAAGACCGAACGGCATAACAGATATTGCTTGGCTTTTTTATAATTCTGACGGAACATCAGCTCAAATGTGCGGAAACGGTATTCGCTGTTTTGCAAAATATGTTTATGACAAAGGATTTGTAAAATCTAAAAAATTCAGCGTTATGACGCTTGCAGGTGTCATTATTCCTGAAATTCAGGAAGACGGCACTGTAAAAGTTGATATGGGTATTCCAATATTGGAAGATTCAAAAATTCCGTTTCACTACAATCCCCCTCGCCTTATGGGAGAGGGAGCAGTTGTTGTTGAGCAGAATGCGAAACTAACAAATGCGGGAGAGGGTTACAACATGGTAATTCAGGATAAAACATTTGATATTACGCCTGTTTCTATGGGAAATCCGCATTGCGTAATCTTTACGGATAATGACACTATGCAAATGGCAAAAAAATACGGACCTGATATTGAAATTCATCAGTATTTTCCTGAAAAAACAAATACTGAATTTGCAAAAATAATTTCTAAAGATGAAATTGAGCTTACGGTATATGAAAGAGGTTGCGGGATAACTTTAGCCTGCGGAACAGGGGCATGTGCAACAACAGTTGCAGCTGTTTTAAATAACTTAACAGAAGAAAAAGTTAAAGTAAAACTTCCTGGAGGGGCTGTATATATTGATTGGAGCGGAACTCAGGAATTTTCTAAAAGACATATTTTTATGACAGGTCCTGCCGAATACTCTTTTGTTGCAGACTACATGTTGTAATTATTTATTTTTTCATGATAATATTTGATATATATACTGGCGGATAATAGCAAAAGGAGAAATATAAATGAAAAATTACGAATTAATGACTATCTTCAAACCAAATTTAGATGCTGAAGAAGTTGATAAAATTATCGACAAAATCAATTCAACAATCACCGAATTTGGCGGAAAAGTTGTATCAGTTGACAAAACCGGAAGAAAAAAATTAGCTTATGAAATCCAAAGTTTCAGAGATGGATTTTTTGCTACAACAATTTTAGAACTTCCTGCAGATAAAGTTGCTGAATTTAAAAGACAATTAAGATTAAATGATAATATCTTGAGAACAATGTTTATGGAAGTTTCAGCAAAAGCTTCAGTGTAAAAGAAAATGTCGTTCTGAACATGTTTCAGAATACAAATTTGAATAAAGGAAAATAAAATGTCATTAGCAAAAGCAGTAGTTACAGGTATAGTTTACAAAACTCCGAAAACAGGTTATACACAAAATAACGTGGCTGTTTCATCATTTGTTTTAAATATCGGAACAAACGAAGAAATTTTGGTTAGAGTAATCTCAAAAAGACAATCATTGGAAGAACTTGTATCCGGACTTTCTAAAAATCAGAAAGTTTTGGTAGAAGGCAGATTACAAAACGGAATTAGTAAAATGGATGACGGAACGGAAAAAAGAGTTTTTGAAATCGAAGCTTCAACTATTGAGTTGATGGGCGGCGGCTCAACAGCATCTTCTTCAAGTGAAGATGGTGATATTTTAACATTTGGCGAAATGGAATCATCAGAAGATGACAACACCGACGTATTGATGGCCGATGAGGAAATTCCATTTTAGAGAAATTAAAGATATATAGTATATAGTAAAATAAGGCTAGAAAGGCAAATTAGAAAATGGCAAAAACAGACGATAAGAAAAAACGTAAAAATTGCAGTCTTTGTGCGGACAAAGTTGAATCAATCGATTACAAAGATGCTGCAAAATTAAAAAGATACCTGACAGAAGCAGGAAAAATTATTCCTCGCAGAATAACAGGTAACTGTGCAGCACACCAAAGAATGATTGCAAAAGCAATTAAAAAAGCAAGAGAAGCTGCAATTATCAGCTACGTTTTTGACTAATTAAAGTTAAAAGGTATTAAACGAATGTTCGAAATGTCGAACATTCGTTTTTTTTGTAAGTTCACCCGCCATATTAAATAAAGCGAAATTATCTCCTCTCCTAAAGAGTAGGAGAGGGGCATGGTGAGGTATGAGTTGAATTTACAAAGGCTGGATTCCTCGCATACGCTCGGAATGACATGTCCCCTCCCTCATTAGGGAGGGTTAGGGTGAGGTATGAGTTTTAATAAAATAAGCTTCCTCCCCTGTGGTGGAGGGTAGGCGGGGAACGTTTTATAAATCATAAGGTAGCACCCCTCTGTATCTCCCCCTTTGGGGAGAAAAGTTAATCCGTAGGGTAGACTTCAGTCTACCATTTAACCTCTATTGTCGGCATGGCAACGCCGACCTACTTTATTCACGAATGGATCTACAGCATTATTGTATTTTAAAACTCCTGCCATAAACGAATTTTAGTGAAATAGAACAAAATTGACACAGGTATATTTTCGACATACAATCGAAAATATACATTTAACCATAAGGAGCGTGGTATGAATAGCATATTAGATAAAAAAATATACACGAAAGAAGAATTATTAAAATTATACAATTTACCCTTAGAAGAATTATTAGAAAAATCATCTCAATATATGTCAAATAACGTAGAATTTTGTTCTCTAATCAATGCAAGAAACGGGAAATGCTCACAAGACTGTAAATATTGTGCACAAAGTTCACATTATTGTACAAATATTGAATCCTATCCTCTTGTGAATATAGAAGAAGTCAAAAAAGTTGCAAAAGAGGCAAAATCAAACAAAGTTTCTCGCTTTGCCATAGTTACCAGCGGAAAAACACCAGATGAAGGCAGAGATTTTCAAATTGAACTTGATATGATAAAAGAAATCAACAAAATAGAAGGACTTACTTCTTGCGCATCAATCGGTATTCTAAACGAAGAACAGGCAAAACAGCTTGCACAAACAGGTTTGAACAGGTTTCATCACAATATAAACACTTGTGAATCATATTATCCTGAAATTTGTACAACACATAGCTGGCAAGACCGATACAATACCTGCAAACTTGTTAAAAAGTACGACATGGGATTGTGCTGCGGCGTAATATTAGGAATGGGCGAAAGTGTTGAACAACGTGTTGAAATGGCAATAGAGCTTGCAGATATTGAACCCGATTCAATTCCTATAAACATTTTGATGCCGATACCTGAAACACCTTTTGAAAATTATCACGACAAAATTGATGAAGAAAATGTCCTGAGAACAATGGCAATATTTAAAATTGCAAATCCACAAGCTGTTATCCGTTTTTGTGGCGGCAGAATGAGATTATCTCAAGAAAATCAGGAGCTTGCACTAAAAACTTGTGTTGAAGGAATTTTAGTCGGGAATTATCTAACAACAGTTGGTAGAGAACCCGCAGAAGATATCAAAACCGTCGAAAAATTGGGCAAAAATTTGAAATAATTAGAATACTGACCCTTATAAATTTTCTAATGCGGCAATTTTCATATCCTTAAAGTCAGGAGTTCTTCCTGTCCAGATTTTTTCTGCTTCAACTGCTTGCCATATAAACATATCTACCCCGTTTACTGTTTTGTAGCCATTTTTTTCGGCAAGTTTAAGAAGGATAGTTTTCTTTGGGTTGTAAATAACATCATAAACTAAAGCTCCCTCTGGCAGCGTTTTTAATTCTTTTTCTTCAATTGGGGTTAAATCAGCAGATCTTCCAAGCATTCCAATTGGTGTACAATTTACTAAAATATCAATTGTTGATAAATCTCTGATATATTCAATTTGATAGGCATTAAATTCAACTTTTTGAAATTTCGTTCTCAAATAATTGAGTAGTTCAACAGAATTTGGAATATTTCTTGTGTATATTTTAATTTCCTTTACACCAGATGAAGCAAGTGCCGTAATAGCAGCACGAGCTGCCCCGCCTGTACCAAGTATTCCTGCGGTTTTTCCCTCTAGCGGAAAATCTTTTGGAATAGCATTTCTAAAGCCCAAAACATCAGTGTTATAACCTTTCATGGTTTTGTCAGGGTTTATTATAACCGTATTTACAGCCCCTATTACATCTGCAGATGAATCAAGCTCGTCTAAAAACATAATAATAGGGATTTTTAACGGGATTGTGATGTTGAATCCGGCATAATTATTAGCCTTCAAATATTTAATTCTGTCAACAAGTTTTTCAGGTGCTGTTTCTAAAATTTCATAAGTATAACCTAAACCCAAGCTCTTGAAACCTGCATTATGAATATATGTGGATAAAGAATGTCCCAAAGGATAACCTAAAAGACCAAATTTTGTACCCTTTTCAAGCTGCATTTGCGCCGGTTGCACAACATTTCCCTGATATGGTGATGTAGTTACAGGTTCTTCCATTGAATTTGATGTAACTTGCGGAGTAAAAACGTTTTGAACGGAAAATTGATTCATATAACTGTTATTTTGCGGGATTTCAGTTGATTGCGTAAGATTGCCGGTATATGGCAAGTCTGACGATTGCGTCAAGGTTTGTGGCTGATATATATTGGTTTTTGGAGCAGAATATGACGTTGTCCACTGAGATTGTTGTGTCTGAAAAGAATCCTCTGGTGAATTTAAACTATGGTTGGCAACATCATTTACCCCATAAGAAGTCGGTTGCTGAGAAGGTGTACTATGGTTGGTAGTATCATTTACCCCCATTTCAGCTTTTAATTCAGCAAATGTGATATTAACTCCTTGAGCTTTTAGTTGCTTATATCTATCGTAAATTTCTTTTGTAGTTGCCATAATTAACCTTCATTTTGTTCTTCGGTTGCTTCTTTTTTATATCCGCATTTTATACTTGAACATGCAATTGTTGTTCCGTTTTTCAGAACTTTTTTAACTAAAAGACTGCCGCAATTCGGGCATTTTTCACCTGTTGGTTCATTCCAGAGTACGAAATCACATTCCGGATATTGGTCGCAACCGAAAAATACTGTACCACGCTTTGATTTACGTTCAACTATTGTTCCTTTACCGCATTTCGGGCAAGTTACACCGGTTGATTTTCTGTATGGTTTGCGGTGCGCACACTCAGGATTTGTACATTCCATATATTTCCCATAAGGTCCTGTTTTGAATTTCATATCAGCACCACAAACTTCACATTTTTCTTCACAAATTTCTTGCGGCTTTTCAGAATTTTCATCATCAGGAGTTTCCATTTCTTGAATTGCATTTAATGACATCGTTGTTTTACAATCAGGATAACCTGAACAGCCT
>CACXCI010000085.1 GCA_902766105.1 uncultured bacterium
AACATTATGGAAGATGTGGTTTTTATGAATAATTTCCCAATCTCCATCTCATAGTTAATTTAATCTCGTTCTGTATGTTAAATTACATCATTGGTTCAGCCGACAGGTCGGCATACCTTCGCTGTACGGCTCGGATTACATATCCTCGCCAACGCTCAGGCAAAGTCCCGCCGTCGACATTATTATAATGTAGGGTGGACTTCAGTCCACCAAATATGTCGGTAGACTAAAGTCAACCCTACAGACTTATAGAGCGTAATAATATAGAATTTTGTAAGTTGTTTAATTATAAAGCATAACAAAATAAATAGCATTTTTATCTTGATTTTACTTTGTTTCAATAACATTTTAATTATAATATTAGCTTTTGTGATATCATATACATGTAGAAGCAATAGGGAAGGGAAATTATGATACTTGTTACAGGCGGTGCCGGATATATCGGAAGTCATTGCGTTATGGCTTTGTTAGAAAAAGGTTATGAGGTTGTTGTTTTTGACAATCTTTCTACAGGGCATATAGAAACTGTTGAAAGGTTAAAACAATATGGAAAAGTTGAATTTGTACAAGGCGATTTATTGAATAAACAAGATTTAGATAAGGTTTTTGAAAAACATCAAATAGATGCGGTAATTCATTTTGCGGCAGTCGCTCTGGTTGGGGAATCTGTCGAAAATCCGCAAAAGTACTATGTAAACAATGTTTGCGGAACAATTAATCTTTTAGGCAAAATGCTTGAAAATAATGTTAAAAAGATTGTATTTTCATCAACAGCAGCAACATATGGCGAGCCAAATTACATCCCGATAGACGAAAATCATCCGCAAAATCCGATAAATCCTTATGGAATGTCAAAATTGATGATAGAAAAAATTATGGATGATTATAGCAAAGCCTATGATTTGCGTTCGGTAAGATTGAGATATTTCAATGTTGCTGGAGCTGATAGTGAGTCAAGAGTTGGTGAATGGCATGATATTGAAACACATTTAATTCCAAATGTATTAAAATCGACCTTTGTAGGCGGAAAGCAATTTAAAATGTTTGGGGATGATTACAATACAAAAGACGGAACTTGTGTAAGAGATTATGTAAATGTTGAAGATTTGGCACAAGCTCATTTATTGGCTTTGAAATATTTGGATAATGGCGGAGAAACAAATTATTTTAATCTTGGAACAAAGGATGGAAATTCTGTTAAAGAAGTTTTTGAAGCTTGTGAGAAAGTCACGGGAAAAGATATTCCGGTAGAAGTTGCTCCTCGCAGGGCGGGTGATCCTGCAAGTTTGGTGGCAGATAACACAAAAGCAAGACAAACACTTGGCTGGGAACCTAAAAGAACACTTGATGACAGCATAAAATCAGCTTACAAATGGGAAAATGTTTTGCAAGGATAAAATTTTTAAGTATTATATCCTAAATATTAAATTGTTTTAAGATAATTCATGAAATTTGTTTTATTTTCAATGGCTGTAGTTGTTGGTCTGCCTAAATCTTCTCTTGCGCCTATTGAAGATTTTATCTCCAGTAATGACAGTTCATTATTATTTTTTATTATATTTAATTCTTTGTCTAAATCTTCAAAATTATCAACGCATTTGCAATATTTGTATCCACACGCTTTTGCAATTTCAGTTATATTTATTTTAGAGCAAACTGTCGGCATCCCGCCAACTGTTTCATGAGCTTCATTATTTATAACTACATGTGCAAAATTTTTAGGTGATTTTGCCCCGATAACAGCCATTGCGCCAAGGTGCATTAATGCAGCACCATCACCATCTATACACCAAATCTTTTTGTTTGGTTTTTCCAGTGCAATCCCCAATGCAATTGAAGAGGAATGCCCCATAGAGCCAACTGTTAAAAAATCAAATTTATGTGATTGAGTGTTTCTTTCTCTTATTTCAAATAATTCTCTGCTGGTTTTTCCGGTTGTTGAAACTATCGGATCCTCTTTTGTTACGGCAACAATATGTTCAATGATTTCTTCTCGTTTCATTTTGTTACTATTTGAATAAACAACCTTTTCATTATAAGATAATGCACCTTTTTTAACAACAAATGCTACACTTTTTCCCACATTTAGGTGTTTATTAAATTCCTTCATAGCTGATTTTAAATCTTCTTCTGTTGTTTCTTTGGTTATTACAAAATATTCTATATCCATATCTTCAAGAAGTTTAAGAGTAACTTTTCCCTGATAAATATGTTGCGGTTCATCATGAACATCAGGTTCACCTCTCCAGCCTATTATAAATATTTCAGGAATAGCGTAAACCTCAGGACTTAAAAGGGATGCAACAGGATTGATAATATTTCCTTCTCCGCTGTTTTGCATATAAACAACAGGGACTTTTCCAGTAGCAAGATGGTAACCTGCAGCTAATGCTGTACAATTACCTTCATTTGCTGCAATTATATGGTATTTTGTATCAGTTCCGTATTTATTTATCAATAAATTGCATAACGGTTTTAACTGTGAATCAGGTACACCTGTATAAAATTCTGCACCGATTATTTCAATTAATTTTTCTGCTTCCATTTTGTACCCTCTTGTTTATTTCATTTAATTCCTCTACTGTATCTATTTCCGTAATTTGAGTGTCTTTTACGGGACAAATTTTAAGCTTTAATTTGTCCAAATTTTCATTAACAACATCATCCCAAAATAACGTTTCATAACCGTCTTTTCCGTATCTGTCAGTTATTGCTTTTGATAATATAGCGCTGTCTTTTTGTGTGAAATATGAGATACCCACCATATTGTAGCAATCTGTTCCATATTTTCCGACTCTTGTAATATATTCATTATCTCCAAGTTCAAATACCCAGTCCTGAGAGTATCCTTTTACCATTTTTCCAAAGTAACAAGAATAATTCGGGGTTGCGTTTAATAAATTTTCGTCAGATATATACAAATCCGCTTCACAAATATAGCAATCATCATCAAGCAATTTGTTTGCGGCATGGTATATTGATGAAATATTATTTATTGTCCTATAATCAGGATTTTTAACTATTTGAACATTTTTATATTTTTTTGTTAAATATTCAAATTGTTCACCTAAATACCCGACAACAACATAAATATTGCCAATATTTATATTATTCAAAGCTCTAATGACAGTTTCAATCATAGGAACACTTCCGACTTTTATCAATGGTTTTGGTGTTGTTTCGGTTAAAGGTCTCATTCTTGTACCCAAGCCTGATGCCATAAGTATTGCGTTTGTCATACTAATCCTTTATATTTGATCTATTAACGATATAATTTGTTTTATTGGCATAAGCCTGTCATCAACTTCTTTAGCTCTGTGATATTTTAGAATATCTTTTGCTGTTTGCTCCATTGCCGGAAAAGCACTTCTTGTTAATTGATTTGCGTAAATAACAATATTTACACCGTGAGAAGCGAGTTCTTTTTCTGTTATTGTATTAAATGATGACGGAACAACGACAATTGGTGTTCTTGTATCAAATTGTCTAAACTTATCACAAAATTCAAGAATTTCTGCGGGATCTTTCTTTCTTGAATGAATCATTATGCCGTCTGCTCCGGCTTTTACAAATGCTTTTGCACGAGTTAGAGCATCTTCCATTCCCTGTTCTAATATCAAACTTTCAATTCTTGCGATAACCATAAAATCATCAGTTATCTGAACTTTTTTAGCTGTTGATATTTTTTCACAGAAATGTTCGATAGAATCCTGTGTTTGTTTAACCTCTGTTCCAAACAATGAATTTTTCTTCAATCCTACTTTATCTTCAATGATAACTGCAGAAACCCCCATTCTTTCAAGTGTTCTGACCGTATAAACAAAGTGTTCAATAAGTCCGCCAGTATCTCCGTCAAATATAATCGGTTTTGTTGTAACCTCCATTACATCTGATATAGTTCTGAAGCGTGATGTCA
Organism: uncultured bacterium; assembly: GCA_902766105.1. GTDB lineage: Bacteria > Cyanobacteriota > Vampirovibrionia > Gastranaerophilales > Gastranaerophilaceae > Zag111. The sequence continues at coordinate 3,917 of CACXCI010000085.1, forward strand.
TATCCACAAGTTCAATATCAGGTTTTCCTTTTGCGGTTGAATCGCATAATGATGAAATCCACATTGCATCAAATTGATCAATTTCTCCGTCATTTTCTACTATTGTTTTTTCTGCAATAAGTCCTGTTAGTCCTGAATGAACTTCTATTGTTTTTACAACATCTCTTAAATTAATTAGTTCTCTCAATCTTTTTCTTCGAAATTCAGGCATTCCACGTCTGAGTTCATATTTTTCATCTAATAAATTAATACCTTCATTTTTTGTATACGGAACGTCAATAACTTGTCCGCCTGTTTTTTCCATAAGAGAAACTACATTATCACGAATTGTTTTCATAGGTCCGTTTAACCAATTATCTCCGTGAATTATATAATCAGGTTTAATTTCTTCGACAATTTTGTCATATTTAACATCTTCCTGAACAATTACGTCCGAAACACCTTTGATATTTTTTACAAGCTCCATTCTTTCTTCAAAAGATATTGTCGGAAATTTATTAAAACGAATCATTGCCTTATCACTTAGGACTCCGACAATAACCTCGCCGTATTTTTGAGCCTCTTTTATAATATTAAGATGTCCGTCATGGATAAAATCCGTACAAAAACATGTATAAACTTTTTTCATATATTTCTCCCTTTTATTTTTCATAATGTACCGGAATTTTTACCTGATAGAAATTCAATGCTTCTTTAAACACTTTAAAGAAATCTTCAATATCTTTTACATCAATAGCTCCAAGTGAACAAAGTCTGAAGGTGTTTGTTGTAGAAATTTTTCCCGGATATATAGTAAAACCTCTTTCATAACAATAATCATGAACTTTTTTAAAATCCCAGTTTTTATCATCAGGATAAATCGCCGAAACAACAAGACCTGCTTGCCATTCTTTTTTTATCACATTTTTAAATCCTAATTCATCAAGTCCTTTGTGAATGGCTTCAAATACTCGTAAATGTCTTTGCCATTTAGCCTGTTCGCCTTCTTCAAAATATTCTTTTAATGCTTGAACTGCTGAATATACAGTTTGAACAGGCGGTGTAAAGTGCATTTCTCCTGTTTTTTCAAAATATTCATATTGCAGATACAAATTACAATAATATGAACGTTTTGGATAGTTTTTGGATTTTTCTATTAGTTGTTTATTACCAATAATAAAAGATAATCCTGCCATTGCCATTAAACCTTTTTGAGCAGAAGCCATACAAAAATCAATATT
>CACXCI010000086.1 GCA_902766105.1 uncultured bacterium
CTGTTTTTCCATAAGCAAATCAATAAACCAACTTCCTGCGTTTTAAATTTAAAATTTTGTTCCGTATAATTTGTAGTCTTTTTCAACCATATTATGTTCCTTTCGGTTACTATATTAATCGCTCTGAATGAGCAGAATTGGAACTCTTTGGCTCCAATTCTGTATCATTCAGAAACAATTAATTTTCCTCTTCGTCTTGATCTATTTCATTATAATAATCTTCCAAGAGCCAATCCCTTAGCTCTGTGATATCATCACTGTAATCAGGGAAACCATTATCAATAACAACTACACCGGTATGTGATGTTAGGGTATCATTTTTAACCAACGTTAAAAGTTGAACCAATGCATCAACTTGATCGTCATGCGCACCATAAGGAAACGCTCTAACTTCATCGGCAAAATCATTTAACCACTCAGCACCTTCCAACAAGCGAACTCTGCCGTTTCGAATAAGATTAGTTACGCAGGCTGCTCTATCAGGCTTGGAATCTTTTGGTTTAAATGGAATCACATTAATACCTTCACTCTCCAAATCTTGTATTAATCCTGCACCGATTCCTGCTTCTTCGATAATTATTGTATCTGCACAATAATCTCTTTTTCTGCGCTTTATTTCGTCCAATAAATATGGAAATTCTAATTTACAACGATAAATATCGGTAATATAAACTATTTCGTTAACAATTTTAGCAGTTACGCATACAGAAAAATCATTGTTCACACCTGTTTTAAGAGCACAGTCCCAACTTTGAACTGTTGTTTGTGTCCTTAAATATAGATTACTTTTGAAAAATCGGAAGTTATCAAAATTGATAATATTTCCTTTTAATGGTATCGGTTCTTGCTGATATTGTGCAGAAAAATCAAAGTCTCCCATCCCCTCCCTTATGTTTTCTAATTTATTTAAGGGCTCCAAAATCGGATTAATGACATCTCCGACATTTCTAATTATTTTGCTTCCGTCTGATAATTCGTAAATAGTTTCTTGTTCCGCTATTGCGGGTATTTTAAGAATATCCCAATTGTCAAATTTTTGTACATATGCCGAAAAGTCATCCTGATGAAGCCTTTGTGCAACAATTATTATTTTCCCATTAACTTTGTCATTAAGTCGTGAAATGATTGTATTGGAAAAAATTTCATTTGTTTTCTTTCGTACTTGATCAGATTTAATTTCTGTTGATTTTTGCGGATCGTCAATAATTATAATGTCTGCGCCACGTCCTGTTAATTGACCTTCGATTGAAGATGCCCGCCTGAAACCATTTTTTGTTGTTTGAATATAATTGTCTCGTTGCCCAAAGAATTCAAGTTTTGTTTGCGGGAATGTTTTCTTATACCAGTCACTACGCATAATTTGCCTGACTTTCATTGAAAAATCTTTGGCAAGATCGTCCCCATAACTAATACATAAGATTTTTAGTGTGGGATCATGTCCTAATAGCCACGCCGTGTAGGCTATTGAAACTATGGTGGTTTTTAATGTTCTTGGTGATACATTTATTATTGAGCGTTTTATATTACCCGCTTGAATTGCTAAGAGTTTATCTGCGATAAGTTCAGTAGCAATAGTTTCAACGTATTTCTGTCCGCCACCGATTTCGTTGTAGCATTTTTCGATAAACATCCTAAAGTTTGTGGATAGTGCTGCATAAAAATTTTTGTTTGGGTTAGTTGTCATTTCTTTTTCCTCCTTTTCTTTCTACGTAATATTTGTCAAATAATTTCACATCTTCATCCAAAAGCTCGTCAATATCAGCTTCCGACACTTTTAAATGGAGTGCTATTAAATTAGTTAGCGTTTTTAAAGCCCCCAATTCACCATTTAGAGCTTTACTAAGTAGCTTTTTTATTAAAGCCTGTTGTTTCGTAATAGGTTTTGGCTTCCCATCAATTTGTACCGTTATTGTTGATTCCAACTCCACCTTTAAGTCAGTTTTGAAATCTCTAATTAATTTTGGTCTGCCTTTGGGATTACCGGATTGCCCCTTCTTAAACTGATTCTTTTTAGGTGGTTTCTTGTAACCTACCTCGTATTGTTTTTCGTTGTCTTCAGGCTTCATTTTGTTCTCCTTTCTTTGTTTGCTGCATATTTCTTATAAATTC
>CACXCI010000087.1 GCA_902766105.1 uncultured bacterium
AGTCGTTAAGACGATAAGACGCTGAGTTGTTAAGTTCTTAACGATAATTTAGTTAATTCAAGACAAGGATTAATTTAATCAATAAACAATATTGAACTTAACGTCTTAACGACTTATAGACTTAACGACTTAAAAAACATTCTGTGTAACATTGTATATAAATTCCATATTTTATTTACCTTTTTGCCATGACAAATATTTTTGAGTATTATTATTTAAAGGACTAAGGAGAGAAATATGGAACAGAGAAATAATAAACCGGTTGTTCATTTGATTTCAAAACCGGATAATATGTTGAAAACAATTTATACTGCATGCAGAACATGTTATAGTGCTGATTATCCTATAAATATTTATGAAAGTGTCGATGATGAAGAAAAAATGTTAAAATTAATCAAAAGGGTTATCGGTTCGGGTCATTATTCTACAATTGAACATATTCAGGTCAGTTTTGCTATTTCAAATGTTTCAAGAGCTTGTACTCATCAGCTTGTAAGACATCGCCACATGTCTTTCTCTCAAAAATCCCAACGATATGTTAAAGAAAAAGGTCAATTTGATTATATAATTCCGCCAACAATTGATAAGAACCCAGAATTGAGAGAAAAATTTATCAATTTTATGGCGCAAGTTTCCGATCAGTATCAGGAATTTGTTGATGCAGGAATTCCCGCCGAAGATGCAAGATTTGTTCTTCCTAATGCTGCGGCAAGTTCTCTTGTTACAAGTTTAAATTTAAGAGAATTAATTCATCTTGCAAATTTAAGACTATGTACAAGAGCTCAGTATGAGATAAGAATGATGGTAAAAGCTATGTGCGATGCTTTGACTGCCGAAGAACCATGGTTAAAAGATTATCTTGTTCCAAAATGTGAAAGATTAGGGTTTTGTGATGAAGATAAATCATGCGGCAGAAAAATTACTCAAGCTGAATTATTTGCAAAGGCAGGTATATAATTGAAAGCTCTAATTCAACGTGTTAAAAAGGCCTCTGTAACTATTGATGATAACTTGTATTCTTCAATTGGTGCAGGTCTTTTGGTGTTCTTAGGTGTAGAAAAAGGTGATGAGCAAATTAATGCGGATAAGCTTGCAGAAAAACTCGTAAATTTACGCATATTTGAAGATAAAAATGAAAAAATGAATTTATCCCTGAAAGATGTGAAAGGCGAAATGCTTATTGTATCTCAGTTTACCCTGTGTGGAGATTGCAAAAAAGGTACTCGTCCCAGCTTTGATAAATCAGCCCCTCCTGATATAGCTAATGAATTATATGAATATTTTATATCTAAAATAAAAACTTCCGGCATATTTGTCCAAACCGGACAGTTTGGTGCAATGATGGAGGTCGAACTTATAAATGACGGACCTGTTACTTTTATGGTGGAAAAATAGGTGTAAATGTATTTTTAAATTTATAGTATTTTTCAAATAGTCAATTTGGAAAAATATTACTACTTTTGTCTTACGAAAAAATGTTTGTTTTTCATATTTTATGAACTCCCGTCAAGAAGAATAGGATTTATCTAAAAAAAATCTTATCCTAACTCTAAGGAGTTTTGATATGATTAAAAGACTTATAATAACATTATTATTAATTTTAGCTACATTTACCTCGGCGATTTCAGCTTCAACTAATTCACAACTGTTTGATAAAATTGAAAATTCTTTGTACGGTTATACTTATTCCAATGAAAATGAGCAGACTCGTCTTAACAGAATAGAAGAAACTGTTTACGGTAAAACCTCGACAGGCCAGCTTCAAAGTCGTATTGCAAAACTAAAAAAAGATTTATCAGCCGATTTAATCGGACAAGAAATTGAGCCTAAAGAAAATACCTTCGCCGATGATGATGAAACTTGGGTATTTGCAAAAGAACCTGCAGAAGCTTCCAAAATGGACTATCCTGTAATAGATGAGCTTGAACGAGAGGTCTTTAAAAAGGAAAATAAAGGACAAAACATAAAAACACGCCTTTCTAATTTGGAAACAAAAACGTTTGGTAAAACTTACGAAAAAGATGACTTATTCACCCGTACCGAACGCCTAAAAGCAAAGGTAAAGCCGAATAATTTTATGTCAAATATTTTGGCAAAACAGGAAAACAACTTTTATGACGGTGATGTAGGAAAGTTTGAACAAGACTATCATCTGGATTCATACGGGGTGCCGCCATTTGATTATGATAATTTTAACAGCAAAAGCCCGTCAACAATGTCATATCCAAATTATTCGGATTATGATGATATGATGAATTATCAAAGCTATTCAAAACCATCAAAACCATTGAATATATCGTCTGTAGAAAAGACTTTATATAAAAAGAAATTTGAAAATGAGCCAATGTCTGAGAGATTATCAAGGATTGAATCAAGTGTTTTTGGTACTACGTTTGCTTCGGATAGCGATTCTGAACGTATAGCAAGAATTTCAAGCGCAATACAAGCTCAAAAATCGGCAAAAAGGTATGACAGTAACAAATTCAGTCAAAATATGGCAACCGCATTTCAGATAGGAACATTAATTCTTATGGTGCTGGCATGTATACTGTAGCTATTGTGAGGAGTCTGTTGTTTCTTTAGTTGATTCTGTATTGTTTTTTTCTTGGGCAGCGGGCTGTGATTTAGACTCGGTTTCCGTTTTATTTGTTTGGGTTTGTGCAGCAGAAGGCACAGACACTTTATTTTGAGAATTTTTCAGTGCATTTTGAAATAAATTCTTTAAATTATCAGCACTTTGCTTTGCATTTTCTTTTGCATTCTGAAGTTCAGTTTTTGTTTGTTCGATATCTTTTTTAGTCTGCTCAATTTGTTTTTTCTGTGTTTCAACGGCATTTGTTACATTTTTTTGAATGTTCTCAGCCTTGGTTTTTGCTTCTTCCACTCTGTTGGTTATATTTTCTTTGACTGCTTGTTTTGCATTTTCGATATCTTTTTTCAGGTTCATTTCGGTTGTATCGCATTTAGACAGCCATTTGAAACTTTTAACAGACGATACTCCTTCAACAGGTCCGTTAAATATTACTTTAAAATCTTTGTATGTTTTGCTTCCGCTTGACAGAGGCGGTATGAGTGCAATATTTTCATTCTTGGGATCTGAAGTTAAAAGTTTTAACCACTGAGCTGTAGCCGGACCGATTTGCGGAATATAGGATAATAATTTTTCGGCAGATAATTGTCCCAATGGTCCTAATACGGATACAACTTTAGCATCTAATCTTCCCAGAATGATTAAGTTGGCGCTGTTTGAAATAATGTTGTATGTTCCCTTTACGTGGTATGACATTGATGGCCCTGAAATCTCCATTTTAGAAATAGATGCCGTGCCGTTTGAAAATGTCATATCACCCGTAATTGTTTTAAATCGGTCAGCTTCTTGTACCGCAGATAGGGTTGATAATGCGGAAATAGCCGATTTGAATATAGAATTTGAGGTAATATTTTGTGCGGCAACAAGATTTTCCAAGCGTCCGATACTTATAAATCTTCCGTCATCTATATTAAAATTCAGATTTCCTTTTAATGATTTGATAATTTCTTTATCGGTAATCCCCTGCATTGTGAGTTTTCCGCTAAATCCCATAGTCCCTGTCAGTGCTTTTTTTATTCCTACTGCGCCTTCTACAGCTTTAGTCGAATTTAAACCGTTTCCGACAAATTCAACACCGATTTTGGTTGTCGGAATATCGTAGGACAGTTTCCCGCTCACGTGTCCGTCAAATGATTTTGCAGTAGTGTCTGTCAGATAGAATCTTGAATAATCTTTAAGCGAGAATTTCCCGACTAAATCGGTAGCAACAATACCGCCAAATTTAAACTGTTTTGCAGTTGCGTTCCCGTTCAGTATTGTTCCTGATAAATCCGCAACCAAATCAGATATTGCAAAATCCAGATCTTTATCTGATATATTTGTAAGATTTACCGTTCCTCGCATATTCGGATTTGTAATATCTCCGACTACCGTAATATTTCCGTTTCCCGTTATGTTAGAGTTTTTCAAACCCCATATAGGAAATGATACGGAATTAGGTATTGATATATTTATATTCAGTTTCGGATTTGAATAGAGCTTTGTGATATCGCCGCCTGCACTTGCCAAATGTGTTGTTCCGTTAGAGAGGGTTGTGTTTGTAAGGTTTAATGTATCTCCGATAATTTCTATATTAGAATGAATTTTTGTACTTTTACCCTTTAATGCAGCTACATCAACTAATGCTATATAGTTGTTCGGGTCTGCGCTTAAATCTGCAACAATATATTGGACTTTTGAATTGCCCTTTAGGGAAACTTTTACCGGAAGTTTACCTTTATATGATATCAAGCTTGTAAATTCTTTTGGTAAGAAGGAGGCAATTCCTGCACTTTGTAGATGTCCGTTTGCAGATATATCAATTGACATTTTGCTATTCATATAGTCTTTTATATTTCCGAGAATATTAACTCGTGAATTGTTCAGCATAAGGTAGGCATTGTTTATGCTGATATCATTAGGTGTTATTTCAACATAAGCTTTAGGCAGGGATATTTTTGAACCTGCATAGTTAATTGCGAATGTATTAACATCAACATTTCCGGAAGCAGCTTTACCGTCATACAGAAATTTTGCCAGAGTATTGATAAGGGTAATTCTTAACTGTAAAGGTTTATTGTATATATTGATATTTTCTGCTTTTGCGCTTAATTCCGGCTTAATTTCACGTAATTTTCCTTTTAGAATTGCTTTTGCGGAAATTGTGCCGCTATTTATGTTATTTTCTTTCAGAATTGCAAGCTGACCTGCGGCAGTAAGAAGTCCTTTTAGTGATAATTTGTCCGCAATAAGTTTTAAATCAGTTGTAGTATCGGAAAGTATTGTTCCGCTAAAATTTAAAGGCTGTCCCAAAATTGTGAAACCGGAATTTTTTATATCAATATTGTTATTTGCTAAATTAACATCAGCTGTTATGTTATTGATCTTTACATTGTATAAGCCGTAAGAAAGGCTTGATGGTACAATTTTTAAATATCCGTTTGAATTTACCTTTTTTAAATCGGATTTGATATTAAAATCTGCATCAATTCCTCCTGTCGCAGATAGAGTATTAAAATCTTTAACCCCAAATGATGTAGCAATACTGTCTATCAGGTTTATCACATTTTCAAATTTCGCATTAGATTTAAAGGTTAGGTCAATATTTTTATTTTTTCCTGTTTTTATACCTCCTTGCAAAGAGGTTATTTCATTCTTGTCTGTCGAGGTGAAAAATTCTGAATTGATATCAGTTTCTTGACCTTTAAAATTCATAACAATAAAACTTTTTGGTAACGGCTTTTTGTCAACAGCTACAGTTAACCCGTCAATTTTAAAAAATCCTTTCAGGTGCGGCTCATTAACATTGCCTGTGGTTTTAATATCAGCTGTTATGTTTCCTTGAAATTTATTAGCTTTAATATTTTCAAATATATCAATCACATTAAAAGCCTGAGTATTTTCAGGCATTTTTGTTGAAATTTCTTTAGTATCGCTTTCGACTACTATGTCCGGCGGAAATACCAAATCGTGAAATTGAATGTTTGGCATAATGTGATTATCAATTTTTATATCAAAATAGGATATCGGAGTTTTATCAAAAACGAATTTTCCTTTTGTCGAGAATTTGAAATGCTTATCAAGTACAAAGTTTGTAATCTTAAAATCCTCACCTTCAACAGAGTAAGAGCGAGAGGTTTTCCCGTCAATAATTGCTATTTTATAATCTTTAACCTTTATATTGGGTAATTTGTTGGATAATTTTAAACCTGCGGGAAGTTCAAAAGTATCTTCGGATTTATCTTTGCCTTTTGGCAGATAATCTAATAATAGCGGGCTTCCATCTTCTTTTAAAACAATATCTGCATATACTCCGTCAGAGAACAGACAATCCAGTTGGACTTTTCTTTTCAAGATAGGTAAAAGCGAGAGTTGTGTGCCGGTGTTTTGAGCATATAAGAATGGCTTTTTGCTGTTTGGGATTGCTAAATAAATTTCTTTTGCTTTTATTCCTGCGGAAAAGTTCCATGCTGTAACAAGAGAAATTCCTTTTATATTTGCATCTAATCCTGTACTTTCTTTTATAAAGTTATTAACGATATCTGATTTTGTGTTTAATATTGGTGAAATTATAAGCGGAGACAATAAAAATAATCCGTATAAACCTATAATAGAACCTAATAATCCGACAAAAAATTTTTTCAATTTATTAGCCATAATACTCCTATAAAACATTCTAAATGATACGATTATATTTTAGCACGAAATTTTATTTATTCGCAAAATATTGTTTTACAAATTTTATTGCTTCTTCTTTTGTTAAAATGTCTCCCGAAATTTGAGCCTCTTTTATTTCTTCCATAATTTGCCCGAGTCTTGGGGAAGGTTTGAGGTTTAGTATTTTCATAACGTCATTTCCGTCCAGTAATTTTGGTAACGGTTTTAGAGTATCTTTGATTGAAAGATAGTAGTTAAGCAGCCGATTTAGATTTGAAATATTTGTTTCGACAATTTGCGGGGTAATTTCAGGACCTTGTGCGGACAATCTGTCTGCTTGCGCTATTAGAATATTATCAATTGCGTTATCTTCAGAGTGCCTGATATAGCGCATCATAACCTTTTCAGTCAAATCAGCAGAAGAAACAACAGCTGATGGATACATGTGTTTTTTTATGATGTAAGAGATATATTCAATTTGTTTGTTTGAAAAGCAAAGCTTTTTAAGTATAGGCACGCACATTTTTGCTCCAACATCCTCGTGTTTTATAAATCTGTGCCTGCCGGTATCTTCTTCTATTGTCCATGTTGAAAATTTTCCGATATCATGCATAAATGCTGCCAATTTTAGATGCGCTAACCTTGAAAACCCTCCAAAATCAATCTTATCCATGTGTTTTTTTATTTCTGATGAAGAATTTTGGTAAAGATTTTCTACCTGATATACTGTTTCTATGCAGTGGTGAAACAAATCCAGATGATGATGAAGATTTGGCGGAACTTGTTTTAATTCTTTAACAAAAGGAAAAAGTTTTTCCAGTATAGCGCATTCATCCATTTTTGATAATGCGTCATTGGCATATTTACCCCCAAACAGCTTCATAAGCTCGTATTCAATACGTTCTTTTGCGGGTTCATTAATAAGTTGAGCGTGTTTTTTCACAATTTTAATTAAATCTTGCGAAATCTCAAAACCTAAAAGAGAATGAAATCTAAAAATCCTTAAAAGTCTGAGCGGATCATCCGTAAAATTTTTCTCGCAAATCCCTTTTATAATTTTGTTGTTTAAATCTTGAATGTATGGCGTGCAAATTTCAGGAATTTCACCGGTTCTAATATTTACGGCAATAGCATTAATTGTTAAGTCCCGACGTAATATGTCTTGTTCAAGGCTTCCTCCGGCAGGATTTGTAATATCAAGATAATTAATTTTGTCTTTAAAAACAATTCTGTAGATTTTGTTTTCTTCGTCTAAAGGGATAAAAACTCCGTCAAAAAATTCTGCAACTTTTTGTGAAAAAGTTTTTGCATCTTCGTCTGTAACTATCAAATCTCTGTCAAAAGATGTTTTGCCCATAAGAGCATCACGAACGGCTCCTCCGACAAGATATAATTCATTATTAAAAAATCCTGCAAGGTTATTTAAGATATCATCATTTTTGATATTATTTGTTAAAGTTTGAATATTCATAAATAATGTTTCCTAATCCCACTGTAACGGCTGTTTCTGCTCGTAATATTAAATTCCCCAAAGTGAGCATTTCAGCTTTACTATCTTTAAAATACTCAAATTCTATTTGTGAAAAGCCACCCTCAGGTCCTATTATTACAAGAACTTTATCCCCTTTTTTTATCGGGTGCCGAGTAAACGATTCTCTAATTGTTTTAGTAGCTATTCTTTCGCAGAATACAATTGTTTTATCAAATCTTTCATTTTTCACTAAAGTATTTATTGTTGTTAATTCAAAGCATTGAGGGATGATAGCTCTTTCGCATTGTTTAGAAGATTCGTACATTATTTTTTGCCACTTTGGAATTTTCTTTTCAATAACAGATTTATTTAATGCACAATTGTCTGTTAAAATGGGATAAACTCCTGACACTCCAAGTTCTGTTGCTTTTTCTATCACAAGATTTTGTGCATCTGAGCGCAGGGGACTTTGTGCTAAATACAATTCAAAGTCTAAGAATCTTTTGCTTGGGTAACTTTTTGTGATTTCTGTGGTTATTTTAGTATTTGTGATTTCTGTGATTATTGTTTCATACTGAGTTTGCTTTTCATCAATTAAAAGCAGCTTTTCTCCGGTTTTTGCGCGCAAAGACTTTGCAATATGTTGATAATTTTCCTTATCGGAAATTTCAACGATATTATTGTTTATATGTTTTGAATTTATGAAAAAATGCGGCATTTGAATAATCCTGTTTATACGAATTATAACATAAATTAATCAATAATAATTTCTTTTTCATTTTTGTACGTAACATATCCCAAATTTGCTTTTGGGGGTTTGCGCAAATATTTGCGTTGTGTGTAAATAACTCCGATTTTTGAAGAGTTTTTCCCTTGAGAATTTTCTTTTGCCAGTTTTGCACATTCTAAAATAAGTTCATCTGTAACATGTTGTGTTTTCAGAAGGATGTGCGAACCGGGACAGTCTTTTGTGTGAAACCACAAATCCTCGTTTGCCGCAAGTTTTGATATTATATAATCGTTTTGTTTGTTATTTTTACCTATATAGATTTTTGTTCCGTTATTTTTATCAATATTTCTTATTTCTGAAGATTTACTTTTTTCGGTTTTGTTCTTATTCTTATCTTCTTCAATTTCAGGTGAAATTTCTAATAAATCATCCATATTTTCAGCGCTTTCAACAGAGTACAATAGTTGTTCATAATATTTTTTTTGCATTGTATATAAATTAATTAGGTCTGAAAGTTTTTCTTTTGCGGTTTTTCCTTTGTTGTACAATTTATAAAACTTATTTGCATTTTCTTTTATCGTTTTAGTATTGTTCAGTGGTATTTGAATATTTTTATTATTTTCATAGTCATAGACTTTGGCTTCTTGTGAGAAATCTTTTAGTTGATAAAGATTTGCCATAAGTAAATCCCCATAAAGCCGATATTTGTCATTATCACCGTCGGATAAAATCTTTTTGTTCATCTCATCTAAAGATTTGGTAACCTTTTTTAGCTTGTTTGAGGCGGTTGTCAAATATTTGTTTTTCAGTTTTCCAAATTTATCCTTATAAATAAATTGAGAATAGTAGTTATCAATGAAATTGTTAATACTTGAGTTATTTTCAGATTTGTATTCAGAAATCAGACTTTTAAAATTTTGATTAAGGGATATGGGACTTGGAGGATAGACATAAGGAATTCCTCCGTAAACTTCTCTTGCCCTGCTTTTATCAGAGCCAACGTTATGCGCACAGCCAATAATTATGTCTGTATCGGTATTATATAAGATAACATTTGAATGTTTGCCCATCAATTCAATTGCAAGACATAGGTATATTTTTTCTCCAATTTCGTTGTATGTTTCAATTAACAGCTCAAATATCCTGTCCCCTTTAACGGTATTTACTTTTGCAATTTTGGAATTTTCAATATATTTCCTTAGAAGCATACAAAACATAGGAGGTTGTTTTGGGTTTTCAATCTGTCGTTTTTTTAGAGTTTCGGGCTTAGCAAAACAAATATGGTAAAACTGAGGCTGAATATTTATGTACAATTGTCTGTTTTCTCCGCTATTGCGTAACGTAATAAGAAATTCCCTTCTTGACGGTTGTTGAATTTTACTTATTCTTGCACCTGTAAAAAAGAGATTTTCTTCTTGAACAAAGGCTTCTAATGTATATGTGTCAAAACTTATCATACGATGAATTTACCAAAAATCAGACACATTGTCCAATAAATATTTTCGTGATAGTATTATCTAAGAAAGTGAGGTTGTATAATGTCTATAAATGGCGTGTCAGATAATATTAAAGTTTTAATCGAAACTGCAAAATATATAATTACAGGAAAATTAGTAATACAGGATGATATAACAAATTATCCTTCTGTTGAAAATATATTATTTACAGTTTTAAATTCCGGAAACAAATTTTTAACGTTGCATGATTGCTACGTTTCCAGAAAAGAACAGGCAGAATATCAGCCGGAAAGAATTGAATATTTCCATGTAAATCTTGATATTGTTCATACTTGCCGTGTTTTAAAAGATATGTAATTTAATTTAACTACACATTTGTAGTTATAATTTTGTGTTTTTGATAAAATGTTTAAGCGATATAAATAGATAAGAGGATAAAGAAGAAGATGATTAAAACAAATTTCAAAGATCACGAATGCGGAAAGTTAAATCTTTCCAATGTTGGTGAAACAGTTACCCTGTCAGGCTGGGTTTCAACCATAAGAGATTTGGGCGGAATTTTATTTGTTGAATTGAGAGACAGAAGCGGATTTTTTCAAATAGTAGCAAATCCGCAAATTAATCCTGAAATTCATAAAGTTTTGGAAAAAGTTCGTTCTGAATATGTTATAAAGGTATGTGGTCCGGTTTCAAAAAGACCTGAAGAAACTTATAATGAAAAATATCCTACAGGTCAGGTTGAAATGTATCCTCAAACTATTGAGGTATTATCAGAAGCAAAAACACTACCTTTTGTTTTAGATGATGAGAATGTATCAGAAGATGTAAGATTAAAATACAGATATCTTGATTTAAGACGTGAGCCAATGTTGGAAAAGCTGGTTATGCGTCATAATATTGTTCAGGCTATCAGAAATTATATGAATAATTTAGACTTTTTGGAAGTTGAAACACCTATTTTGATTAAAACAACACCGGAAGGTGCGAGAGATTATCTTGTTCCATCTCGTGTTCAGGAAGGTAAATTTTATGCGCTTCCTCAATCTCCTCAAATTTTCAAACAATTATTGATGGTTGGTGGTATCGAAAGATATTATCAAATTGCAAAATGCTTCAGAGATGAAGATTTGCGTGCTGACAGACAACCGGAATTTACTCAGGTTGATATAGAAATGTCTTTTGTAGAACAACAAGATGTTATCAGAGTTGTTGAAGGCTTGATTGTTGATGCATTTAAAGCTGCAGGGGTTGAAGTTAAACCTCCGTTTATTCAAATGCCTTGGCAGGAAGCTATGGACAGATTTGGTTCTGATAAACCTGATACAAGATTTGGTTTGGAATTGTTTGATATTGGTGATATTATCCTGCAATCAGAATTCCAGATTGTTAAAAATACATTAGAAAACGGCGGTATTGTTCGTGGTATCAGAATTCCAGGCGGTGCTAAATATTCAAGAAAAGAAATTGATGATATTACAAAGCTTGCCGTATCATTTGGAGCTAAGGCTTTAGCTAATATTATTTATAACGAAGATGGAACAGCTAAATCTCCTGTCTTAAAATTTGTTACAGAAGAACAGGCAAAAGCTATTCAGGAAAGAGCGGGCGCTCAAGCCGGTGATATAATCTTCTTCGTTGCAGATAAACCAAAACTTGTTTATGATGTAATGGGAAGATTAAGATTGCATTTCGGTAAATCATTGAATTTAATTGATGAGTCAAAGCATGCTCTGTTGTGGGTAGTAGATTTCCCAATGTTCGAATGGTCTGATGAGGAAGGCAGATTTA
The DNA here is from genome assembly GCA_902766105.1 of uncultured bacterium. Lineage (GTDB taxonomy): Bacteria > Cyanobacteriota > Vampirovibrionia > Gastranaerophilales > Gastranaerophilaceae > Zag111. The sequence goes on from CACXCI010000087.1 coordinate 11,673, forward strand.
TGGCAATGCACCACCCATTCACATCTCCAAATCTTGAAGATTTAGATAAATTGGATTCCGGTGATTTGGGTAATGTAAAATCTATTGCTTATGATATTGTTTATAACGGAACTGAATTAGGCGGCGGATCTGTCAGAATCCACTCATCAGAAGTTCAAAAGAAAATCTTTAAAGCATTAGGATTAACGGAAGAAGAAGCAACAGAAAAATTCGGGTTTATGGTTAATGCTTTGCAATACGGTACACCACCGCATGCAGGTTTAGCTATAGGTTTGGATAGATTAGTTGCACTTTTGGCAAGAACAGACAGTATAAGAGATGTTATTGCCTTCCCGAAAAACGCTGCAGCAAAAGACTTGATGTCTGATGCCCCGGGTGTTGCGTCAATTAAACAATTGAGAGAATTACATATAAAAAGTACAGTTAATCCGGTAAAATAATAAAAAAAGTATAAGTACGAAAAAACTGACTCTTTTGAGTCAGTTTTTTTATATGGCTTTACTTTGGATTTTAAAAAGTTTTATGGTAAATCAATGCCAAATTTTTTCAAATATTCGGTAAGTTCTTGTTTTTCCGTTTCAGACATAACATTATTATTTTTAGTTGATGTATTTTTTGTTTTTAATTCTATTTCAGAACGATATTCCTTAATTTGCAACCCCATGATAAATCCTTTCGTAATAAATAATAATCCCCTATATTTATAAAAAGGATTTTTCGCAATAATAATTGCCAAAAATTTTGTGTATTGTAAATAAATATTAAATCTAATTATTAAATATTAATTTCAAAGTTTGTAGCTTGTATAGTAGACTTCAGCTTGTAGGGTAGACTTCAGTCTACCATTAATAAAGCATTATTGGCTAAATTCAACCCAATTATGAATTAAACTCTTGAAAAGACTTCAATATCAATATCATCAAAGGTATTTGTATTAAAATATGCGCATGATGCTACCATTGAAGCATTATCCGTACAATATTTCATAGCGGGAGCAAAAACTTTATATCCATCATTTTCCAAGGCAAAGACTTTTTTTCGGATTTCTGAATTTGCAGCAACTCCGCCCGCAATTACAATTTGTTTATACCCGTGTTCTTCTACCGCTTTTTTTAATTTTTTAACAAGAGTTTTTGAAACACATTCTTGAAAACTTGCGCAGATATCATTTACCGGTAACTCTTTACCGTCAAAAGATTTCACTAGTCGCAAAACGGCTGTTTTTAGTCCGCTAAAGCTGAAATCGTATCCGCCGACTTTAGAAATCGGAAGCTCAAAAGCTTTTGGGTTGCCTTCTTGAGCTAATTTATCCAATCTTGGACCTCCGGGGTATGGTAAACCAATAAGGCGAGCAACTTTGTCATAGGCTTCTCCGACAGCATCATCAATTGTTTCTCCTAGGATAGTTTGTTTAGAATACGATTCAACATCAATGATTTGAGTATGTCCCCCGCTAACCAATAAAGCCATAAATGGAGGTTTTAAATCGGTATCAATATAATTTGCGCAAAGATGAGCATTTAAGTGGTTAACTCCGATAAAAGGCTTGTCATGAACAAGCGCTAATGTCTTTGCGGCATTTAAACCTACCAATAGGCAACCAACAAGCCCTGGTCCTACAGTTCCTGCAAATGCTGTTATATCATCAGGCTTCAGACCTGATTGGTCAAATGCTTCCTGTACAACAATATTTATTGAATCTAAATGTTCTCTTGCTGCAATTTCAGGAATAACACCACCGAATTTTTCGTGAGTTTTTATTTGAGAGGCGACAATATTTGCAATTACTTCTCTTCCGTTTTTTACAATTGCACAAGCCGTTTCATCACAGCTTGATTCAATTGCCATAATATAATTATCGGTGCTGCTTTCAGGTCCTATCTTTACTGTTTTTTCACTGAATAAAGTCTTCTTTTCCATATCTTTAATTTATTACAAACATACACTTATGTAAAAAGTTGAAAAATTCTTATTTATGAAAAAGTTTTGCGCAAAAAAAAACCATTCAATTTTTGAATGGTCCGGAATCTTGTTTCAATTCCCCGTGTGTCTAGTAGGTCAGTGTAGTTTATGTCTCGTGTTTATTTAATTCTTGTTATCCTCGTTGTCCTTACATCTTAATAAACAATTTTAAAAATCTTTGATTTCAGCATGAATATTTTTTGTTACATTTCTTAATGCTTGCGTTGTAGTATATAAATTTGAGGTAATTACATATTCTGTTAAAGTAAATATAGCCAAAACTTCTCCCCCTTCGGAGCGGTTAGAAAATCAAGTTGAGTATGGAAAACTTAGCTGTAGGGTAGACTTCAGTCTACCATTTAATTTCTATTGTCGGCATGGCAATGCCGACCTACTTAAATTTTCAGGAAAGGGTGTTGTTACGTTTGTGAAAAATATTTACCCTCTTTTTAATTTCTAAAACTCAGCTACGTTTCGTTTTGAAATTCTTTTCTATCCAAAGGAGAGATTAAAATATAACAATATATATGGATACCAAAATTTAGCCTAACTCATAAGGCTCACTATTAACGGTTGATAGTAGCAGAATATCCCGTCCGGCGAGGACCAAAAAAAAACCCTTTCTTTTGGAAAGAGTCTGGAATCTTTTTCAATTCCTCGTGTGTAGAAGGTTAGTGTGTAGTAGGTAGTGTAATTTATGTCTCGTGTTTATTAGATTTTATTTAAAGCTTAACGCTTACATTTATATAAAGTATTTTTGAAGTATATAATTGCTATATCTTATTAACCATGTTACAAATTTTAACAAAAGTTATTGTAACAGAATGTTAAACGGAATTAAAATCGGATAAAACTCAATTATAATACGCTATATGCAAGATAAGATATTGCGAGAGGAAAAATCTGTCCTAATGTTATGCGAATTAATTGCCGTCTACTGTAAAGTATGAGATTTTTAAGGACTAATTATGGGCGGTAATTTCCCTATAAATGGTAATAAAAGTATTAATAACAGTGCTGAATTTCCTCAAATTATATTTGGGGCGAAACGTACTGAAATGAAATCAAATCAACAAAGGTCAATTTTTGATAAACTTGACACAAATAAAGACGGACTAATTGACGAAAAAGATAAAAGTGTTGTTAATGGCAAGGTAAAAAATAAAGAGGGAAAATTTGTAGAAAAACGATATATAAAATTGCAGGATTTACCCAACGGCAGGTCACTTGTATTAGATGAGAACGGTAAACAATGGGTGCGAGCGCATGATGGAACAATTTTAAAGGAAAGTTATGCAAAATATGATGAAAAATCCGGCAAAGTTGATGTAAAAAAACAACAGGATAAAACAAAATATAATGCTTCTGCCGACAAATTAAAAGCGCTTAATTCACTTATAAAATCAGGCAAAAGTGCGCGGGCAGATTTTGACAAACAGCTGGCAAAAGACGGTTGGGCAGGAGATCTAGCAGATGGAATTTCGAAACTTTGGAATAATAAACTTGGGGAGAAAATGGGTATTAATACAGGAAATACAGCCTCTCAAGTACGGGATTATCTCAAAGAATACGACAAGAATATGAACGCATTAAAAAAGGCTGCGCAAAAGGGTGATGCAGAGTTTGAAGCGGAATTTAAGAAAATATACGGAAAAAATTTCAGCAAAGAAGCCTTAAAAGAGATTCAAGATGCGGTAACAAAACGGATAGACGATTACAATCAATCGCAGCAAACTGGTGCAACTGCGGTTAAAACAACCGGAAAAATCGCAGCCGGTGCTGCAATCGGAGTTGCGACCGGCGGAACAGGCTTAGCTGCATTAACTGCTGCTGCAGCAGCAACCGCAGCAACATCTGTTGCTATTGAAGAATCTGACAGCGCGCATATAACTGGTGAACATAAGGACTCTACGGGTAAAACAGTAAAAGATGAAGGAGCTTTTCGCCAAGGAACGGACCATGGAAAGATATTAAAAGATGCCGCAATTGACGGGGCTGCTGTTCTAGCCGGTGGTGCAGTTGGTAAAGCTGCCCAAGTTGTTGCAAAAGGTCGAAAAGCTGTCCAGGTTGGAGCAACTGTGGCAGGTGATGTTGCAACAGGTGCGTTACAGGAAAAATTTCAAACAGGTGAGGTTACATTAGCAGGAACATTGATGAATGCCGGCATGAGCGGAGTAGGTTCTGCAGCAAGTACAGGCTTGTTAAAAAGCGGGTTTAGTAAAATAAAGAAAACATTTGCAAATGCTACGGATGGAGTATCCAAAAAATTCTCTACTCCAAAATCTCAAATGCCTAAAGGGATGAATAATAGTGCTCATATTCCTGCCAATGATCCTGATGCAGATTTGAACAGATTTTTAAATATGGGTGATTTAGTTGCAAGAGGAACTAATGATGAACCAAAACAAGGTTTTTGGAGCAGATTGTTTGGCGGTAAAAAATCAACTTCTGAACCTATCCCTTCACAAAATCAATCTAATACAGTTACTTACGGCGGCAGAACGTTTAAAAAAGCTACACCACGAAAAGCTACAGGATCTGCTGATGCCGGTATTGTAATTGTAAATAGACCTAAATCCAAATCTAAAATTGAATCTCAAAGTCAAATTATTGAAACTGCAAAACCTCAGTCGACTATCGAGCAATCGCAAGAGATTAAATATAATCATTGGCAGCACGATGATGCTGGTCGTACGACTTTAGTTTCGTTATCGCTAAAAGTAGAAAAAAGGTCTGATGGGCGTATTTTTTTGAGAGATAATGAAGGATATATAAAACATAGACTTGCAGACGGTGAATATGCCATAATAGAAAATTCGGGACGAGCTAACAAGACTTATCAAAAATTAGAAAATGTTGATGGTCAAATGGTAGTTACGGATGTAACAGAAAGAGATTATAAACAGTATATTGTTGATCAACGGGGCATTAAAGCGGGTGCTATTCCGACGCAAAATATGAATACAGAGCAAAATGTCAGGTATGTCTACGACGATGGTCTTGGTACGAAGGGGACTTCTGGACCAGTCAGCAGAAATCATACTCATTTTGTAGAAAATGGCAAATATATCGATGTTTCGCATGGTGAACTTGATATTGATTATGAAGTATACACAGCTTCAGGAAATGTAAAAAGAACAATGAAATTGGATAAATCAGGAATAATAGATATGCCAAATGGAGCACAACACGATTTAGTTAAGGATGGTCCGTATTATTATTCTGAAGATGTAGGTGGTAAGTCTTTCAAAAAAATAGAATATGAGAATGGAAGAGTAAAAATATCAAATGCAACAAAAGAAGAATATAATGCAAGTATAAATAAACAAGTTGCGAATGCTTCCGTAAAACAGTCAATTTCTATAGAAAGTCTTGGTGATAAAACTATTGATGTAAAAGGTACTAATTATAGCATCACCGGACATCCTAAAGGAGTTGGTTTTGCTGTTAAAAATAAAATTACAGGAGAATATAATTATGTCGAAAAAGGTGAAAAAATAACTTTTAGTGATGGCACGACGGCATTTTGCTCCAGTGGTGCAGGTGATAATGTTAAAATAAGTATTATTGCTCAAAGACCTAATACATAAGTTTAATTAGACAATATATTCAATGTTTATTAAATATTTTAACAAATTCTTAATTATTCAAAATGCCAATCCCCTTGATTAGTAATTATTTTTATACTAATATCGACATGTTATAGTAGTAGAAAATGTTTTACATAAAGAAGGAGAAAAGATTTATGGTAAACGTAGCAATTAACGGATTCGGCAGAATTGGTAGAAATACTTTGAGAGCCGCAATCAGAGAAGGTATTTTTGACAAAATCAATTATGTAGCAATTAATGACCCTGGTTTGAAACCGGAAGATGCTGCCAGAATCTTCAAATATGACTCAGTTATGGGTAAATTTGACGGTACTGTTGAGGCTTATGACGAAGGTATTATCGTTAACGGTAAGAAAATTAAATTTTTCGCAGAAAAAGATCCTGCTCAATTACCTTGGAAAGATTTAGGTGTTGATGTTGTTGTAGAATCAACAGGTTTCTTTACAGATGCAACAAAAGCTCACGCTCACATTGATGCCGGTGCTAAAAAAGTTATTATTTCAGCTCCTGCTACCAACGAAGATATCACTATCGTTTTGGGCGTAAATGACAAAGAATACGATACAACAAAACATAACGTAATTTCTATGGCATCTTGTACAACAAACTGCTTAGCTCCTGTAGCTAAAGTTATCGATGAAAAATTCGGTATCG
>CACXCI010000088.1 GCA_902766105.1 uncultured bacterium
ACAGCATCATACATTTTTCTTTTTCTTCTGTTGTTTTTTCTGCGAGCAATTCTGCATTCAGGACATCTTTTTGGTTTGTTTACCAATCCTTTTTCTGCATAAAACTCTTGTTCTCCTGCTGTGAAGGTGAATTCTTTTCCGCAATCTTCACATACTAATTGTTCGTCTTCGTACATTGTCATTCTCCTGATTGTCTTATAGGTTTTACAGAAAACCAAACTGTGATACATAATATTGTACACTTTTTTCAAATTTTTGCAAGTACCAGCATACTGAATTTATGTTTATGGTAGAATATTTACATAAGATTTGTGAGAACTGGTAATATGAATATTGACAAAAATAAACTTATTGAAAACATAAAGAAATTGGCACAACCAAAGGTTTTAGTCGTTGGAGATTTGGCTCTTGATGAGATGATATACGGAGATGCCGAAAGAATTTCAAGAGAAGCTCCTGTATTGATTTTACAACATACAAAAACAAAGCTGATACTTGGCGGGGCTTCAAATGCTGCACACAACGTTGCAACCTTAAATAACGGTAAAGTCGGAGTTATAGGAGTTGTCGGACAAGATTACCACTCAGATCTTTTATATAACACTTTTGAAGATGCTGATATTGATTGCTCCAGAATTGTGCGTGATAAAAACAGAAAAACTATCGTTAAAACAAGAATTTCAGGCTCTATCACCACCTCTATTACTCAACAGATTGTTCGTATCGACAGACAATCAAAAGGTCCTGTAAGTAAAGAAACAGAAGATAAAATAATCAGAAATATTGAAAGAGTTTTACCTGATTATGATGCTGTAATTTTATCAAATTACCACATTGGAACTTTAACCGAAAAAATTATAAAAAACACTATTGAATTAGCCAACAAACTTGGGAAAACCGTGGTTGTTGATGCTCAGAAAAATTTGAGCGAGTACAAAAACGTAACATCAATGACTCCGAATCTTCCTGATACAGAAAAATCCGTAGGTTTTAAGATTGAAACCGAAACAGATTTAAAAAGAGCTGGAGGCAAGTTATTGGCTGATACTTCTGCAAAAGCTGTTCTTATCACCTGCGGCGCTGATGGGATGTTCGTGGCTGAACCTAATGAAAAATACACAAAAATTCCTGTATTTAATAAATCCGAAGTTTTTGATGTTACAGGTGCCGGTGATACGGTTACTGCAGTATACTCTTTAGCATTAGCAGCCGGAGTTGAACCGGTTTATTCCGCGATAATAGGAAACATCGCAGCAAGTATAGTTGTAAAACAATTTGGCTGTGCAACAACAACAATTGATGAAATACTTTCTGCGGCAAGCAATTTGAATATATAACAAGGAGACTCTATATGGAAAAACTTATAGAATTAGCTAAAAAATTCAAAGTCGATTTAATTATTATAGGTTGTGTAATAATTGCACTATTTGTAGGATTTGTAACCTTTAAAGGTTACAGACAAACTGCTGATAAACAAATTGAAGCAACCTCAAACATTATTTTTAAAGTTTACATGAGGGGTGTAACTTTCTCCGGAGAAGATATACCTATTAAAAAAGGTGAAAAAACATTTATCAGCATAAGAAATGTTCCATATTCAGATTTGGACATAGTGGATGTTAAGGCTGACAGAAGAAAACTTGTACTGCAAACTCCAAGTACAAAAAAGGTCGTAATTGTAGTAGAAGATCCTGCTCAACCTGATTTGTACGATGTTGTCGTAACATTAAGCGACAAGGCAAAAATCACAAAAGATGGAGCTGTTGTCGGAGGTAACAAAATTAAATTAGGATTGCCAATTACTTTAGAAGGCGCTAATTACAGATTTACCGGCTCTGTTTCTGATTTGCAAATCATTGACAGTGTAGACAATGAAGTATTAAAAGAAGATATGAATACAACAGATGATGTTCAATAAGTTTTTAAAATTTTCTCAGGATAAACTTAGTTATTGCTATAATAACAGCCTGTTTTTACAAAATATAGATAAATTCGTGCTGCTGTTTATTATGCTGACATTTGTCGGTTCAACTTTTATGCAGTCTGATTCTATCGGATTTTTTGCGCTTGTTGTAATTTTCCTGACCTTAGTAAAACTGTTTACAAAACCCGGTGAAAAAATAGATTTACACAATTTTGAAATATGGCTTGTTGCATATTTTATGATTGTTATTATAAGTCTTTTTGGCTCAACTCTTTTTGCTGCCAGTCTAAAAGGTTTTTTTAAAACATTTATATATATAGGATTTTATTTTTCACTTGTCCAATACCTAAAGTCAAACAACAAGCATATTCCATGGTTTTTAGGGGCAATAGGCTTGTGTGTTTGCGCAGAATCAATATTCGGATTTTTGCAAAGCTTTTTACATTTGGAAGAAATCTCAACATGGCAGGATACCTCAAACTTAAACCCTGAAGATGTCATATCAAGAGTTTACGGAACATTAAAGCCGTTAAATCCAAACCTGTTTGGGGGTTATTTAATTGCCGGATTTCCAATATTATTAGGCTCTTGCTTTTATTTTACAAGAAACAAACAATACAAAAGAGCTATTATATCAGCACTCGCATCAATCTTGGGGATTTATACAATATTTCAGACAGGCTGCAGAGGAGCGTATCTTGCTTTGATGCTGATAATCGGCTGTACATTTTTAATTTCCGCAAAATTTTTCTGGAACACATACAAAAAACTTTATATAACATTTATAAGCTCCGTTGCTTGTTTATTTTTTACCGCAATAACTTTTGTCGGAGCAATCAGACACAGATTTTTGTCAATATTTTCTATGAGGAATGATTCTTCTAATTCATTTAGATTTAACGTATATCACTCTTCTTTAGAAATGTTCAAAGACAACTGGCTTCTGGGAATTGGAGTCGGGAATAAAAATTTCCGTGAAATTTACGGTCTATACATGAAAACAGGCTTCGACGCATTAAGTGCATATAATATTTACCTCGAAACTGCTGTAGAAAGCGGGATTTTTGCATTGATAACCTTCTTGGGATTTTTAATTACCATATCGGTAAATGCCGTAAAATACATATTAAACAGTATTGATACAGAAAAAATTATTTATATATCAATTTCAATAGTTGCAATATGGGCAATAATGTTTCATGGATTGGTCGATACAATCTATTTCAGACCACAGCTGCAATTCGTATTCTGGACATACGTTGCAATTATTTCTACCATTTTAAAAGATAAAAACGCCTAACAAATTCCATAAACTCCATACATTGGAAAGCCCATCATAGGCATACCACACATAGGGTATGTCATTCCAAACATAGGCGCACCATAATATCCTCCCATCGGATAACAGCACATACCCATATTAAAAAATGTCCAAGGGGTGCAAGCATTCATCAACGCCATTGTACCTATCATATTTGATGCAGGATTTCCATAACCCGCAAAAGTGTTTACAGCATTACCATAAGGATTTCCTGCCTCTTGCATCATATAAGCAACCTCATTTCTGGCAAAACCGTTAGCAACATTTCCGAATAAATTTGATACTGCCGCACCTGTTGGAACTCCTTCTGCCTTTTGCTGTCCAAAAGATGCTAAAGAAGCCAGTGTACAGTTGATATCACTCCATATTCGCATGGTATCGGCGTAACTCATGAAAATCCTCTCGTATTACTCTTTTATATATAAAGTATTTATTGTTTTATAAATTGACTGTCATTAAGCATTTGTTAAATTATGTAAACGATAAAAGTATTAAAATAGTAAAAAAAGATAATAAATTTTTATACATTGTGGCAATTATTTTCTTCTGTGCAACTGTTACAATTCCAATATATAGACTTTGTGGAGTAAATTATATGTTTATTGGAAATAATTGCAACGGTTGCAATACGTATAACCGTATGGAAATGAAAAATATTAACCAAAATCTGCTGCCTTGGCTTGAAGATATCATAGATGAACACAATTGCAAAATTGAACGAAAAGAATGGAAAAGCAAATATAACAGCTATGTTGTATATGATTATGAACCGTTCTGCACTGAAGGATTTGAAATCAATCTTGTAATCAGCGCAAGAGAAAGTTCTTTTCTGAACTTTGTAAAATACTTATATGATGAAAAGCTAAGTACTATTGAATATCTGAACAATTGTGCAGATATATGATAGTTTACAATGCATCATATTTATACAAGCCAAGCTATTTTGCCAATTGTTTGTATAAATCAATATCTTTTGCTGAAAGCTTTTCAGGAAGAACAATTTTTATACGAACATTCAAATTCCCATAACCTCCGGCTTTTTTAGGCAAACCCAGATTTTTAAGTCTGAGCATTTTGCCCGTTGAGGTCATTTGCGGGATTTTGATTGTAATGTTACCGTGTAAAGTTTTTAAATCTTTACTGCACCCTAAAACAGCTTCTGGCGGAGTAATTTCAACATCCTTTGTTAAATCGGAGCCAACGATTTCGTACTCAGAATCAACAGGAGTAATTATAAGATATAAGTCGCCTTTTCTACCGTATGAGTCAACTTTTCCTTCACCTTTTAGTCTTATTTTTTGACCTGCTTTTGCCTCTTTTGGCAGTTTTACTTTTATTGATTTAGTTTCGCTCACAATACCTGTACCGCCACAATGAGAACAGTAGCCTCCTCCTGAACAATTTGTACATTTATGCATATCTTGAAATTTTACACTTATAGGAGATTCTGAAAATAAGTCTTTTGCAGTTACGTTCAAAGTTTTAGTTACATCCAAATCTTCAGATTTCGGCGGTTTTTGAGAACGTCTTTGTCTTGAATATGTTTGACCTGCACCCATATTGCCCAAATCATTAAAATCAAAGCCTGAGAACCCGCCGCTTCTTGAGCCTCCTGCTGCGCCCATCATATCGCCGAACAGTGAACTAAAGAAATCGGAAAAACCTCCCATATCTCCGCCGCCAAAGCTAAACTGTTGATATCCGTTTCCTCCTTGGAAACCAAAATTTTCAAAGCCAGGAGGCGGGGTATAATCAGCACCACCCTGCCAGTTTGCACCTAAGCTGTCATATCTTTGACGCTTTTGTTTATCTCCCAATACCTCATAAGCTTCGTTTATTTCTTTAAATTTCTCTTCCGCTTCTTTTGTTTTATTAACGTCGGGGTGATATTTTCTTGCAAGTTTACGATATGCCGATTTAATTTCAGCTTCTGTTGCTTCTCTTTTTACACCAAGGGTTTCATAGTAATCTTTATACTTCATGTTTATATCATCTCCTATAATAATGATAATATAAATCAAAAGATTTTCCCTATTTTTAATTATTTTTTAATGTTCTAAACGGACTCCGAACTCATCGCAAGCAAATCACTTTTAATAGTTTTTATTGAATCTTTGTTACTTAAAAAATCTAATATAGTCTTACTATCACCATAAGCCAAAGGTCGTTTTATTTCTTTCATTGTTGGAGAAAGCATTGAAACCTCAAGCAAATGACCGTTATACTTGTCGCTGTCTTGAGATATAGTAAGGGCAATAGCTTTGCCATTTAACTCTGCAGTATTATTTAGAGTGCTATGTGAAATTTCGGGATAAAACCGTTCATCCGTGATTTTATATCTTGCTTTTTTGTATAATTCATCAACAAGTCCACAGATAGTATCTTGAATACTTGTGTAATTTTTTTTGTACGCCGGATTTAGCGGGATTAATTTTGCGTATCCTAATTTTATCATATTTATAAGTTCCTAAATTTAAGCTGTGCGATTAATTTCCAAATGAGGTCTAAAGCCGTCAAGTTTGGCTTTTTGTATAGCATCATCGCTATCACATAATATTTCCATACTTCTTCTGGATAAACTCTTTGGTAAACCCTTCGGTATATTTCTTACCTTTGCTTTTCCGCCAAGCTGACTTATTCTGTCATCATTATGACAATTTTGAGAATATCTTTGATATCTCAGCGCATCCCTTTCTTCAAGAGATAAAAGACGTGCTTGATAGGGTTTAAATATATCATTTATTGTGTTTTTGTCCTGCATACAGTTATAGATTGCATCATGTTCAAGTCTGTAAAAATCACCCTTCCCGACCTGAAGCTCGGTTATTCTCCCATCAGGCAATTCAATATTCATTTGCGCCCTTGTGTAGCCATATTGTTTTATAGCAGAAGCCTCAACATCGGTCAAATTGTCAATATTATATTTTACAAGATCCTTTTCAGATGCGCAGGTTGTAATTGAGAATTTTTCACCGGTAGCAAGCTGCATTTTTTCAATTTCTCTTATTTGTCTGTCTGAAAATACAGGAATACCGTCAGGTCCTCTATAATTACAAAATCTGGTAACTTTTATCGGTTTTATTGCAGGATTCTTTTCAAGTTCTGCTAATAATTTCGGGCTTACACCCTCTTTAGCGAGTTTGTCAATCGTTGTTACATTTCTATTTAGCGCATCCTTCATCATTCCGAGCATAATAGTATTAAAGACCGGCTCGGATTGTTTTTCCGCAACCTTTAATAATACAGGACGCATCAGTTTATTAGCAATTTTTTGCTGAGTAGGAGAAAGACTCTTATCCCCGTTCAATGCTCTTAATACAAATCGTTTTTCCTTGCGGGAGAGAGGTTTTCCGTCAATTTCGACATCACGTAACGCCCTTATTAAATCTTTTCTTGTAAAATCTTTAGGATGTACTCTACCGGCTATTGAATCTGTTATTATCTTCAATCCGTCCTTATCAGATTTAAGAACTTTACCTTGTTTATTTATAACTTTTTTTAATTTTGAATAATTCGAACTAACGCCTTTTGCTCTGGTTTCAATAGTCAAGCCGGGGAACATTTCTTCCAAATATTTACGGAAAGCAGGCTCATCTTTAACTGCCTGTTCATTTATTCTAATTGCCATATTACCAAGTTCACCCTCAGCTAACGGATTTTCTGCCAAAGCTTTTGAATCAATTGCAAATGAAGGCTTTGTCGCATGAAATTTTGCCGGACGTACGGGAACTGTTATATCAGGAGAAACCCTGTAACGAACAACTTTTGTAAAATCTGCTTCTGCAGTTTTTGCAAAACTTAAAACAGTTTTTTGCGCAGCTTTTCCTTTTGTACATGCTCTGACAGCATCAGTTAAAAGTCCAAATCCATAAGATACTGCTTTTGCAGTTATATTCATACAAAATATTTCCTCAATAATCCCCTGTATATTAATAAACAATTTCGACAAACGAAAATTGCCAAAATTAAAAACGGATATTACAATATCGTAATATCCGTTTTTGTGTAAATCGGTTAATAGGTTGCGACAACTATCTTAGACTAACTTTTACAGCAGGTCCTTTTTGTTCAATTTCAACTTTATTTTCTCTTGCTAACCAGCCTAAACCTAAATCTGCAAAGTTGCCCTTCAAATCCAATTCTTTTTTCATTTTAGCAAATGATGTTGTACCGTTTTGGTGCAAATAGTTATAAATTTCACCTGCTGAAAATCCAATTTGTTCTTCTAATGTTAAGCTTACTCTTTTTGCCATGTTTTTACTCTCCTTTGAATAATTGTATGTATAACACTTTTTCGATATTCAAATAATACTAAATTTTTTATATTTTTACAATCATTCTACGGTTGTAGTTTTTTAGTTCATTTATGCTAAAATATCCTATATAAGGAGTATTGAAATTGTTATTAGAAGGGAATTTAGCATCTGACAAGACACAATTGCTGGCAGATAAGTATGTTGATTTGCTAAACTCTGGGATTAAGGCATCCGAAATATTGGTGCTGGTGCAAAATTCAACCCTTAAAAATGATTTTATTGAAAAAACTCTACAAAATTTGAAGATTGATGTTATTGAGAAATTACAAGTACATTCATTTTTTTCGCTTGTATACAACACAATATCTGATAACTGGGCATTTTTAGAAGACAGAAATATTTTTGATAATCCTGTCATATTACCAAATTTGGCGGGGCTTGAGGTATCACAATATATTTTAAAAAACATATTAAAAGAAGTAAAATTTAAGGGATATAATTCAAAAATGTCCCTTCTACATCAAATTTTCAGAAGGTATTCTTTGATTATTCAGAATAATTTATCCCAACAGCAGGTTGATGAGCGAGCAAATATTTTAAAAGAGGGATTTTCCGATGAGGCAAACCTGGCAATAAAAAAGTTCCTAAAAAAGACTTTGGAGCTTAGAGATTTTGACTATTTAAGACAGTGCCTGCTATTTAATTTTATATATAAAAATACCGATTATTTTAAAAATATAAAATATCTGATTGTTGATGATGCAGATGAGCTTACCCCGATTTGCATTGATTTTATTGAATATTTGTCTAAAAATCTGACTGATTTTTATATTGCAACAGATTCGCTCGGCTCAAGCAGATGCGGATATTTAAGCGCAGACAAAAACAATTGCGAAAAATTAAAAAGAATATTTAATACCAACATAATAAAACCCCAAAAGTATCTAGCCGAAGATACAAAGAGCAGTCTGATATTTGATAATGTTAAAAATGATAAAACAAACATACTTCCCAATTTTGAATACAGCTCATTTTCAAAGCGATCATCAATGGTAGAAAACGCTATCGGCAAAGTCAAAGAACTGTTAAAGCAAAAAGTAGCACCCTGCGAAATAAGTATCATTTCGCCGGTTATTGATGATATGCTAAAATTTTCGCTTAAAGAGAATTTAAAAAACAGTGTAAACACAATCTACTTATCCGGTAATGAAAAACTTATCCAAAACCCGCTTGTAAAAGCCGCAATCGTATTATTAAAACTAAACACCGAATTAAAATGCTCATTATCAGAATTTGATTTAAGGGTAATTATATCGTCATTTTTACAGATACCGCTAAAATACTGTCAAGAAATACTTTCAGAGTTTCACAAAACACAAAACCTCATAGATTTTAATTTTTCTGATGCTGAATATAGTGAAAAATATGCAAACTTGATACAATTAACAAAATACTTGTCAACGTCTGACGACAAAATATCTGAGCAATTAGTTACAATATACAATAAACTGTTTTCACAAGCTCCGATATCTTTTGAACAAATAAATAAATATAATTTTTTCATAAAACAGATAAGCGATTTTGAAAATATCTTTGGTAAAAATTTTAATCGTCATAAATCAGAAATTATTTTACAGACCGAAAATTCAATCATAGCAGAAAATCCCTATTCAATATTAGAAATAAATTCTAAAGATTTAATAATTTCGACTCCGCAGAAAATCATAGACAACCACATCAGAACAAAATACCAAATTTGGCTTGACATAACAAGTTCTGAATGGATAAAATCTGATACAGGCCCTTTATACAATGCGTGGGTATTCCAAAAAGATTGGGATAAAAAAGATTACACAATTGAAGATAATATAAATTTATCAAAAGACAAAAATGCAAGAGTTTTGAGGAAATTATCACTTTGCGCAACAAAAAACATATATTGTTATTCCAGTTTATTTGATTCTAACGGAGTCGAAAATTACGGAGGAATAGAACCATATATAATTGTTGATACAAAAAATTCGAAAAACGAAAATGATAAAAAACCTTTTGCAATAATACCACGAAAAGACCAACAGCCTGTTTTAGAATACCAAAACGGCTATATGGGAATAGCTGCCGTCCCGGGTGCCGGTAAAACAACAATTCTTTTGGCTTTAATCATTAAATTGTTAGAAAGAGGCATTAACCCTGAAAATATTTTTGTCCTCACATATATGGATTCTGCAGCAAGAAATTTCAGAGAACGCATTAAAAATATTCGCAGTAATTCATCAAAATTACCAAACATAAGCACTATCCACGGTCTTGCACTAAGAATACTGAAAGAAAACGGGAATTATGAAAAACTTAATCTGTCCGAGGATTTTGAAATTTGTGATGATTCGCAAAGAGGCAGGATTTTAAGAGAGATTGCAAACAAATTAAAAACAGATAAAAAAACAGCAGAAGATTTTGACAGAGCCGTTTCAATATATAAAATCAGCAACGGGGGTAAATATACCGGCGACAACAATAAGTTAAAAAGATTTATTCAATTTTACAATTTGTACCAAGAAACCTTAAAAGAAAATAACCTGATTGATTATGATGATATGCTAACCGGTGCTGTTAGAATTTTAAAAGAAAACCCTGATATATTATCTCATTATCAGCAAATTTGCGAGTATATTATTGAAGATGAAGCACAAGATTCTTCTAAAGTACAGCAGGAATTAATACAATTGTTATCCGGAAAACATAAAAACGTTATTCGATGCGGAGATGTAAACCAGTCAATTACCGCAACTTTTTCAAATGCTGATGTTGAAGGTTTTAGAAAATTTATAAACGAAAATTTTAATGTATTAATGAATTGCTCACAAAGATGTACAAAAGAGGTGTGGCAGCTTGCAAATCGTTTGGTTAAAAAAACCTGTACCGAATCAGACAGTAAAAATTCATTTTACGAAATGTACATGGAGCCTGTAGAAGGTAAAAATCCTATATCCCCGAAATCTGAAAAAGCCGTAATTTCCCGAATTTTTAAAAATCAAACTGAAGAAAAAAATTATATACTCTCAGAAATAAAAAAGAGTCTTTCAAAAAACCCCGAATACACTATCGGAATACTGTTAAGAAACAATTATCAGGTTGCTGCTTGGCAAAATTTGCTGGAATACAGCGGACTAAAAGTTATAACAAGAAGCCAATGTTTGGCACAGAAATCAATTTTTAGAGCGATTTTTTCAGTTATGAAAATCGTTTTGAATCCGTTTGACAATGAAACTGTTGCTTCAAATTATGAAACGCTGGCTGAACTTGGCATATATAAAAGAGGGTTGGAAAAAGAAATAAGAAAATATGAAAATCCGTTTATACAAATTTTTCCAGACAATATTGAAATTACAGATTTGCAAAAATTATACTGGGATATAAATTACTGGATTTCTCTATCACATCTTCTTCCTTACGAATTAGCCGTAAAAATAGGATTGCAATTTTTCAAAAGCGACATTGAAAAATCAAATATTTACTTGATTTCAACCCTAATTAAAAGGATTTGTATAAAAGATAACTCATTGAGTTATGCCGTTTCAAGACTTGAAGAATTAGCTAACAAACCGAATCTGAGCGGCTTTAAATTCTTTTCTGAAGAAGACGAAGACGATAAATCATTTTTGGAAGGAAAAGTCCAAGTTATGACTATGCACAAGTCAAAAGGAGATGAATTTAATCTTGTATTTTTACCTGAAATGACCGAAAAAAATCTGTCATTAACAATACCAAGCATCAGCCTTATGTCCTCCGATTTTATGGAAGCTGTAAGAAACTTAAATCCAAATTACAAACCAAAATCCGAATATGAACTCAAACAGGAAATTCTGTCAGAAAATCTGAGACTTTTATACGTTGCAATTACAAGAGCCAAGAATAAACTGGTTATTACATCAAGTGCAAAAATAAAATCAAAATTTGGCAAAGAATATAAAACAGAGCCAAGTGTCATTTTTAACACCCTATTAGACAACAACGGAGGCGAATTATAATGTTGATATATTCACCAAATATGCTCAAAACATACGAAACTTGCCCTAAAAAATTTTATTACCAATATATTAAACACCTTAATATACCAAAATTTACAACACCTTTTGAAAAGGGTAAAAAAATTCACGCTCTTGCCAATTACTATTTACAAGGGATAAATATTTCAAGAATCCAAACAGCATTAAGCACAGAAGAACAAGCAGCATGGCAAACTCTACTGGAAAATCCTTACTTTATGAAAAAATGTTTTAAATCCGAATTTTCAATTTCCTGCAAGATTAAAGATTTTTGGATAGGCGGAAGAATTGACGCAATTGTACACGATGATAAAGATTATTATATCTTAGATTACAAAACAGGAATGACACCAAAAAATTCTGAATTTGACTATCAAACAATTGTATACTTACTTTGCATGAACAAATTTTTGACAAATTACGACAATCTGTCTTTTGTCTATATCAGCCTAAAAGAAATGAAAAATCACATAATAAAATTCACACCGGAATTAAAATCCGAATACGAAAACAGAATTGAAAAAATCTGCGCAAAAATATCCAATGATAAATTATACAAACAAGATTTTCAAAGCTGCGAACACTGCGAATACAAAAGTCTGTGCGGATAATTTATAATACTGCCTTAATAGCCTCTATCATACCTTCAGGTCTTGCAATATTTTTTCCGGCAATATCAAATGCTGTGCCATGCCCCGGGGATGTTCTGACTATATCAAGACCTACCGTCATATTAACAGTTTTATCACCCGCAACTGTCTTTATAGGAATTAACCCCTGATCATGATAATTCGCAATATAACAATCATATCCTATCTCCTCGCCCACGGCATCCATTTGGTGGGAGAGGGAAGAATTTGTTAATGAGCTTTGCGAATTTACAAATTCGGGTGAAGGAATTTTAAAATATCTTTTTGCTGCACCTATAAATAAAGTATCAGCAGGAAGAGGAAGAGTAATATTGATACCTTCTTTTTGCAGCTCTTTTACCGTCGGAATGATTGTATCAATTTCTTCCCGCCCTAAAATTCCATCTTCACCGGCATGAGGATTTAGGGCGCACAGTGCAAATTTTGGATTTTCAATTCCAAATTGATTTTGAAAAGTTTTAACAAGATTTTTAACTTTTGTTTTTAATAATTCTTGTGTTATAACAATATCTTTCAATGGACAATGTCGGGTTAAAAGAAATACTCTAAAACTTCCTGCAACAAACAACATTTCTGCAAGCTGATTATCATGCGCCAAAAATGATTCTATCACCTCAGTTTGTCCACTAAATTTATGCCCTGCAAGATAGAGTGCATTTTTTGCAACAGGTGCCGTTACTATAGCTTTTGGTTTAATTTCACTAGCTTTTTTTAAAGCCTGAAAAGAAAATTCACCTGTCTGCGCAGTAATTTTACCTGGTTTTATATCTTTTACATCATACGGTATTTCAATAATCTCATAATCTTTATTTAATTTTCCGTAAAAATCCAAAATATCTTTATTAGAAATTATTACAATTTTATCTGAAGGTAAATCAAGCATATTAAGAGCCTTTATGGTAATTTCAGCTCCGATACCGTTTGGATCACCTGTTGTAATAGCAATTTTTTTCATAAATTTATTATTCTTCATGCTTCTCAAAATAATTTAAAATCTCAATAAGGGTATTCACTCCGCCTAAATTCCCTGATTTTGTAACTATCCACTGACCTGAATTTGAACTTTTACTCAGCGCTATTGCCGGCAAAACCTCATCAATCAACTGTAGTTGATTTGCATTAATTATATTACAACATTTATAAGAAGTTTCACCGCCTAATGTAATCAAAACCGCATTTTTTTCGGATAGAACCCGTCCGGTAAGCTCAGCTAAAAAATCTGTAATGACATTTGCCAAACCTGATTTTGTTAAATCAGCCTCCATCGTTTCTCCGGCAAAACCGTTAAAATTATTCAACAGGTTTGAGGTATGCACCAATACAATATTTTCGCCGCTTAAATTTGAAACAATACGTTCTACAAGGTCATCTTTGACGCCACTCAAAATCGTATCCATACTTAATTCTATAACCAAACTATTTTCTTCATCAGCATTTTGTTCAAATTTATCAATTTGGTTTGCAGTAATCTCTGTAGCACTACCCGATACTATAAATTTTGGAAGCCTTGGAAGTTTTACCGATAAAACCTCATGCTTAGAATTATCCTCAACAGGAAACCATATATTACTTAAAACCTTTGCCGCTGCAGCATTTCCAACAGGCAAGAGTTTATAATTTGATTTACCCATAGCTAAGATAATTTGCTCTATATCTGTTGTCGAAACAGAATCCATAATTATAATTTTTGCACCGTCCTCAACTTTTTTATTAATTTTTTTCAAAATAGGACCTGCGCCATCCATTATGGTTTTCAATTTTATATTATCTACAATATGTTCGAAATTTTCGCCGATTTGTTGTCTGAACAACGACGGCAAGTGAGATTCTGCAATAGGAGAATGCGGATCTCGAGCCATTTCAGTACGTTCTATTGGAACACCTTTTAACAAATGATAGCCGCCAACAGTTGTTCTGCCTTCTTGTGGAAATGCAGGCATAACAATTGCCGCATCCATTTCCAAAACCTCAAGCATAGCCAGTATTTCAACAGCAATATTACCCCTAACGGTCGAATCAATTTTTTTATAGAAAAAGTCCGGATTAATTTTTTCTACAAAATATTTTGTAGCATTTTTAACTTTTTCAAAAGCCTCATCCGGCTCAACATTTCTTGATTCTGTTGAGATTGCCCAGGTCTGCTGCTTGGCTGCTGATTTGGGATCCGTTCCCGTATTTAATAAAATATTTGTATCAGCACCCCTTAATTTGAATTGTAATGCGGTATCATTCGCACCTGTAAGATCATCGGCAATAATGCCTACTATGTTGGAAGATATTATCATAATTCTTATGCCGCATCATCTACATCACGTTTAGAGCCAAGAAGTTTAATTGTATTAGCTCTTATAAAGAAAGCTTCTTTTTCATCACCGGTTGTTTTGTCTGTCCAGCGATTGTTTGCAATAGCTCCGTCAATAGCAACTTGTCTGCCTTTTTTTACGTATTCTGCTGCAAATTCAGCCTGTTTATCCCAAACCTCTACATTATACCAATCGGTAACTTCTGCTTTTGTTTTTGAGTCCCATCTGTTCACGGCAACAGAAAACCTTGCCTTTGTTTTACCAGAATCAAATGCTTTAAAATCATCCGAAGCATCTCTGCCTACTCTGCCTACTATTGTTACTGTGTTCATATATACTACCTCTTTAACTAATGTTTCTATTATACATAAAAATAAAATTAATACATTCTGATAAGTTTGCGAACGTGAGATAAAATTTCCTGAGCTTTTTTGCGAGCTTTAGCAGAACCTTCTTCAATGATTTTTTCCACAATCTCAGGATGTTCTTCATAATATTTCCTGCGTTCTCTTATTTTCTCAAATTTTGAATTGATTTTATCACCCAGTTGACGTTTGCATTGAGCGCAGCCTCTTTGACCTTTCTCGCACTCACAACGAACAGTCGCAATTTCATCTTCTGAACCAAAAATCTGCCAATATTTGAAGGCTACCTCACATTCATCAGGATGCCCCAAATCGTCTTTTCTTAATCTTGAACGATCAGTTATTGCAGTCATAACTTTTTTTGATGTATCCTCTGCAGTATCAGATATTTTTATATCGTTATGGAAGGATTTACCCATCTTATTCCCATCTAAACCACATATCAAAGCACAATTATTTAACAACGGTTTTGATTCTTTGAAAAATTCTTCCCCATATAAGTTATTAAACCTTCTTGCAATATCTCTGGTAATTTCAATATGTGCAACCTGATCACTTCCGACAGGGATATAATCAGCATTAAACATCATAATATCGGCACTCATCAAAACAGGATAACCCATTAAACCATAGTTAATTTGCTGTCCTTGTCCTTCTTTCGTTTTTAAGATTTTTGCCATATCCTTTAGTGTCGGATCACGTTCAACCCAATTTTGTGGGGTTATCATCCCCAAATATATATTTAATTCCGCAATTTCAGGCACTAAAGACTGAACATATATGGTTGATTTATCAGGATCAATTCCGCAAGAAAGCCAATCCATTATTACATCTATTGTATTTTGACGAAGTTCTTCTGTTTTATCGTATTTAGTAGTCAGAGCATGCCAATCAGCCGCAAAAAAATAACAATCATACTCATCTTGCAGTTGAACCCAATTTTGAATTACCCCCAAATAATGACCTAAATGTAATTTTCCGGTAGGGCGCATTCCTGATACTATTGTTTGCTTCATAAAACAGTCCTTCCTTTTGTAAGACATTATATAACAAAAAGAACATTCATTAAATATTTATGCTATAATATTCACAAAGGAGCAATAACTTGATTAAATTTTTAGGACTTTGCGTTCAAAATTTAATAGAATGTATTAAGTACATATTTGGCGGCAGTGTTAAATTCAAAAATGTTATAACACAAGCTGCCGCTATAAGTTATGATTCTTTGCCTATATCAATGGTAATTGCATTTATATCATCCGCAGTTATAGCCATTCAGGTATCCAAACAATTCTTAATGTCAGGAGCTGAAGCATATATTGGCGGAACAATTACAATTGTAATGATAAGAGAAATAGCTCCGGGGTTTGTAGCTTTAGCTATCGGTGCAAGAGCCGGCACTGCAATTTCCGC
Source organism: uncultured bacterium (assembly GCA_902766105.1). Lineage (GTDB taxonomy): Bacteria > Cyanobacteriota > Vampirovibrionia > Gastranaerophilales > Gastranaerophilaceae > Zag111. The sequence goes on from CACXCI010000088.1 coordinate 16,279, forward strand.
CGAAATTGCAAACATGCAGGTTACAGAACAAGTAGATGCAATAAAAACATTAAAAGTAAATCCTGTGGGTTATTATTTTGCGCCCAGAATTTTAGCAGCATCAATTACAGTACCTATGGTTGTTATAATTGCTGAATTAATCGGGATTTTGGGCGGTATGTTTGTTGCTAATGCAACAATAAATCTTCATCCTGCCCGTTATATGACATCTGCTTGGGCTTGGATGTCTACAAAAGATATTTATGTAAGCCTTTTTAAAGCTTGTATTTTTGGAGCTTTAATAGCTCTTGTATGTGCTACAAAAGGTTATCAAACAAAAGGCGGCGCAAAAGAAGTCGGAACATCAACAACCCAAGCCGCTATTCTTTCAACTATTTATATGCTTGTCGCAGACTTTTTGATAAATTTAATGTTCTACAAATTAATTTAAAATTCCGTTAACAATGTTTATAACCGATTAAATCTTTTATAACCTCACCGGCGATTATTAACCCTGCAACAGCCGGAGCAAAAGAATTACTCCCCGGAATTTTATGTTTAAATTCATTATTTTTTATTTCAATATCCTCTTTTTTAGGCTTTATTGGGGTTTCTTTTGAATAAACACATTTAACTTTTGATATTCGTCTTTTTTTAAGTTCATTTCTTATTATTCGGGCCAAAGGACAAACCGAGGTTTTTGAAATATCAGCGACCTCAAACTTTGTCGGATCCATCTTATTCCCTGCTCCCATAGAGCATATTATTGGAACATTATATTCCTTAGCCTTCATTATTAAAGAAATTTTGGCAGACACGGTATCAATTGCATCCACAACATAATCATACTTATCAAATTCAAATTGAGCTGAACTTTCATCACTATAAAATACTTTATATGTATTAACCTTGCAAGCAGGATTTATATCTAAAATTCTTTCTTTTGCAACATCAATTTTGGGTTTTCCAATGGTACTATGTGTTGCATATATTTGCCTGTTAATATTTGTAATTGAAACATTATCATCATCAATAATATCAATTTCGCCAAGTCCGCTTCTTACAAGCGCTTCAACAACATATCCTCCTACGCCGCCTATTCCAAAAACAGCAACACGCACATTAGCAAGCTTATCTATACCTTCTTGCCCTATTAACAGCTGTGTTCTCGAAAATTGATTTTCCATAAAAATAAACCTTTTAAATATTAGATGAAATTATGGTGTATATTTTTCATAAAATTCATCGGGTAATTTTCTGATTGGATTATACAATTGAGCAATCTCATCAGCATAGAAAAGCGTTCTTACCTGCTCAGAATCAGAATACCCTTGTGTTTCCAACTTATACAAACAATACGGATTACATCTGCACCCGTCTTTAGCCGTAGCTGCAACAGTACAACCACCTTTGCATACATATCTGTATCTACAATCTTTACAATATCCTGTTAGCATTGAACAATCAAAATGTCTGTTATATTTGAATGCTTCAGGATCATTCCATATATCTATTAAAGAGCGTTCCCTGACATTACCTTCAATATATCTGTCAAACTGTTGTGATAAACAACCTCGAACAGAACCATCGCTTCCTATACCTAAAACCTTCATGCCTGCCTGACAGCCATACCAAGCTCCTTGAACAGCTTGTGCAAAATCCGACATATAACCTGCAACATCAGCACCTATTAAATTTATTCTATCCGAATAATCAGCCTTAGTATCTAAAATAAAACCCGCCATTTCCCAAAATTGTGCTTCCGTTATCATTGCATTTGCAGGCATTCTGCCTATAAAATCAGCATATTGAATTTGCCAGTACCTGACACCTAAATCAAGCAACAACTCTCTTATCTTAGGAATTTGAGAAAAATTAAGCTTATGAATTGTCGAAACTATAGAAACCTCAATTCCAATATCTTGCAATTTCCTAATTGAAGATATTACATTATCAAAACAACCTTTACGACCTCTGATATAATCGTGCATCCACCCATCAGCAGCATCTAAACTCAAACCAAAAGCAATTGGATTTATCGCTTTAATCACAGCCAAATTATCTTCAGTCAAGCCAAGTCCGTTTGAAATAAACGCAACATCCATACCCTGAGATTTGATAGCAGCGGCAATTGCGCCAAAATCTTTTCTGCAAAGAGGATCTCCTCCTGCAAGATATATTATCTTAGTTCCCAACTGTCTTAAATCTGCAATTATATCCAAACATTCAGCAGTTGTTAACTCATTTTGTTTTTCTACAGATATACAATCCGAACCGCAATGCATACACTTTGCATTACACTTCCAAGTTATTTCCCACACAACCTGTTCCAAATTATATCTCATCTTTATCTCCTCATACTTTTTAATGATATATTATACAAAGACTTTAGTCCAATCTTTACAAAATGTAACAATTTATGTTAATATCAAAAAAAACAACCAAAAAATTTGTTATAATATATACACAAAGATATACTATACTAAATATAGGAGATTTATATGGCAGGATTTGAAATTGGCGGCACAGGAAATAACGGATATGTACCGGCTGACAGCACTGGAACTCGCAGAACGAGAAAGACTCCGGATAAAAAACCAACGCTTACCCCGGAACAAAGACGTAAATTATCAGAAATGATAAGGAATGGTAAACTAAGACCGGAATCTCACACAAAATATGGGATTAATACGCCACAAGTTCCACCTAATACAACTCCCGGAACAAATACAAAATACGGAATTAATACACCACAGCTTCCGCCGCAATTACCACCGGGAACTAATACAAAATATGGTATCAATGTTCCTAAAAAATAGGATTTCAAAAAAATATTAAAAAAGACAGGATTTTTAATCCTGTTTTTTTGTTTGAAAATACCCATAGGAATTTATTTGCAACCCAAATTCCGGCTTATAAAGATTGAAAATATGTGTTTTATATAGTAGACTTATCTAAGAATATTTTTAACAGGGAACAATCATGCAAAAAGATTTAACAGTCGTTATACCTTGCCTTAATGAAGAAAGAACCATTTCTATATGTATTGAAAAATGTAAAAAAGTTTTCGAGCAACTAAACATAAACGGAGAAGTTTTAGTATCCGATAACGGTTCTATAGACAAAACTGTTGAAATAGCTAGAGAAAATGGCGCACGAGTTGTATCCTGCACCCAAAAAGGTTATGGAAATGCCTTGAGAAACGGATTTGCAAACTCTAATAGCAAATATGTAGTTATGGGTGATGCCGATAATACGTACGACTTTTTGGAAATTCCTTTACTATGGCAAAAACTGACCCCTGAAGTTGATATGGTAATAGGTTCAAGACTGAAGGGAAATATCGAAAAAGGCGCAATGCCGTTTAAAAACAGATATTTAGGGACCCCGATTTTAACATTTATATTAAATCTTCTATACGGAACTCGAATATCCGATTCTCAATGTGGAATGAGATTAATGAAAAAAGAGAGTCTGGATAAAATAAAATTTAAAACGACAGGAATGGAATTTGCCAGCGAACTATTGGTTGAATTTTCAAAACACAAATTCTTAATAGTAGAAACTCCAATATCATTGCATAAAGATATTGAAGGAAGAGTTCCTCATTTACGCCCCTGGAGAGATGGCTTTAGACATTTAAAATATCTAATAAAGTCTAAATTTAATAAGTAATGGATTGGAATATATGCTCGAATGGATTAAAAACAACAAAAAACATCTGATTATACTTTTTTATTTTTTAATCTTTAGCGGATTTATAGGGATTTTTTTCGTCCAAGCACCTAACTATGATTTTTACAGTTATCACTTTCATAACGGTTGGGCATTTCTTAATGATAGAATAAATATCGACTTTATGCCCGCAATATTTCGTACATATTTTAACCCTATATTAGATGTTATCAACTATTTATTAATTACAAAATTACAAGCTCACCCTTGCATTTTCCTGTTTCTCTCAAGTCTTAAATTTGGAATATTTTTATTTATGACATATTTAATTGCCGATTTAGCCTTTATTGACAAAAATAACAGAAATACGGGAATTGTTACGAGTTTGATATTAACAACTCTTTCGCCAATCGTATTATTTGCTATTAGATTTGATAATAACGATTTAGTATGTGCTAATCTGACAATGATTTCATTATATATTTTTTTAAAATTTATATTTGCAAAAGAATTACACCATCGATTATTAGCTCTGTTTTTTTCAGCTCTGATTTTATCAGCAGGAATAGGGCTGAAATATACCTCTGGAAGCTATGCAATCCCTATGATAGTTTCCTGCATTGTGTTTTATAAAAAAATTCCGCAATTATTTAAAACTTTTTTAACAATGTTATCAGGCGGGATTTTTGGGTTTTTAATTACAGACGGCTGGTGGATGTATCTGCTGTGGAAACACTTTAGAAACCCATTATTTCCATATCTGAATAATTTTTTCAAATCACCGCTTGCAGATGCAAATTCTGTCATTTCAGCAGATTTTGCTCATTTAAAATATCATAACCCATTCGACTTTATCTTATCACCCCTAATAACATCATATAAACATAAATACGCAGGTATAGAGGTTAAATACTATGACCCAAAATTAGCAATATCATTTGTAATTTATATAATTAGCGGAGTTTTGTTATCTTTAAAAAGCTTTAGAGAAAAATTGGAAACGATTATCCGTTTTGATGTATTTATAATACTAGTCTTGTTTATTATTTTGCCATACTACATAAATCTGGCGATATTTGGAGTTATACGATATATTGTTATGACATTTGCACTAACAAGTATAGTATTAACCGCAATTGCAATGATAATTAAAATAAAATTAAAAAAAACAAATTTTTATCCCTTAATGGTTATAATTTTAATTTTAAACATATTTTTTGCAAAATATATAAATAGCGATTTTATAACACCCGAGGGTAATATTATCACGATTGAAAATAAACACATAGAAAACAATTCTACAGTTTTGGCAGCAGGTGCATTATCATCATTTGTTATTCCTGCACAAAATTCAAAGGCTCAATATACGGCATTTACATTCCCTAAAAAATTGGAAAAAGATTTTAAAAAAGCATACAAAAAATATCCTCCCTTTAGAAACCATTTTTATTACTCTAAATTGTTAGAAGAAAAAAATGAAAAAGCATTCAAAAACGCTGAAAATCTTTACCTGATAATAAATCAAAGCGACTATTTGATGATGCCAAAATCGTACGATAAAGCTATAAAAATCTATTCCTCGGGGGAAATTGTGGAGTTGAAAAATTGCGAAATTATAAATTATAAATTATTCAACTCATACACCAGCTACAAATACAAACTCTGCAAAATCAAATAGTAAATGTAAATACAAATTGGTTGACTAAAGTCAACCCTACTTTTGGTGCATATATAGAACAAAGGGTGCAAAATTAAAAATTTCACAATCCCTTGAACAAAAAAGCAAGAGTCTGAAACTCTTGCTATGATTTGTTTTTAAAAATTTGGGCCCGGAGGGATTCGAACCCACGACCAAAGGATTATGAGTCCTCTGCGCTACCGCTGCGCCACAGGCCC
>CACXCI010000089.1 GCA_902766105.1 uncultured bacterium
AGTCGAGGTTGCAAATCCGATATCAAAAGGTATTATTCCAGAATATACCACAACAGGTCGTATTGAAGCTCAAAAATCCGTAGATATAATAGCTCGTGTCAGCGGCTGGCTTCAGGAAAGATATTTTCAGGAAGGTGATAAAGTTAAAAAAGGTCAAAAATTATTCCTTATAGAACCTGAAGAATATGCTTTGGCTGCACGAACAGCAAGAGCAAGAGTTAACGAAAACTCTGCAGTATATAATAATTCGGAAATCGATTTAAAACGTGCCGAACAACTTTTAAGAGAAGATTTGGTCAGCCGAGAATATTATGATAACGCTCTTACTCAAAGAAATAAAAACAGAGCATCTTTAGATGGTGCAGTTTCCGATATGAACAAAGCAACCCTGAATTTGAGCTATACAAATATTACCTCCCCAATGGACGGAAGAATAGGTAAGGCAAATATTTCAGTAGGAAACTACGTTACTCCATCAACAGGTGTTATAGCACAAATTTACACAACAAATCCTATGAGGGTTATCTTTCCTTTGAGAAGTAGTGATTTTATCGAAATAAAGAGATATTTCAAGGAAAATAAAAAGAAAAACCCGGAATATGACAGTGCTGTAACAGTTTTATTGAAGCTTGCAGATGGTTCAATATACGAACAGAAGGGGAAAATTGAATTTGTTGATAACAAAGTTGATGAAAGCACCGGCACAATATCTATGAGAGCCGTATTCGAAAACCCTGACGAGCTTTTGGTTCCGGGGGACTATGTGAACGTAATAATAAGAGTTAACAGTCCGCAAAAAGTTATGCTTATTCCTCAATCTGCCACAAAAACAGATGTTGGAACAGGATATTATGTTTGGGTTGTAAAAGATGGTAAAACAATTAAAAAAGATATTATTGTAAACGAAAACTACGAAAATAACTGGATTGTAGAAAGCGGACTTTCGTATGATGATGTCGTGGTTATGAAAGGTATTCAAGAGATATATAAATCCGGTCAAAGCGTAAAAACAATACCATACAAAGAAGATAAACAAAAAAGGAATAAGAATGGCAATAAATAAGGAAGATTTATATTTTTTCATAAAAAAACCAAGATTTTCAGTTGTAATATCGGTTTTAATCGTAATTTTGGGTATTCTATCGCTATTAGGACTACAACAGGAAAAATACCCTAATATCACCCCACCGCAAGTAACTATAACAGCGAATTATCCGGGTGCAAGCGCTTCGGTTATTGAATCTTCTATTGCTTCTCTTTTGGAATCTCAGCTCAATGGCGTTAAGGATATGATTTATATGTCCTCAACAAGTTATGATGGAGCTTATAACTTAAATATATTTTTCAAAACAGGTACAGATAATGATATAAACCTGATGAATGTTCAAAACAAACTTCAACAGGTACAGGCACTTTTACCCCAAGAGGTTATGCAACAGGGCGTTACAGCTGAAAATAAAGTCGGAGGTGCCGGCGCAATTATCTTAAATCTTGGTTCTGAAAACGATTCTTGGAATCAACTTGATTTAACAAACTACGCAAATATTTATGTAAAAGATGCTATCAAAAGAATTAACGGAGTCGGTTCAGTCAACGTGTTTGGTGCTGATGATTACAGTATGCGTATTTGGCTTGATCCTGCAAAACTCGCAAGCTATAAAGTTTCAATTGAGGAAATTAAAACTGCAATCCAAAACCAAAATATTCAACTATCAGCCGGAGCGTTAGGGGATCAGCCGACTGACGCAAATCCGAGTTTGAAGCTTTCACTTTTAACAAAAGGTCGATTGCAAACTCCGGAAGAGTTTGGGAATATTATAATTCGTTCAAATTCAGACGGTTCAAAACTTAGATTAAAAGAAGTTTCAAGAGTTGAGCTGGGTGCAAAATCATATTCAATATTTGGTATAGTTAATACAAAACCAGCTGCACTTATTCAGGTAATGCCGTTACCGGGCGCTAATACTGTTGAAATATGTAATAATATCTACAAAACAATGGATGAGCTTTCTAAAACTCTGCCGGATTCTTTGAAACTCGATATTATGATGGACAGTTCAACTTTTATTAATGAGTCTATGTCGGAGGTTGAATTTACCATTCTGTTGACCTCGTTAATCGTAATTTTGATTATATTTGTATTCTTAGGAGATTTTAAGGCAACATTAATTCCTTGTGTAACAATTCCTGTATCGTTGATTGGTACATTTATCGCCCTAAAAGCTCTGGGTATGTCACTTAATTTGCTTACACTGTTTGCATTGGTTTTGGCGGTAGCAGTCGTAGTCGATGATGCTATCGTAGTTATAGAAAATGTTAAACGTCATATTGAAGAAGGGAAAACAGCGATTGAAGCAACACAGATTACTATGAAAGAGGTAGGCAGCTCACTTGTTGCGATGGCTGCCGTTCTTATGGCAGTATTTGTTCCTATGTGCTTCATGAGTGGTTTATCAGGAACAATGTATAAACAATTTGCGGTGTGTATAGCTGTATCAATTGCATTCTCGGCAATTTGCGCCTTATCATTGTCCCCTGCTATGTGTTCAATCATATTAAAACCCTCAAAGAAGAATGAAAAAGATAAAATTACATTGTTAAAAATAGCTGAAGAGTATATAAATAAAGGGATTACCATTTTCAACAATGCTTTTGACAAATTAACAAATTATTATATTGACGTTGTCAAAAAATTTGTTCACGATAAAAAACTTACAATTATAACGTATGTTGCAATAGTTGTATTGATGTTAGGTTTATTCAAAATTATACCTACAGGATTTATTCCCGATGAAGATCAGGGAATGCTTATATCTGTTGTAACTCTGCCTGATGGTGCATCATTAAATAGAACTGAGGATGTATGCACAAAATTCATACGACAAATAAACGGTATTGAAGGTATTGATCAAGACAGGGTAATCGCTTTTGGCGGCTTTGGACCTTCTAATCAGGCAACAATAGTTATTCAGTTAAAAGAATGGGGCGAAAGAAAAGTAAATCCTATCAGCTGGATTGTACGTAAAATTCAGGGCAGACAAACTGATTTATCTCATAACGGAATTTTAACAGAAATTTATAAAAGAACGGCAGATATTAACGAGGCATCTATATTTACACTTTCACCACCGGCAATAGACGGTTTGGGTATGGCCGGCGGCTTTGAGTATCAACTGATGTCAACAGGTAATGCAAGCGTACAAGATCTTGCCGCTTTTGCTAATGAATTTATTGCAAAAGCTAATCAGGATCCGGCTTTGCAAAACGTATATACACAGTTTCAGGCAAATGTTCCGCAATATGAGCTTGATATAGATTATGAAAAAGCTCTTGCGCAAGGGGTAGATTTGAATGAACTGCATAATACTTTAGCTTCAACATTATCTTATTCGTATATCAACGATTTTAACAAACTGGGCAGGGTATACAAAGTATTTATGCAGGCAGAAGGTGATTACAGAAATAAAATTGAAGATTTGCATAAAATATATGTTATGAATAAAAAGGGACAACCTGTTCCTATAATGACTATGATTACACCAAAACAAACAGTCGGTGCGGTTTCTATCACAAGATTTAATCAATTCCGAGCAGCACAGATACAAGGTTCTCCTGCAAGCGGGAAATCATCAGGTGCAGCCATGAAGGCAATGGCAGATTTGTCTAAAAAGAACTTGCCGCACGATTATACATTTGCGTGGTCAGGAACATCTTTACAAGAGAAAGAGTCCTCCGGTCAAACAGGACTTGTTGTAGGATTTGCACTTTTATTTGTATATCTGTTCTTAGTAGCATTATATGAAAGCTGGATGATACCTGTTGCGGTACTTTTGATTTCGCCGGTTGCTATAGTGGGAGCATTAATATTCCAATTAATGATGGGACAAGCGTTGGATTTATATTCACAAGTAGGTCTGATTACGTTGATTGGTCTTGCTGCAAAGCAATCCATTTTGATTGTAGAGTTTGCAAAAGAAGAACACGAAGCGCACGGGTTAACAATATATGATGCGGCAATTAAGGCTGCTCTTTTGAGATTTAGAGCAATTATGATGACAGAAGCAGCATTTATCTTAGGTATTTTACCATTACTATTTGCATCAGGTGCCGGTGCAAATAGCCGTATTTCGGTTGGTTCAACAGTAATCGGCGGTATGCTTGTAGCTGCAACCATAGGTACAGTATTAACTCCTGCATTTTATGTAATAATTCAGGAAATAGTTGACAAACATTTCAACAATAAGGAAGATGAAAATTATGAAAATCAATAAAAAACAAATTCTAAGTTTAATGATATTGTCTTGTTTTGTATTAACATCAGTTGATACAGCTCAGGCATTTTCATTTAAAAAGAACAAAAATAATAATGCTCAGTCAGTAAACACCAACAAGACAAAACCTGTGAATAACAAAATATGGGAATCCGAAACCCCTCCATATACAAACGAGGTGCATTCGGTATTTACTATGAATGATTGTATAGAAAATGCAATTAGATATAACCCTTCTATTCAAGCTTCAATATTTAATGAAGATGTTTACAAATCAAGAGTAGGTCAGGCTTGGGCAAATTATTTTCCTGTAATAAGTGCGGGTTTAGATCTATCCAGAAGCGGCGATAAGTATATTGGCGGAGGTCCGGGTGGTGTGGCAACAAACCAATATATCACAATGGGATATGTACCAAATATTTCTGCTAATATGCTAATCTTTGATTTTGGTAAAACAAAAGCTACTGCAGATATGGCAAAAAGACTTTATGAAGCTAATAAAGAAGATACAAAAGAAAATATCAATCTCATAATTTATAATATTAAAGCAACATATTATAATGTCCTTTTTGCTCAAGCTCAAGTAAAAGTATATGAAGACACCGTTGCTGATTTTCAATTGCAGCTTGATCAGGCTTGGGGATTTTACCGCTACGGTACAAAACCAAAAATTGATGTTGTAACAGCTGAATATAACTTAGGGAAAGCAAAACTTAATCTGGTAAGAGCAAAGAATATATTAGATGTGGCAAAAGTTCAGTTATCCAAAATAATGGGTATGCCTGAATATACAAATTACGAGCTATCAGACCAGCTTACATTAAATTTGTTTGATATTACAGAAGAAGAGGCTCTAAAAACTGCTATTGATATCAGACCGGAACTTGTTGCAGCACAAAAAAGCGCAGATGCGGCTAAAATGAATTTGAGAGCAATGAGAAGAGAATTTACTCCTAATTTGGGAATATACGGAAGTTATAGAGGCGGTATTGGAGACAAATATAATCTGCAATCAGGACAAATCGGTGTAGGACTTAATTATAACGCACTTAATATTTGGAGAGTAAAAAAACAAGTTGACGAAGCAAGGGCAACTTACAACAGAGCAAAAGCTCAGTATGAAGATGTTAAACATAACGTATATTTCAATGTTAAAAAGAATTATATGGAATTGGAAACAGACAGAGAAGCTATTGTCATAGCAAAATTAGCACTGGATCAGGCTAAAGAACAATATAGACAAGTAACAGGACGATATAAAGCCGGTGTTGGTACGGCAATAGAGCTTAAAGATGGTGAAAACACATACCTGAACGCTCGTTTGGATTTTTATAATGCAATGCTTAACTACAATACGACAGCCGCAAGTCTTGAACGTGAAATTGGTATTCCGCTAAAGCATAAAGATGAAAAAGTAATAAATATAAGAGAAGAAGACTTATAATCAATAATTGATTAATATATGTAATAAAAAAATCCCGTTACCGGCTTGTAAAGGGATTTTTTTATTTTGAAAATTCATTATTCATCCATACTTTTCAAGTATAATTCTTCAATAAGCACACACGCATCTGCAGCGATTGCAGGAGCAAAGACAGCACCGACAATACCAAAATATTTTGCACAAACAAATAAGAATATATACACAACTATAGGATGGAGATCCATAAATTTACCAAACACATAAGGTCTTACAAAATTATTTTCCGCAAATTGTGCAAATGCAAAAATCACAGCGGTTAATATAACAACAGTCCAGCCCAATTTGTATGTTACAGCCAGACAAACAATCAACGCTATTGCAGGTCCAACAACAGGAACTATATCTAAAACTGCTGAAACACAAGCCAAAATAACCGCAGAATCAACACCTAAAAGCAACAGTCCAACAAGCATAACGATACCTACACTTGCTGATGCAATAAATTGACCTGACACAAAACTGCTTAATTTTTCTTCTGAAATAGTCCAGATTTCTCTCATTCTTTCTCTTGAATTTCTTGGGAAAAATCTCAATATAGCATTCAAAATCTTATCCCTGTCAACAATTAAGAAATATGTAAAAATCATTGCTACAAATAGATATAATCCACCTTTAGAAATACTTGTCAAAGATTCAATCAACCCGCCTGAATTTGCAAATTCTTGTACTACAGGTGAATTCATAACAAAATCCTTTACTTGATCAACATATTGAGGGTACTGAGCAGCCAAGTGGGCAATTTCTTTTCCGCCGATAATTATGATTGGCAAAAACATTAATAACAACCCGCCGACAAATCCGCCGAATACTATAGCCGCTGCAATACTTCTATTGCATTTTTTCTCTAACTTATCTACTAACGGATTCAATGCGCATGCTACAACATAAGTTGCAAAAAACATTAATGCAATATCTGTTATTGTAAATAAACAGACAATGTAAACGATAGCACCCAGCAAAAAGATAATATTTTGTGAGTTAGCTATTTTTTGAAGCATATTTTTTTCCATATAAACTCTCCTTTTACATAGTTCCTACGAATAATAGTAACACAAAATTATTGTAATACAATTTATAAACCTTTTTTACAAAAATTTTTGTGTAATAATATACGTATTAGATGAAAAAGATTCTTAAAATAACATGTTATAGTATATTTTTATCCGTGGTTATTATATATCTTGGTGTCGTGTTTTTGCTGCCAAAGATAGTAAATAACAAAACAACTATTAATAAAATACAGTCATTAATTTTCGATAAAACGGGGATAGAAACAAATATTATCGGATTAAATTTACAAATATCCCCTAAACTTAATATTGCACTTGATGTAGATAGTATTGACACTAAATATAAAAATGCACCGATTTTTGATGTTAAAGACTTATCTTTGAATTACAAATTATTGCAGCAACATCTAACTTTAGTAGCAGCAAAAAATATCTATATCAACGGAAACAGTTTAAAAAAGCTTCCCAAAAGACAAGAAAAAAAGAATACAAAAAAATTTGACTTAAATAAAATCCCTGAAATTCATGTACAAAATATCACATTCCATTCTGATATTTTAGATATTTTTACTGAAGATATCAACTCAACGAATAATCGCATAAGCTTTAATACAAAGATAAAGACTTCATACTTTAACGGAACTGTAAAAATCGGAAACTCAGGATTTCTTCAAATTTCTGATGACAAACTTATTGCAAACCAACTAAAAGTAGAATTAGATAATTCTCGATTGTATATAGACGGTTATTTGCTTGATAACAATAAAAACCCTGATTTCAGCGTAAAGGGTAATAATCTTCCGGTATCTGAAATTATGCCTGTAATACAGCAAATTCAAAAAGCAAAAGAAACCGAAAGAAAATTTATTGAAAATTTCAAAAATTTTAAAGGAACAGCCAATATAAATCTAAAAGTTAACAAAGACGGCATTTGGGGAACATGCGTTGGAAATAATTTAAGTGCAAATGCTGTGTGGTTTGATATTCCTTTGTTTGTTAAACAAGCTGTTTTTAATTTTAGGGGGCAAAAGGTCGACTCAATTGCAGAAGGCATATTAGGAAAAGAAAAAGTTACTCACACTCTTAATATTACGGATTTACTAAACCCTCAAAAAAAATTAGTTATCGGGACAGTAAAAACAACCCTTACCAAAAAATTTGATTATGTCCCTAATCTTACTGTATTAAATTCCGTTAATATTAATTTAGTTTATAAGCTAAAACATAGAAAACCTGATGTATATTACAACATAGATATTCCTGCAAACAGTGATTTAATTTATAATTCTTTTTATTTAGGACTAAGAGATTATAAAAGAAAAATATACGGTAATACTTTCAAAGATAATAGCAATTTATATTTGAGAAAATATAAATATTCCTATACAGCCTCTGACAAAGAAAATGTTATCATTTTCGGAGACGGTTTATTTATGAAAAATATAGATAAAATCGATCCTGATAAATTTGTTCCTCAATATATTACCTGCCATACAAACGGATATGCCCCAATTTCTATTACCGGTTCTTTTGGAGAAAAAGTAAATGGTGGAGAATTCAGCGGTGATTTAAAATATGATTTTTCAAGAAATGCAATAATTGGGACTTTTGACATAATAAAAGCCAGACACAAAGCCTTCCATATTGAAAAAGCACATGTTACATCAAAAAACGGTGTATTTAATGTAACATCAAACGGTTTATTTAAAGGTGAAAAATATTCGGCAGAAATGTCATTAAAAGACAATATCATGGGCGAAACGCTAGTATATAATATGAAATTGCTTTTGGATAAACTTGTTTTTGAAACAACCCCTCAAACCCAAGCTTCAAACAATAACATAGATTCAACAGAAATAACAAAAAAAATAAAAGATTTCGATATCACTATTAATAATTGGGAAGTAATTATTAACAAAATTCAAAGAGATAAATTTGTGCTTGAAAATGTTAAACTAATCGGCAGCATGAAAAATAATATATTCAATTTCAATATGGAAAAATTAGATTTTGCAGATGGTATAATCAGTGCTAAAGGTATGTATGATTTTACCCAAAACACATCTAATATGACATTTGTTGCTAAAAATATAAATTCAAATAAAGCCGCAAATATGATGCTTAATCTTCAAAATCAAGTAGAAGGTATTGCAAATGCAACAGTAAATCTTTGGGCAAAGGATGTGTTCAAGTATTTAGATCTTCAATGTGCTTTTGAAATCAAAGAAGGGTTTATGCCAAGATTAGGTGATGCAGAATTTATGTTTAAAAATTCAAAGTATAAGTTATCAGAAATTACAAATTTTGATTTGACACAAAAAGATTTAATGAAGGATGATATAAAAGGAACATTTGATGTTCATAATACAGAAATTAAAAATATAAACATCACAACATGGCATGAATTATCTGCAATATATTTAGAAGGTAATTATGAAATGGAAAAACAGTACGCTGATTTACAACTGTTTTGGCACTATAGCAAAGAAGCTCCCAAAGGTATACGAGTATTTGGTATTCCGATTAAACTAATTTTAAGAATAGTATTCAGACCTGAAAAATCAAAAGAAAAATATAAATCAAAATTGTCAAAAATTCCTAAAATCAACGCAACTGAAAAGAATTCAAAATACTATAGAATACATCTAAACGGGGACATAAACCATAACAAAGTAAAAATAATACTAAAAGAAATCAGATAGAATTTTAGCTTTTTATTAGTTTATTGTATAATTTGAATATGGAAAAGATTGAAGCTATATACTGTGATTTTGATGGGACAATAACCAAAACTGATTCTGTAAACAGTTTTTTTGAAAAGTATGCTTCTAAAAACTGGCTGGACTCGGAAAAATTATGGATTGAAGGCAAAATTTCTTCAAGAGAAAATGCTGTAATTCAGGTAGGTCTGCTGAAAAATATATCGCAGAAGCAATTGGATGATTTTATTGAACAGATAGAAATAGATGATTATTTTTTAGATTTTGTTGATTATGTGAAATCAAAAAATATCAAGCTGACAATACTAAGTGATGGGTTTGATTTATTTATTCAAAAGGTTCTTGAACGTTACAAGCTTGATATTCCATATTACGCAAACAAACTGATATATAAAAACGAAAAATTCAGTATTGAATTTCCGTTCTACAATGAAAATTGCGACAAAAAAGCCGGCATGTGTAAATGTCAAAAGGTTAAAGAAAACAGATTTTGTTATATTGGCGATGGCACCAGTGATTTGTGTATAGCCTCTAAAGCAGATTTTCTTTTTGCATCAAAAAACTTACATAAATATTGTAAAGAAAATCATATCAACCATTCACATTTTACATCTTTTCGTAATATCATAGATGTATTAAATAAGGGAGATTAAGCATGCGCAAAAATTTTTTATTAAGTTTAATAATTTTTTTATTATTATCAATTTTTCAACCGTCTTTCGCTTGGGATGTAAAAACAACTGAAGATCTTCAATCCAGAATGAATTCTGTTGGCTTTAGAATTTTAAATTCTAACAGAATTGAAAAAAGATTCACATTTATGGCTATAAACAGAGTTTATACAAGAGATTTCTGGACAGATGTAAGCTCTGTAAACAGCATTGTATGGGTTAAACCTGTTGTTATTCCGTATATTGATAGCGATGATGAACTGGCTGCAATATTGAGTCATTCTATTGCACACGGAGTTGATTCCTATGAAGGTATTTTAAGAGGTTATATCTCAATATTAAATTATTGGGTTGCACCTAATAAATACGATTTAAACGCAGATAAAACTGCCGTTGATTACATGATTAATGCAGATTACAATCCGCTTGCTCTTATTACAATATTGAATAAAATCGGCAAGCAATACAGATATGATGCGTTTTCTAATCACACACTTGTGTCAAGAAGAATGATGTTAATTTATGAATATATCTACAAAAAATATCCGTATATTCTGGTGGACAATCCATATAAAGACAATATATATTACCAAAATTTCTTGTTAACATCAAGAGAAAACAGAATGAAATTGTTAGAAAAAATTAAAACAAATTCTACCAAGAAGATAAATTATTCATACTAATATGAAAAATATTTATAAAAAAATAATCATCACATCACAATGCTTGGCATTTATTTTGAATGTCGGTGTATTGGCTTATGGAAATAATTTGCCGATTGAAGATGAACTTTTACAAAATAATTCGCTTAAACAAGAAAAAATAATAAATAAACAAAAAGATCTTATCAGAGATGAACTGCTGAATTTTGATTTATACAAAGACACTCCGTTTAGGTTAAGCGTTTATAAAAATAAATATGCTAACCAGCCGATAACTGATGAATTGTTGGGCGACAGCAATTTTATAGAAAATTCAAAAAGAACATTTTTATCTAAAAAAGATATTCCTGATGAATTTTTTATAGAAAAAAATATTGATTTGCAGAAAGTCCGAAAAATCAAATCTAAAAATAAGTATGACTTTACAAAAAAGCAAATTCCTATTCAAATAAAAATTGCTTCACATTTAAAATCTACTCGTGGAATTTATGAGGGAACAACAATCCCTTTTATTGCGCAGCACGATTTTGAAATTAATGGGAAAAAATATAATCAGGGAACAACTATCTTAGGCAGAGTGGAAACTATTTCAAGCTCAGATAAAATGGGAACTCCGGAGAGTATAAAAATAAGTAATTTTTATATTCCTGATGAAAAAGAAATCGATCTTTCCGGTTCAATATTAAAAACAGGTGCAAATAGAGCCATTTGGGTATATCCATTATATCAGGCAGGAAATATTTGCCTTTATGCCGCAGGATTTGCGTTTGTTCCAATTCATGGCGGTAGGGCAAAATTATTAACATCAGAGTCTTTTACCGTATTTTTTGAAACCCAATAACAAGTGTAAAAAATTACATTTTGTAATAAATTGGTAAATAACTCTTTTTTTTTAATATTTTAGCTGTAATATAATTATTAAGTGTAATCTTAGATATTATTAAAATGGATGAGAATATGGCGATACTAGAAAACGAACTTTTAACAAATTTAAAGACAATTAACAACAAGCAAAATTTAGAAACCGGACTTGAAATATCAGATGAAGAATTAGCAAGTATTGATAAAGAATACTGCACTTACGGAGATAAAATACACGCAGAACCAAATCCTAAAGTATTCAGAGATTGTAACGGTGTTTTTATGTACGATTCTGATAATACTCCGTTTTTAGATTTGGAAATGTGGTTTGCATCTTGCAATTTAGGTTATAAAAATAAAAGAATCAGAGATGCCGTAGTGGATCAAATAGATACTTTGCCGCAAATATCATCTCATTTTCAATATGATTATAAAGTTTTATTGTCTGAAAAAATTGCAAAAGCTAATATTCAAAGATTTGGAACAAAAGGGCGTGTACATTTCAATGTTGGCGGATCTCAGGTTACGGAAGATGCTTTAAAACTTATCAGAAATTATACACATAAAAGCAGAATGTTTTCATTTTACGGCGGTTTTCACGGTCGTACTTTAGGTGCAAGCTGTCTGACAGCAGGCTACAGATACAGAAAACCTTTCGGTCATTTTGCAGAAGAAGCACACTTTGTTCCATATCCGTATTGCTACAGATGTCCTTATGGAAAGAAATGTGATTCTTGCAACTACTATTGTGTTCAACAACTCAGAAGAGAATTTGAAGATAATTGCGCAGGATTGTATGACCACTCAACTAAAGATTGTTCTTTAGGTGCATTCTTTGTAGAACCTGTTCAGGGTTCCGGCGGATACATTGTACCACCTAAGGGGTATTTTAAAGAATTAAAGAAAGTTTTAGACGATTTTGGTGTTTTGTTTGTAGATGATGAAATTCAAATGGGCTTCTATAGAACGGGTAAATTATGGGCTATTGAACATTATGATGTTAAGCCTGATGTAATTACTTTTGGAAAATCATTAACAAACGGCTTAAATCCTCTTGGCGGAATGTGGGCAAAAGAAGAATTAATCAATCCTGAGGTATGGCCAAACGGAAGAACCCACTCGACCTTCTGTAACAATCCTATCGGAATGAGAGCCGGATATGAAGTTATGAAAACTTTTGAAGAAGGCGATTTTGAAAGAGATGTTGCAAGCAAAGGTAAATATTTCTTAGACGGACTAAAAGATTTGGAAAAACGCCATAAACGTATCGGAAATGTTGATGGATTAGGTTTGGCATTGAGAATTGAATGTGTTACTGAAGATGGCTACACTCCTGATCCTAAATTGTTGCATGATATTTTGGCAGAAGGTTTAAAAGGTGATTTAACATATAATGGTAAAAAATGCGGATTGATTCTTAATAAGGGAAGCCATTATAACAACACTATTACATTAGTTCCTGCCGTTACAATAACTTATGCGGAAATAGATATGGCTTTGGAATTGCTTGATCAGTTATTTACGAGGTTGTCGTAGTGACACACAGTATCGACTTTGAGTTACTCCATACAGAAATTCAAGACAAACAAGACAAGAAAGCAGTTTTATTATTTCACGGACTTACGGGAAGTCCGTTTGAAATGAGAAAATACGGAGATTTTTTGTTCAAAAACGGATATGATGTTTTTTGCTATTCATTCCCAGGACACGGTGAAAGAATTAGCGAAATAGAAACCGTTACCTGGTTAGACTGGTGTAATTTTGCACAAGAAAAATACAATAATTTGAGAAACAATTATAATCAATTTTTTGTATCAGGTCTATGCCTTGGGGCATCTATGGCAGTATATTTGGCAGAACATAATGATGATATCACCGGAGTTGTCGCACTTTCTACGACTCTGTTTTTAGACGGATTTTGTATACCTTGGACAATATCTTTGCTGCCTTTTGCACTAAGCACAATTATACGATTTTATTATACATTTCCGGAAGATGACTGTTTTGGTGTTAAAAACGAAAGAACAAGAAAAAGCTTGGCAAAAATTACGGCAAAAGCAGATATCGGAATGGACAATTACCCGCTAAATTGTGTTGATGGACTTTTAAAATTGTCCAAAAATGTTCGTCAAAATCTTAAAAAAGTTAATTGTCCTGTTTTATGTATTCATTCTAAATTTGACAATCTGTCGAGTCCCAAAAGTGCAAAAGTCGTTTTAAACGGCATTTCATCAGAAATTAAGCAATATATTGAACTCAATGACAGTTATCACATGGTTTTGTATGATAATGAAAAAGAGTTTGTAATGAATACGGTCAATGAATTTTTAAGCAAAATCATTTCTGCCCAAAAGGAGAAAGAGGTTGTATGTATTTAGTTGTGCAATTAGCAATAGCCATAAATATTATATCAATAATTGTGTTGTTGTTCGGACTTTTTTATAATTTTGAGCAGCCGAAGATTAAAGCTGTTTATGGGTACACTATCACAGGATGCTTTATTGCGTATATGGTTGTACTAAGTATTGTTGCCATATATGGCTTGATTACAAAGAATAACTTATACGGCTTTATATTACTTTTGTGTGTAATTTCCCCCTTTGTAATCGGAAAATTTGTTAAATACGAAACTTTGAAAAAATATACAGTAGTCCAAATAGTATGCTTTGTTTTAAGCTTAGTCACTCTGTTTTTGAAATAGTAATTTTATATATAGTTACCAAACAAATTATATTTGTAACATTTCATTTTTCATGTTACTTGAATTTTTATATCCAGCAAAGATAATGATACAATAAGAGGGTAAATGTAAATAATAACAACGAGGTATATATGCATTATTATCTTTTATAAAATATAAAAGATTTTTAGAATTCCAATATTTCATTGTCATCAGGTACAACAACATTATTTAGTTTTAAATTTTTTATATCCTCTCTTGTAACCGTTAAGTGGCTTACTGTGTCCATGTGGCTTGCAACTATGATTGAATTTTTTGCATAATTTGATATTGTCTTTGTATCCTCAATATCCATAATCAACCTTTCACCTTCGCCCACCAATACAGTAGCACCACATGCGTTTATAACAATAATTTCAGGGTTGAATTTATCAATAGCCGCAATTACTTCATCACACCAAATTGTGTCTCCTGCAACGTATAAATTTTTTTCTGTGTCAGATTTAAACACTATTCCCATAGCATCATAAGGCATTCCGATTTGCTCGCACATCGGTTTTACAACTTCACGTCTGCCGTGCTGACATTGAGTTTTGAATAGTTTTACACCCTCAAAATCTGTTCCGTTTTCAGAAATAATACGAATATCATTGAAACCAAAATTTTTAATAATATTCAAATCTGTTTCATTCTGAACAAAGAACGGAATATTTTTATTTAAAGCACTAACAGCAAATTCATCAAAATGGTCAGGATGAAAAT
>CACXCI010000090.1 GCA_902766105.1 uncultured bacterium
CAGAAATTTCTTAACTCATGAATCAATTCCTGTTGAAATAAATTTTGCATCTCTTACTAATGAATATTCAGATGATGAAAAATTTGTAGGTGTAATAAGAAACTTTAGCCAACAAAAAGAAACAGAAAGATTGAGAGATGACTTTATTGCAACTTTAACTCATGATTTGAGAACTCCGCTTTTAGCTGCTATCCAAACATTAAAATTCTTCCTAGACGGTTCCTTAGGCGAATTAAAAGATACTCAAAAAGTTATGCTAACAACTATGCTTCAAAGTAATGAAGATTTGCTGGGTTTAGTTAATGCTTTGCTTGAGGTTTACAGATTTGAGAGCGGTAAACTATCGCTTTGTAAAACTGTATTTAATATTAAAGACTTGGTAAAACAGTGTTATGATGAATTAGAACCGCTTTCTAAGAAAAAAGATATCAGATTTAATTTAGATTGTGATGTAGATGATGATTTGCTTATTGATGCAGACAGAGCTGAAATTAAAAGGGTGATAACTAATTTGTGCGGTAATGCTCTGAATTATACAAATAAAGGTGGAACAATTGATATTCATGTAAAATCTCAATCCGGAGATTTGATATTTTCGGTATCTGATAACGGTAATGGTATTCCCAAAGAGGATATACCGCATTTATTTATGAGGTTTTCACAGGGTACAAGTAAAAAACGCTCGACCGGTACAGGTTTGGGTTTATATCTTTCTCGCCAAATTATTGAAGCTCATGGCGGTAAGATTTGGGTTGACAGTAAAGTGAATAAAGGCAGTGAATTTTCATTTTTGTTAACGAATGTGGTTGCTAAATCGAGGGTATAATAATATGTCAAAAAGAATAAAGGTTACTATTGTAGAAGATCATGATATGACAAGAATGGGGTTGTCTTTTGCCCTTTCTAATAATGAGTCGATAGATGTCTTAGGTTCATCCGCTGATGGCTTAGAAGGTGTTGAACAGGCTTTAGAGTTAAAACCTGATTTAGTCATCATGGATATAGGTTTGCCGACAATTGACGGTATTGAAGCTACTCGAAAAATTAAAAATGCTATGCCTGAAATTAAAGTTTTAATGAATACATCAAGAGATAATGAGGATGATATTCTTGATTCTTTTGCTGCCGGTGCTGATGGTTATATAACAAAAGGGGCGACATCAGAGCAGACAATATCTGCTATTAAAGCTGTAAGTGAGGGCGTCGGTTGGCTTGATCCTGCAATCGCAAGAGTTGTACTTTCTAATATCAGGAAAAATTCTCAAGTTGATTCTAAAACTAAAGAAATTGATTACAAAAAAGGTAAAAACCTGTATGGACTTACTGAAAGAGAAATGGAAGTTTTGGCTTTATTGGTTGAAGGACTGAAAAATCCTCAGATTTCAAAGAAGCTTGTTATTACTATTTCTACAACAAAAACTCATGTTCATAATATCTTACAAAAGCTGTATGTAAAAACACGTTCTAAAGCTGTTGCTACTGCGATGAAGGATGGATTGGTGTAGTTTGTTGCTATGATGTATGATAATTGTTTTGAAAAATTTTTAAAATTGTCATTAATATTGTTTTTGTCCGTAATCGTTTCAATGCACTTTTCTTTAGCTGTTGCAAAGGATGCTAGGCAAAATGAGCTAAAATATGTTTTTGGTGTGCTTAAAGATGATGAGCAGTATAAAAGGGACAAAAAGATTTTAGAATTAAACCCTTCAGGTTATATGACGGTTGAAGAATATGAAAAAAGATCAGAATACAAGGACAGGTCAACGATTGATACTGTTATTCCAAAAATTAATACACCATCTGATTTTATGTATGTTCCAAAACCTTTGTACAGCATAGTAAAATATAATGATCCTCCTGGAAGTCCGGAATTGTCATTGGGGAAAAGAATATACTCAACACATCAAATTAATGCTCAGGGAATTGTTTCTCCTGATTTTTCAAAATTGGTTTATCCTGCCGTATATTATTATGCTGACAGTGCATCAATTGCAGCAGATGTTTTTGTTATACCATTGACTGATGGTGATACTAATTTGAATAAAATTTTGAAGGCAAATGTTGCAAAGCGTAATCCTAACCCTATACTGTCTACTGACAAGGTTATTGATAATTTTGCAGCATTCAGAAGCCTTACGCCGGTTGATTTTTCTTCTGACGGTGCAAAAATATTGTTAAAAAGAAAAATAGGCAGCAGTGAAGATGGAATTTGGGAAACAACTCCTTATGTATATGATTTTAATAATAAAACAGATTACGATTTATCTGCGGTAAGAGATGCTATCGTTTATTTTTGGAAAGAATATATGGAGCTTAATCTTGATGATGCTCGTTGGGATATTTATCCGCTTGGTTTTTCAAAAGATGAACCGGACAGGGTTGTTGTTCAAGCATTTGCTTTTACCGGTGTAACTCCTGTTTTTCTTGGTACTTGGAGTATAGATTCTATGGGTAATCAATCAAAATTGGTTTCTTTTGATAAGAATTTTATTCCTAATGTAAGTTCAAATGGTTACAAGTTAGTAAAAGACGGTGTTGAAGATTATCAATCAGTTAAAATTCAGGAAAAATTTGATGCTAAAGAAACAAAATATCTGAAAAAGCAAGCAAAAGCAAGAGAAAAAGAACTGGTTAAAGAAATCAATGATGAATATAAATATACAGTTCGAGCTTTAAAAGATGATTATAAAGATGACAAACGGGATTTAAAAAAACTTATTTCTATGTCAGGCTCAACTGAAGATGTAAAATTGCAAGAAGCATATAAAAAATATTTGATTGATCAACTAAACAAAGACATTCAAAAAACACAAAAACAAATAGAAAAAAATAAAAAACAAGTTGATAAAATTGATAACAAACTTGATAAATTGTATCAAGAAGCAGGTTTATCTTCGAAAGTTTCACCAAAGGAAGAACAAAATAGTGATAGTAATGAAGTTGAGTTGCAGAAAGATGAAACTCAAGAACCTGAATCTCATGATAGTGAGCAGTAATTAGTTTTTATTAGTTCCAATTTTTCTTCTCTGGTTAAACTATGTTTAATTCTGTATTCTTCTTTTAGTGCATCTGACTTTGTTTCAAATTCCTTATGCCAAACGACTTTTATTGGTTTGTTTGCCTTTGTGTATTTTGCACCTTTGCCGCATTTATGTTGTTCAAATCTTTTTTCAACATTATCGGTATATCCGCAATATAGAGTATCTCGTTCTGTTAAAAGTATATATACAAAATGCTTTTTGTTTTCCATAATAAAATTGTATTACTTTTTTTCAATATTTGGTATAAACTAAATGTATGAAATATGCAATTTGTTATAATTCTGAAATGAAAAATTCAGAAGTTGTTCAAAAAGAATTGATAACCGCATTATCAGAGAATAATCTTGAGTTCAGAATGTTAAATATTGATAATTTGTCATCTGATGTTGATTTTGCATTTGTAATAGGCGGCGACGGGACAATTCTTAAAGCTGCCAGATACTATTCTGACTATGAAATACCAATTTTTGGTATAAATTTAGGAAGATTGGGCTTTTTATCTCAAACTCTTCCTGAAAATTTGAAAAATTCTGTAAAAAAAGTCTTGAGCGGGAATTATAAAATTGAAAAAAGATTAATGCTTAAATCGAACGGTTATAAGGCTTTAAATGATTTTGTTGTTAAAAGCGGTATATCCGGCAGAGCATCTCGCTTTGCTCTTGAAATTGATAATCAATTTGTTTGTGAGTATTTGGCTGATGGAATTATTATATCAACTCCAACAGGTTCAACAGCTTATGGAATGGCTGCAGGAGGTCCAATTCTATATCCTTGTGCTGATGTTATAACAATTGTTCCTATATGCCCACATACGTTTGCAGCAAGACCTATTGTTGTTCCGTCAAACAGCATTATTAAGGTAATCCCGATTAAAGATTATGAATATACTGTTTATGCAGATGGTCAGGTTGCTTTTTCATTAGATCGAGAGATTATAATATCAAAATTTGATAAAATGGCCAGTTTAGCCTTGTTGTCAGATAACGAATTTTACACGGTTTTAAGAAATAAGTTGCACTGGGGATATTCTCCTATTGATAGTTAACTTTTGTTCATAATTTTTTATTTTTTATTGTACTTTTTTCTTATTTTAAATATTATGTTGATATAATATGGGTATATGTAATTAGTTAAATGAGGTATATAAAGTGGAAAATATAGTTTCAGACCTTTTTGCAGGGAAAAGTGAACCATCAAATGATAACAAATCAAGATTAGGTGCAAATCCTACTAATATAAAAGTTATCGGTGTTGGCGGCGGCGGCGGAAATGCTGTAAATCGCATGATACGTTCCGGTCTGTCTGGTGTTGAATTTTGGCTTATGAATACTGATATGCAGGTATTGGTAAAAGGCGGAACAAATAACAGAATACAGCTTGGTGCTACCTCAACAAGAGGTTTAGGTGCAGGTAATGATCCGTCAATCGGCGAAAAAGCCGCTGAAGAAGCTCAACAAGAGATTACAAACGCTTTGGAAGGTGCTGATATGGTATTTATTACTGCAGGTATGGGTGGCGGAACAGGTACAGGTGCTGCTCCTGTTGTTGCAAAAATTGCAAAACAATTAGGAATTTTAACCATAGCCGTTGTTACAAAGCCGTTTACATGGGAAGGTAAAAAAAGAACAAATCAAGCAAATGCAGGTCTTGAAAAATTAAAAGAATCAGTTGATGCTGTAATTGTTGTACCTAATGACAAGCTGCTTCAAGTTGTTGGCAGAGATGTTTCATTAGATGAATCTTTTGTCATAGTCGATGAGGTTTTGTTAAGAGGTGTTCAGGGTATATCTGATATAATTACTGTTCCTGGTACTATAAATGTTGACTTTGCTGATGTTAAAACTGTTATGCAGGCTTCAGGTTCGGCATTAATGGGTATAGGTAGAGCTTCTGGCGAGGGTAGAGCTGTAAAAGCTGCTCAGCAGGCTATAAACTCTCAATTGCTTGAATCTTCAATAAATGGGGCATCAGGTGTTATCGTAAACATTACAGGCGGACCTGATATGGGTATTCACGAAATTAGTGATGCCGCATCAATTATTCACGATGCAGTTGACGAAGATGCAACAGTAATTATTGGTACTGCAATAAATGAAAATATTCAGGGTGTAATTCAAATTACGGTTATTGCAACAGGTTTTGAGTTAAAGACAAATTCTTCTGTTTCAATGTTTGGATCTTCAATGTCAAATTCAACAGAAGAAAATTCATCTATGAATGCTGCTGATTTCTTCTCAGGTGCGTTCAATACTCAGACAAAGTCTGTTTTATCAAATAATAATTTTACAAATATTGAAATTCCTGATTTCTTAAAAAGATAGTTAGGTAATTAAAAAATAGTGTAAAGACCGATGATTTTTATTATCGGTCTTTTATTCGCATAAAATTGATAAATTCATAATCTCAATATCGTCATAGTCAATATGGTCGCTGGGCATCATGTTTTGACCTGTTTTAATAGTTACTTGGTTTGTAGAATTAGCAATAATTAAGTTCTTTGGAATTTTAATTCTTTGTCCGTCGCCGTTTACTTTTAATTCGCCAATTAGTTTGCCATTAAAGTATACCTGCGCCGGACTTGAATATGCAGTTCTGATTTTATTTTGTCCCATTGTTTTTGCAAGCTCTGTGTCAAGTCCTATCACAGAACCTATTACAATGTAATTTGTGCTGTGTGTTGCATCAGGTTTCATTGTAAATTCTTTTGAATAGTATGGACCAATCGAATGCAATTTGAAATCTCTTGCGTTGGCAGAATTTTTAGAAAAACTGTTATCTCCAAGATGTAAAATTTCATTATCAATGACAATATCAAAAGGTTCACTTTTGGCAATTTCAATGTGCATAGGCGTATTTAAGGAATAGTTATTATTTATTGTAATAGAAAATGGTCTGTAACCTTCTTTTTCTATATTCATGATTGTTGGTTCTTTTATTTGAATTTTTGGTAATTCAAAATTCCCGTTTGCATCCGTATATGCCCTGAAATTGTGTTGAGGCATAGTAATTTTTGCGAATTCTACCCCTTTTTTGGTGTTTACATCTAATACTTGATTGCTCTCTTGCTGTCCGACTTTTGTTACACCCCCGGTGTAGGTTGTTGCGTTTGCGCATAAATTTGCTGTTAAAATTATCGTTAGTATCAAAATAAGTTTTTTCATACTTATCTTATAAGAATAAATAATAAAAATTATATTGTACCTGTGGATATATATGTGATGGCAATATTATTTTAAAAAGTTCTTGAAATATAAAATTTTTTTGTTAGTATATAGTTATGACAATTAAATATGCCGGTGTGATGGAATTGGTAGACGTGCCAGACTCAAAATCTGGTGAGGATCACACCTCGTGTCGGTTCGACCCCGACCACCGGCAA
>CACXCI010000091.1 GCA_902766105.1 uncultured bacterium
AATGGTGCGGTTAAAACCACACCCTACAATTTGATTTTCTATGAGATCTTTCGCTTACGCTCAAGATGACGTGTTTTGTCATTCCGAGCGTATGCGAGGAATCCAGCTTTTGTAAATTCAAATCATACCTCACCCTAACCCTCTCCTAATCTTTAGGAGAGGGGATAATCATTAATGCCAATTACTACCCCTAAAAAAAGTCTGCGAGAAACCCGCAGACATAAAAGTTTTAAGTTTTCAGTGTCAATAACACTGATTTATGTTAAGAAGTCTTGCTTATTTTTCCCAAGGTTGCTTTTGGGGAAATAAATGTGATAAATATAGTTCCAAAGATTCTCTGTTTTCTTGAAATGTTTTTTCATTATCGTTGATACAGAATAGTTTTAATTTCGGACTATGCCTGGTTATTAACCTATCCATAAGCTCAGGGGATTCTAATTTTACAAGAATATTTTCTAAAGGTGTTTTTCTACTTCTTATACGAACTTTTTTTAATTTAGAATATTTTTTTGCAATCATGTAGTAATAATGAATAGTTCTTTGTATAGAATTTTGAGTTCTAAACTTATTTAAGACACTCTTATTAAATTCTTTTTCAAATTCTTTTTTACACTCCTTAAAATATGATTTCCTGTATGAATCCATATTATGTATGGGTTCGTAACTGTAAAAAGTTCCGAATTTTTCTTTAATTAATTTTGCATTATAAGTTATATTTTTTAAATATAGTTCTTTTTCAATTTGTTCTTTTTTCCATTTATGTTTAACCAAGCGAGTGATTGGATTTCCTTTTTTGTCAAAAAAGTATTCAGGAGTAACTTTACTGTATATATAAAAATCGTCATTTCCATATATAAAATATTCTGACAGATTTGGTATATTATCAATGCAGGTTTCTATTGCATCAGAATTAAATGTAGGTAGTGCTTTTTGAGGCATAATTTCATTATGATTTACTAATGTAATTTTAGGATGGTTTGTATCTAACCATTTTGGGATTTGACCATTTGTTACAATATAAATATGATTTATCCATGGAGCATTTTGGGCTACTGAACGCAGAGAATATTTGAGTTCATTATTATCTGTAAAGCGGCAATTGCATATAGCATTATAATCAAATGGCATTTCTGATTGTTGTTGCCAATATTGTTTTTCTTTTTGCCATTTTTCATCATTCCCATCAACCCAGCAATACACCAAATCTATTGGTTGCGTAAAAATTTTTTCTTTATGTTTAATTTTTATTCCAAGAACATTAATATCAATATTATTAAAATCAAATAACTTTATATTTCCCTTTTGTGATAATGTTTTTTTTCGTTTAATTTTAAGTAACTTATATTCATTTGCCGGAATGTCTGCTTTTAATTTTTTTAAGAATCGTGCTTTTGCTTTTTTATCTATCTCTCTTGTATATATAAGGTATAAACCAATCATAAAAAAATATTTGAGATTTTTTTGTAATGTTTCAAAATATCCAATTTTATTTAAGTAAAATTTGATATCGTTATATGTTTCTACTAAATGTTGATATTTAATTGTCCAAGTGGTGTTTCTTAGGCTTGACTTAGTACGAATTTGATATGTATAAAAGGGCTCATCAATATAAGAAATATTTTTTGCCTGGAGATGGCTTCTCAACGTAAAAATACAGTCTTCATAAGTTTTTCGCTCTGCAAAATATATGCTATAGTGCCGTATTAGTTCAGTTTTGTATATTCTGTTCCATGCATAACATGGTGAAAGCAACAGAGTTTTGTTAATTTCTTCTTTGTTAATATTTACATTGGCAGGCATTTCTGTTTTTAAAATACTGAGAGGGGATAAATAATTTTCAAAAAATTGAGCTTTTTTAGTTTTTTTACTTTCTTCGTTGTATCTGTTTATGTTGCAAATTACTATTTCTGAATTTAGATTTTTTGCCTGATTGTACATTTTTTCATACATATCAAGTTCAATCCAGTCATCAGGATCGACAAATCCTATATACTCACCTTTTGCAATATCTATTCCTCTGTTTCTTGCAACCCCCTGTCCTTGATTGGTTTCTTGCTTTAAAACAATAATTCTGTCGTCTTTTGAAGCATATTCTTGCAAAATTTCATAAGAACCATCAGTTGAACAATCATCAATGCAAATGATTTCAATATCTCTTAATGTCTGGTTGATTACACTATCCAGACATTTTGGTAAATATCTCTCAACATTATATACAGGTATTATTATTGATACTTTTATATTTTCAGCAGGCATGTTCTTCCCTCTTTAGATTATGTGTTGTGTTTTTAAAAATATTTTTAAAAGAAAATACCCTTTCTATGAATTGAGATTTTTTGTAAGTTTCATAATCATGGCTCACAATTTTGTTAAACTTTTTAAGAATTTTTTGGGGTAATAATCGTTTTGTATTCTCATCAAGATAGTATTTATCCAATGAAATAAATACCTTTCGAATGTTGTTATAAAAATCTTCTTCAATTTCAGGGTTTTGTTTTGTATACTTGTTAAACCAATAGAGTAAAGACTGAATATAAGCTACTGCGTATAATTTTGAATATTTATCAGAATATTCGCAGTTGCATATTATTTTAAAAGCATCTTTTTGCGCTGCCAATAAATCCTTGTACAACCCTTGTTTAATGGTGTTATTTTCGTGTATGCGATAATAATACAAAGATTTATCCAAGATAGAAGCACTCTTAGCACAAGTTATAACCTTTGCATAAAAAACTAAATCTTCACAAAATCTGTAATTTGGAAAACGGATATTATTAGCGTTTATAAATTCTCTTTTGTATATTTTATATACAGATTCGCCGTTCCCAAAAAACGGATAATCAAGTTTAGAAAATTTTATTTGAGGATTATTGATATCTTTTTCAAATTTATTAAGCTTTTGAATATCAATTTTGTATGTTTTACTTTTTTCATAAAAATATGTCAAATTAAAAAACACAAGGTCATTGTTATTTTTTATTATTTGGTTATATGCAGATTCGCAAGCATCAAGTTCATACCAGTCATCAGGATCAAGAAACATTATATATTCACCCTTGGCTATATCAAGACCTCTATTTCTTGCAACTCCCTGTCCTTGGTTGATTTCTTGCTTTAAAACAACAAATCTGTCATCTTTTGAAGCGTATTCTTGCAAAATTTCATAAGAACCGTCGGTTGAACAATCGTCAACACAAATAATTTCAATGTCTTTTAAGGTTTGATTAACAACACTATCCAGGCATTGTCTTAAATATTCCTCAACATTATAAACAGGTATGATTATTGATACTTTCGGCATGCTATTCCTCATAAACCTTAATATTTATATTGTAAAACATGTACTTTTCATAAAATATAAAAGTTTTACGACAATTAATACATGTAAAACAACAATTGTCAATAAATTTATGATGTTATACAATATTAAAAATTTTGAATTCGGACAATAATATAAAAAAAAGAGGTCAGCTATGGACGTAAAAGTATTATTAGGAAAACGAATTCAAGAACTGCGAAAAGCAAAAAATTTTACCCAAGAATATATGGCCGAACTGATGGGTATTGAAACCGCCAGTTTAAGTAATATCGAACGTGGTAAGTATTATCCTACTGCTGAAAACTTGAATAAAATATTATTTATTTTGAATGTCGAACCTGATGAACTCTTTTGCTTTAGACATCTTGCTCCGTATCAAGATTTGTTGTTCGAAATGACAGAAACCATGAAAAATAATGAGTATCTGACAAGATTAGTTTATAAATTTTTTAAACTTGTACAATAAAAACTTGAGAAATGTTTTAAGCCTTAAAATTAAAAGTCTTAATACATAACCTTCTATACCCAATAATAAAAAGGAGTAACGAAGTAAAATCCGTTTTCAATTCCTCACAAACCGCACAAATTGATGTGCGTATCGACCCTCATAAAGCCGTGCTACTCGAATCTATCGTTTAAACAAGTCCCTGACCGAAAATCGTTTGGTTTTGTTAGCGTTGCTAAAGTCCAAAAGCTTTCTTTTAATAGGATTTGTCTGACAAGCGGACTGACGTTGTTCAATAACTTCTTTACATCTCATCGTATCTGTATCATTCTCAATTACTTCTAAGTTTTGTTCAGTCTTCTTGTCCATGATCTCAGATTATACCTCGTTACTCTTATATAAACAATTTGTAAAAATATTAATTGCTAAATTTGTATATAATAAGTATATATTATTTACATATCGTTACAATTGCAATTGAAATGGGTTTGCCGTAAACTTAACGTATGTACGAAGATTATCAAAAAATACTAGCAGAATTAAAAGAAAAATCACATTTTAGAGATTTAAAAAATTACGAAG
Source organism: uncultured bacterium (assembly GCA_902766105.1). Taxonomy (GTDB): domain Bacteria; phylum Cyanobacteriota; class Vampirovibrionia; order Gastranaerophilales; family Gastranaerophilaceae; genus Zag111. The sequence continues at coordinate 4,347 of CACXCI010000091.1, forward strand.
GTAAAGACGAAAAATACATTTACTTCAAGGGTAAAAAACTTTTAAATCTTTCCTCAAATAACTATTTGAATTTTGCAGATAACAAAAAAATTACCAAAGAATTTTTAGATTTCGCGGGGGATAAATATTCTTTTGGAAGTGCATCTGCAAGACTTTTAACAGGAACATTGCCTGTATATAAGGATTTGGAAGATCTGTTATCCAAACTATACAACAAAGAATCCACCCTTTTGTATAACAGCGGATACCACGCAAATGTTGGGATATCAAGTGCGTTGTGTCAAAAAGGTGATGTCGTTTTTTCTGATAAATTAAATCACGCAAGCATAATTGACGGGATGAAATTATCAGACGGCAAATTTTTCAGATATCCACACAATGATATGGAAGCTCTTGAACGTCTGTTAAAACGTGAACGAGCTAATTATAAGAATGCCTTTATAATTACCGAGAGTGTATTTTCTATGGATGGAGATATCGCAGATTTAAAAAAAATTGTAGAATTAAAAAAGAAATATAATTGCATTATGATAATAGATGAAGCCCACGCTTTTGGAGTATTTGGTGGTAAATGTTTAGGTGTGGCTGATGAACTTGGTATAATTGATGAAATTGACCTGATTGTCGGAACATTTGGAAAAGCTATCGGCTCAATGGGAGCTTTTGTTACCGGTTCTAAAGTTATGATAGACTTTTTAATAAACAAATCCCGTTCATTTATTTTTTCAACAGCACTCCCGCCAATTAATATAGCGTTTACAAAATGGATAATAGAAAACAAATTAACAATAAACAACAGGCAGAAAAAAATGCTTTCTATTGCTCAAAAAATGGGAAGCCAAAGCCATATTATACCCGTTGTTATCGGCGGCAACAAGGAAACTGTCGATTTGTGTGATGTTTTATTCCATAACGGATATTTCACCTTGCCGATAAGACCACCCACCGTTCCTGTCGGAACATCTCGTATAAGACTTTCGCTTACGGCTGATATTGAAGAAGATGAATTGAAAAATTTAAAGGACATCATAAATGAAAGCGTATTGGCTAAATAAAGAAAATAATGAAAACTTGATAGTATTTTTTGCAGGTTGGAGTTTTGATGAAAACCCTTTCAAAAATATTGCTTGCAAAAATTATGATGTAATTATTATTTATGATTATAATGATTTGTCTTTGCCTGCTGAATTAAACAATTTATTTGAATACAAAAACAAAATTCTTATAACTTGGTCAATGGGCGTTTATGCTGCATATTTACACAAAGGTTTGTTTGAAAATTTTGATAAAAAAATAGCAATAAACGGAACAATATTTCCTGTTGATGATAAATATGGAATTTCTGTTAAAATTTTTGAATTGACTTTAAAGCATGCCCAAACAGGCTTGAAGGAAAAATTTTATAAAAATATTTTTCATACACAGGAAGAATATGAAAAATACCTCCAAAACCCTGTTCAAAGATCAATTGAAAACAGAGTGTCCGAGCTTGAAAATTTATACAAAGATATTAAAAACAACCTTGTAAAGTATGAAAAATTTTATGATTATGCAGTTGTAAGTGAGTTTGATAAAATTATTCCGCCTAAAAATCAAACTGAAAGCCATAAAAAAAATAATACACCATGTACAATCCTTCCATACGGACACAACTTGTTCTATAATTTTAATAGTTGGGAAGAAATAACACAATTATGCCGATAGATTACAAACATATAAAAAAACAATTTGAAAAAAGCTTAAATGATTACGATAAAAACGCAATTGTTCAAGATTTGATGGCTTCAAAAATGGTTCTTGAATTGTCAAAACATAAAAAAGAATTTGATAATATTTTAGAACTGGGTTCAGGTACCGGACTTGCAACAAAAAGAATTATAAGAGAAATCAAATATAAAAATTATTATGCTAATGATATAGTCGAAAAATCGAAATTATATTTGCAAAAAATTATTCCGGAGGTGAATTTCCTGCACGGGAATGCCCTAAAAATAAAGCCAAGCCGAAAAATGGATTTAATTATATCAAACGCAATGTTCCAATGGTTTGAAAATCTTGATAAAGCTATTGATATATTAAAATTTTCACTTGAAAAAGATGGATTTTTAGCTTTTTCAACCTTCGCACCTGACAATTTTGCCGAATTAAAAGATATAACGGGTTTGTCCTTGCAGTATAAATCTCAAGAAGAAATAAAAGAAATTATAGAAAAACTTGGGTTTGAAATTTTATATTGCGAAAATTTTTATGAAGAATTAAATTTTAAAACCCCATTAGAGCTTTTGGCACACATGAAAAAAACAGGCGTAAATTCTTTATCTGAAAAAACTTGGACAGTCAAAAAAGTAAAAGACTTTTGCGATCGGTATTCTAAAAAATATCCCAAAACAAAACTCACTTATTCTCCAATAATAGTTATTGCAAAAAACAGATTTTAATACACCCGGTGGGGTAGGTACCCCACCCTACATTTTTTTACTTACCCCCGCCGCAAAACCGGTAATTACTCCTCCCCTCAATGCAGGGGAGGTCGGGAGGGGTGAGCTAGATTGATACCCTCCTTTATCCTCCCTAATCAGGGAGGGAACATGTCATTCTGAGTAACCAACGGGAACGAAGAATCGTAAAGACCATCAAGTAGGAGTAGGGTGCATCGTTTGATGCACCAAAATATAAATGGTGCGGTTAAAACCACACCCTACAATTTGATTTCCCACTAACCAGGGAGGGAACTTGTCATTGCAATAAACGCCACCATTCGTACTCTCAATTGTTATATAGCTCCTGTGGAGTTTTCTTTTAGAAAACTCTTACGTCGCCATATTATGTTTCGTGCCCTGTTCGGCTTGCTCATCGCAACCCGATACCGGCACTCCACATCGGCTTACGCAAGCTCATCTCTCGTTTCACTCGTTCAAAATTATTCGGGGTGGGTGGAAATTCAACATTTTCACCCACCATACGGGACTACGCTGCGCTTCGCCCTACCGAAAATTTTGCTCTGCTCAGAGCTAAAAAAAAGACCTCTGTTTGAGGTCAAGGTTGGTTATTTTTGGTTATGTTATAGTATTATGTCAGTTAAAAAATGTAAGGTTATTTTTGTTTTGGTTAAAAGATTAAGGGGTAAATTATTATTTAATAAATTGATTCGTTTTTTCTTACATTTGGTTTAATTATCCTCAAGATTAATATTTGCCTTATTTATTTTAAAGATTTACAAAACTTAACAATCGCAGCCAAAACTTGTATTATCATGGAATTATGTTTACTGAAATTAAAAAATTCATCTTAGCAAAAATATTCAAGAAGCACTACTGGAGAACCGGCAAATGCAAAGGTTGCGGAGGCTGTTGTTCTCATATTTATGTAAAACATTTCAAGCATGTATTACAAGATGAAAAAGAGTTTGAAAAATTACAATTTTTGCACAGTTTTTATTCAGGATTAAAAATTATTGGCAAAGACGAATTAGGATTAATCTTTGAATGTACACATCTCGATAAAGAAACTAAAAGGTGCAAAATACATTTTTGGCGTCCGGGAATTTGCAGAAGATATCCACAAGAGGAATTATTTTCTATGGGCGGAACACTATCAGAAGATTGCGGATTTAAAATGGAACCCATTTACCCCTTTAAAAAAATTTTAAAAGATGCCGCAAGGGGTAAAAATCAAATAAAAAATAGCCGTTTTATCCAATGAAAATTACATAATAATCTTTTATATTGTTAAAGAAACATAGGAGGTTATTTTATGAAAAAGGTTATAATGTTTGGAATATTATTGTTCTCAGGTTTTTGTTCGGTTTATGGTGCATGTCCGATTTCATCATTAGGAATTTGCCAATCGGAGATAAACAGACAGGATTTTGGCAGGATCAACTTACAGGATAGAATGATTCCCAGTCGGATGGAAACAATGCAGCAGCCTAATTCGGTTATGCAAGACAGAACACAGCAGGGACAAACACAAAGTCCGCCCCAGATAAATCAACAGCTTTTTCAACAGGAAATGACACAGCCTTACAATTCAAATTGTCAGTTTGGGAATTGTATAAATAAGACAAATAATGGAATTTACCACAATTAAAGTATGTTGGGCTTAAAGCCCAACATAAATTTGGTGTAAAATTTTTTCTTTTGCTTATAACTCTTTTATAAAATATATCTTTACAAAGGCTTTAAAATACAAAATGTTTTGGCTATACTCAAAGGGTTGACAGTATAGCGAGGAAATAAGCAAATGTATAATGTAGCCATAATCGGTGCCGGCCCTGCGGGAATTTTTGCGGCTTTGGAGATAACAAAATTAAAACCGGACTGGAAAGTTGTATTAGTAGAAAAAGGACAAAGAATTGAAACCCGAAAGTGTCCTTTAAGACAGGGTTCACCCAAATGTGTAAACTGTAAAAAATGCGGTTTATTATGCGGTTGGGGTGGAGCCGGTGCGTTTTCAGACGGAAAATTAACTCTAACACCTGATGTCGGTGGTCATTTAGTTGATTACATGACAAGAAAGCAGGCAGAAGAATTAATCGATTATGCCGACAAATTATACCTAAAATATGGTGCAACTGAAGAAGTTTTCGGTACGGATATGAAAGTTTTTGAAGAAATTGCACATCAAGCTGTACTTGCAGAACTAAAACTTGTTCATTCACCTGTAAGGCACTTGGGAACAGAAAGAAGTTTGGATGTATTGAAAAACATGCAAGACTATCTTGATGACAGAATTACTATTATGAATAATGTCGCTGCACAATCTTTAATTGTAGAATGTGAACAGGTAAAGGGTATCAAGCTTGATAATGGTGATGTTATTTCTGCGGATTATACAATTATTGCCCCAGGAAGAGAAGGTGCAGACTGGTTAACAAATGAATTTGCTCAGCATAAAATCGGAATGGTTAATAATGCAGTTGATGTTGGCGTCAGAGTTGAATTACCTGCTCCTGTTTTTGAGCCTTTAACATCAAAATTATATGAATCGAAACTAATATATCATTCCCCTACATTTGGAGATGAGGTCAGAACCTTCTGTATGAACCCAAACGGTGAAGTTGTTCAGGAAAATTACAACGGAATTGCTACAGTAAACGGACACAGTTATGCAAATTATAAAACTCCAAATACAAACTTTGCGCTTTTGGTAAGTGAAAAATTTACAGAACCGTTCAAAGAGCCTATCCAATACGGTCAGCATATTGCAAGATTAGCAAACATGGTAGGCGGCGGAATTTTAGTTCAACGATTCGGCGATTTGTTAGACGGCAGACGCTCTACCCCTGAGAGAATTAAAAACAGCGTAATTACACCGACACTAACTTGTGCGACTCCGGGTGATTTAAGTTTGGTTATTCCATACAGACAAATGACAAGTATTATAGAAATGTTAAAGGCACTTGATAAAATTGCTCCCGGAACAGCATCTCGTTACACATTATTGTATGGTATAGAAGTTAAATTCTACTCCGCAAGAGTAAAATTAACAAATGAACTTGAAACAGAAGGCGTTAAAAACTTATTCACAATAGGTGATGGTGCAGGCGTAACAAGAGGCTTGTTACAAGCATCAGCATCAGGCGTTTATGTTGCAAGAACTATTTGCAATAGAGGGTAGAAATAAAATTAAAATTTGTCGACGTGGCAGCACCGACTAACCATCTCCTACTTTTTAGTAGAGGGGATAAGCCTTGTAGGGTGCATCGTTTGATGCACCAAAATATAAATGGTGCGGTTAAAACCACACCCTACAATTTGATTTTCTATGAGATC
>CACXCI010000092.1 GCA_902766105.1 uncultured bacterium
AGAGTATATTTTCTCTGACGGAAAATATTACGACAAATTTATCTCTATTGCACCTATTGAAACCCTTGAAACAAGAGCAGAATTACCACTTGATTACACAACCGAGGACGGGATAAATTTTGTCGGCTCGATAGACAGAATTGACAAAAATTCTGACGGCACTTATTCAATCTATGATTACAAAACAGGTACGGACAATTCCGGAATAACAAAAGCTGGACAACATTCGGATTATTTTTACCAGATTGGATTTTATAAATATCTGTTTAAAAAGCAGTTTAACACAACGGCTGATATTTCTACAACATTTATTTATCCGTTGTTAGACGAAGAATACCATACATTGAAAGAGATGTCAGATGAGGTTTGTGAAGAAATAGCACAGGAATTTATTGAAATTGTGGGTAAAATCAATAACCTTGAATTTGACCGACCGTCAAAATGCCCGAACGAAAAATTCTGCGACTACAAAAACCTTTGCAAAATGAATGCTATATAGAGGGATTAGTACAAATATTACTCATAATTCTCAAATTCTGACAAAAATTTTGCAGGTGTAGTTTCAAATCCATTAGCTATTTTAACTAAAATACCCATTTTTATATCTTGTTTTAAATTTTCTATTCTACTAAGTATCGCGGGGTCTATCTCATTGTTAATCGCAAACTTATTTAATGAAACACCCATCAATTTTCTTCTATGCTTTATATAAATACCAAGTTTATTGTATTACATTATCTCAATTATTAAATATAATAAGATTAATTTCATTGAGAAATAACAATGGTTTTAGGAGAATATGATGAAAACAATATTAATAGATTTAGATGGTGTATTAAATACCTATACAGACAATTATCAAGCAGATTACATTTCGCCAATCAAGGAGGGTGCGTATGATTTACTTAAAAAACTATCTTACGAATATGATGTAAAAATTTTTACAACAAGAAACCAAGACTTAACCAAAGAATGGTTGATAAATAATGATAGATGTATCACATTTTCTGGAGATTACGAAGATTTGATGAATAAAATAGAAAAATTTAGGTAACATTGTATATAGTTACCAAAATTAATTTGTTAAATTCTTTTGAATATTGCTATTCTTTGCATAAGTATCGGCTTTTAATTTGGAGTTTAAACTTATAAGTTTGCATTTGTGAACTCGTCCTAAATCGTTCCCTATTGTATTTTTATACAGGGATTTTGTATATACTTCCAATGGCAATGTCAATTTAATTATTTTCATAATTTTATTCTATTTATTTATTGAAATTCGTAAATCATACTTATGATGTAAATTTTGCTTTATTGGGAATATTTTTGATAATTATTTAAGAAAATATTTTATGCTATAATTTTTGCATGGCTACAATATTAGACGGTAAAAAATTAAGAGATAAAATTCTTGATGAGTTGGCAAAAAAAATCAGCAGTTTTTCTGTTAAACCAAAACTTGTTGTTATCCTTGTCGGAGAAGATTCTGCAAGTAAAATTTATGTTGCAAATAAACAGAAATGTGCTCAAAAAATCGGTATAATTTCAGAAGTTATAAATTATCCGTCTGATGTAAAGGAACAGGTTCTAATTGATAAAATAAATGAATTAAATAGTGATAAATTTGTTCATGCTATTTTAGTTCAACTTCCTTTGCCTGAGCATATTTCAAAAACAAATATTATAAATGCTATTGCCCCTCAAAAAGATGTGGATGGATTTACTCCGTACAATTTTGGCAAACTTTTTTCAGGCGAAAAACCTTATGTTTATCCTTGTACCCCCAAAGGTGTTTTGAAACTTTTAGATGAGTATGGCATAGAACTTGAAGGTAAACATGCCGTTGTTATAGGGCGTTCAAATATTGTCGGTCGTCCGATGGCACAGATGTTGATGAACCGCAATGCGACCGTAACTGTTTGTCACAGTTATACAAAAAATCTTGAACAAATAACAAAAACTGCAGACATAATCGTTTCTGCAGTGGGAAAAAATATTATAAAAGGGGAAATGTTAAAATCGGGTTGTGTAGTTGTTGATGTGGGAATTTTTAAAGATGCCTCAGGCAAGTTGCATGGAGACGTAGATTTTGAGACATCTTCAAAAATTGCATCATATATTTCGCCTGTTCCGGGTGGAGTTGGTCCAATGACTATTGCATCATTGATGCTCAACACAGTGGAACTGTTTGAAAACTCATTGTAATTTTTGCTTATCCTTAACCGCCTGATGCAAGGTTCAAAGTACAAGCAGATTTTACATTGTTGTTTACAAGTGTTTTTAATGAAGAAATTTCGTTTTCTATTGCAGTCATTTGAGTATCAATAGAGTCTTTTTCA
>CACXCI010000093.1 GCA_902766105.1 uncultured bacterium
ACTACCTTCTACTTTCTACCTACTAATCTTTTACACGAGGAATTGTAACAGATTCCAAGGAAGCTTCTATTAAAGAAGCTTTTTTTTACCCATTTCGCAGAGGTACGAGCGAAGCGAGAGTTGAGCATGCGTCAGAGAAAGTGTTGAACTTTCTCTGCAAATGCGAACGTTACCGTTTAATGCGAAATGGGTATATGCTCGCAGAGGTACGAGCGAAGCGATACAAAACGAACCAAAAATTTTCAAGATTCTGAAACAAGTTCAGAATGACGAAAATTTTTGAGTGAGCTTGTATGCATAGCTGTGGCGAACACGCGTCAACGTAAACATTCTATTGAGGAACAGAGGACAGGAGGACAAGAGGACAGGCTATTAAAGGAATTATTTAAGCCTGCCAGCATGCCTTCTTTAAAAATGCTCTTGAAATCAATATATGTTCTTGATACACTTAATCTAACGTAGAGAATAAAAAGAAGGGATTATATATGACAAAAAGAGTATTACTATGTATAATGGATGGCTGGGGAATTTCAACCGGTTCAGAAAAATATGATGCAACAAAATTGGCACATCCTGTAAATGTTCCAAAATTAGAACAAGAAGAAAAGTTTGTTCATATAAAGGCTGATGGTGAAAATGTAGGGCTTCCTGCAGGTCAAATGGGTAACAGTGAGGTTGGTCATTTGAACTTGGGTGCAGGACGTATTGTTTATCAAGATTTATCAAAAATCAATAATGCAATAAAAGACGGAAGCTTTTTCAAAAACGAAAGATTTTTGAATGCAATAGAACATGCGAAGAAAAATAATTCCGCATTACATATATACGGGCTTGTATCAACAGGTGGCGTTCACTCATCATTAGATCATTTGTTAGCATTAATAAAAATGGCAGCTGATAACGGATTAACTAAAGTGTATGTCCACGCATTTTTAGATGGTCGTGATACCCCTCCAGCAAGTGCTTGTGAATATGTACAGGTGGTAGAAGATGAGCTGAAAAAGTATAATTTACCTCCTGTTGCGACAGTTATCGGTCGTTATTATATTATGGACAGAGATAACCGCTGGGAAAGAGTTGAAAAAGGTTACAATGCTTTGTTATTAGGCGAAGGTGAACATGCCTCAACTGCTGTTGAAGGTATAAAAGCATCATACGCTAAGGGTGAAACTGATGAATTTGTATTGCCAACTGTTATTGGCGGTGAAGAATCAAGAATTCACGATAACGATTCAATAATATTCTTTAACTATAGACCTGATAGGGCAAGAGAAATAACAAAAGCAATTAATTTTGCGGATTTTGACGGATTTAACCGTAAGAAAGTTTTGAAAAATATTTTATATACAACAATGACAAGTTATGAAGCAACTTTCACATTCCCTGTTGCATTTCCAAAAGAAAAATTGGTAAATATTTTAGGTGATGTGTTAGAAGCTAACGGAATAAATCAATTCAGAACTGCAGAAACAGAAAAATATGCTCACGTTACATTTTTCTTTAACGGTGGGATTGACGAACCGCAGCCTCATGAAACTCGCGTTCTTGTTGCATCTCCAAAAGTTGCAACTTATGACATGCAGCCTGAGATGAGTGCGCCTGAGGTTTGTGAAAATGTATTAAAAGCAATAGATGATACAAAATATCAATTTATATTAGTAAACTTTGCAAATCCTGATATGGTAGGTCATACAGGAGTTGTTGAAGCTGCAACAAAGGCTTGTAAAGTTGTTGATGAATGTGTTGGTAAAATTGCTGAAGCTTGTAAGAAAAATGATATTGTTATGCTGTTAACTGCAGATCATGGAAATGCTGAGGTTATGGTTGATGAAGAAACCGGAAAACCACAAACCGCACACACAACAAATGATGTTCCGTTTGTTTTGATAAATGCACCTGAAGAAATGGAGCTTAGAGAAGGTGGGGCATTATGTGATGTTGCGCCGACTGTTTTACAAATTTTAGGTATAGAACAGCCTAAAGAAATGACAGGATCATCTTTGATAAAAAGTATAGTAGGTGCGATAAATAAGTAGTTTTGCGGTGCAATTATATATGCGGACGGTGTAAGGAATGAAATATGGCAAATGGCATAGATAAATTAGACATAGATTTCTCATTTAAAAAGAATAATGTTGATGAATTATTCTTTAATTTGAGTGAAAATCCTGAGAATTTTAAAAATAAGGATTTTCGTTATACCTTGAGTATGATTTATCAAATTGTCGAAGATGAGTTTGCGGGAATATTTTTGAGTCCTAATGCACCAACACGAAATACAAATTTCTATCTGACATCACGCCCGAGTGCCGGTCAGGATTGGTGTGGTCATAAGCCGATGTTTTTTGTTACTCCGACAAATAATTTTCAGTATTATTTAAAATCAAAAGGTTCATTATTCAGATTCAAGTCAGAGGTATTTGGCGAACATGTCGGATATTTTATGGCTTGGGATTTGGTTATGGATTATTTTGGCGGTTTTGGAAATGTTGTTGATTTGGCTGATTTATCACCGACCTTTATATATTTGAATAAGTTGACTTATTTTGTTATGAAGATGATTGAAAAATTATATTTCATTCCAACTGTAAAACGTCACGGTCAAATGTTTCGTATAATTTATGAACCGATTATCAATAATCAGAAAATGGCAAGAATTATAAATCTTTTCGAAGAATGTATGCCTGAAGATTTGTTCATAGAAGGTGAAAAGCCGAAAAATTTTGTGTATGAATTTATTTATACATACCTAAATTATGTTATATATAAATTCTTAGGGATAAAAATGTACCGCTTTAAAGATGTCAAATCAGGTACATATTTGTTGAAGGATTTAGAGCAAAGAGCAACTCTGAAAGGTAAAGATATTGCAGAAAGTTTTGCTGCATGGTTTGATGAATTATATCTGGGTAAATATGACGTTATCCCATTCTTCAAAATAGAAAAAGTAGAAGATGAGCTGTTCAGATTAAAGGTTCATATAAAAGACAGGAAAAATAATGAAAGTGTATTGATTGATAAACTTTATACGGATGAAGAGGTCTTTGGTGCAAAATCATCAGATATTTCAAGAATTGTGGAAAAACAACTGAATTATGCGCTTCGTTATATGCCTGAACTTGAAGAACTTTTTGAAGATGAAGACAAGTTATATTTGGATTTGAACTTAAATGAAATATACAAAATCATTACTCAAACTGCATACTATCTTCAAAAGGCTCAAATTGAGGTTATTTTACCTGAGGAATTATCAAATATAATTATCCCCAGAGCATCTATTAATGCAAAAGTTAAAGAAGCTCGCTCCGGAGATTTGGCAGATTTAATCAATAATACAAATTCCGGTAAGATGTCATTAGATGATATTCTTGATTTCACATACGAAATAGCAATAGGTAATGAAAAAATATCAATCGAAGAATATCAAAAATTGTTGGAAAACAATAACGGTTTGATTAAGTACAAGAATAAATATGTTTTGATTGATCAAGAAGAAAGTAAGAAGATCTTTGAGCAAATTGCAAAATCTAATCTCAAATCAATGTCAAGAATGGAGCTTATCCACGCATCGTTATCCGGTCAGTTTGATCAGTATGACTTTGATTATGATGCCGCGTTTGCGAGAGTGTTAAACGATTTTACAAAACCAGTGGAAATGACTGTTCCAAAGAGTTTGACGGGAGAATTAAGACCATATCAGCAGGTTGGTTTGAAATGGTTATGGACAAATGTTTCAAAGGGTTTCGGTTCTTGTATGGCTGATGATATGGGATTAGGTAAAACAATTCAGGTTATTAGTTTGGTTTTGAAAATGAAAGAAGAAGGTAAACTCAAAAAACCCGTTCTTGTTATTTGTCCGACAACTCTTATGGGTAATTGGATGAAAGAGCTTCAAATGTTTGCACCTAATCTTGATGCAGTTATTTATCATGGTTCTGATAGGCAATTAGATGTTGAACACGATGTTATTTTAACGACTTATGCAATTATGAGAATTGATGTTGAAGAGCTTAAAAAACACACTTGGGGTGTAATTATTGTTGATGAAGCTCAAAATATTAAAAACCCTGATACTGCTCAAACTCTTGCAATTAAGATGTTAAAATCAGATGTAAAAATAGCAATGACAGGTACTCCTGTTGAAAACAGATTAACTGAATTATGGAGTATATTTGATTTTATAAATAAGGGTTATTTGGGATCTTTAAGAGAATTTCAAAAAAGTTATGCAATTCCTATTGAAAGATTTAAAGAGCATAATCGAGCTGATAAACTTAAAATGTCAATTTCACCGTTTGTATTAAGACGTCTAAAAACTGACAAAAATGTAATTTCCGATTTGCCTGAAAAAATGGTTCTTAATGAATACTGTTATTTGTCTAAAGTTCAGGCTGTTCTTTATGAAAAAACTTTAAACGAAATGATGACAAAGATAAGCGGATTTACAGGTGTAAATAGACGAGGTAATATATTTAAACTTATTACAGCGTTAAAACAAATATGTAATCATCCTTATCAATTCTTAAAAACAGGCGAAATGGGCAGAGAAATGTCCGGTAAAATGGAAAAATGTCTGGATCTTGTTCAAAGTATTATTGATAATGGTGAAAAGACTCTTATATTTACTCAATATAAAGAAATGGGCGATATATTATGCAAAGTTATTGCCCAAGAATGTAATACTGAACCGTTATTTTTCCATGGCAGTTTAACAGTACCTCAGCGTGAAGAGTTGATTGATAAATTCCAAAATGATGATGAGTATAAAGTTATGATACTTTCTTTAAAAGCAGGTGGTACAGGTTTGAACTTAACAAGTGCGACAAATGTAATCCATTACGACTTATGGTGGAATCCTGCAGTTGAAGATCAGGCAACAGACCGTACATACCGTATCGGACAAGACAAAAATGTAATGGTTCACAGAATGATTACTCTTGGAACTTTTGAAGAAAAAATTGATGAAATGCTGAAATCTAAGAAAGAACTTGCTGATATGGCAGTTTACGAAGGCGAAAAAGTTATTACAGAACTTACTGATGAAGAAATTTACGAAATATTTACTCTATCTGCATAATGTTTTAGCATAGTAGGGTGCATTGTATGATGCACCAAAATATAAGCGGTGCGGTTAAAACCACACCCTACAATTTGATTTTCTATGAGATTTTTCGCTTACGTTCAAGATAACGTGTTTTGTCATTCCGAACGTATGTGAGGAATCCAGCTTTTTATATTAAAATCATACCTCACCCTACCCCTCTCCTACTTTTTAG
>CACXCI010000094.1 GCA_902766105.1 uncultured bacterium
CAAGACAAGGATTAATTTAATCAATAAACCTTATTGAACTTAACGTCTTAACGACTTATAGACTTAACGACTTAAAAAACATTCTGTTTAACATTTTATATAAATTCCTTAAATAAAATCAAGTAATTATTTAGGCAATTATTTATACATTTTTATTAGAACTATACTTGTGTAATAAATACTGCAAACAAGGAACTTCAATAAGATGATAGGTTAAAATGCCGAATACTATTGTTGATAAAAATATAATTACAATATTTATATTCGGGTGCGTGGTAACAATACTTGTATGTTTCCAAATAGTGTTTATCAAAAGGGTTTTAATTATAGTAGAATGCGTCATATAAATTGAATATGTGTATTTTGAAAATTTTGAGCATATATCGTTATCAAGAATTTTTGAGATATATCCTTTGTTTAGTAAAAATAAGAATATAATTAGAGCAAATGTTAGTATAAATATGATATCATTATCAAATTTTATTTTATGAAATATCAGATTATTTATTATGAAGAATAAACAAACGAATTCCAAAGATGTCAAAAATATTTTTTGTTTCCATGTCGGAATATAATTTTTTATTAGTTCAGCATTGTTTTTATACCAATTCCCTAATAAATACCCTAAACTAATTCCTCCCAAACCTCTTAATGTTGAAAATTGATAAAGATGACCAAAAACTACATTAGGACCACTTATATGTCCTTGTCTTGCCTGAATTATTATCCCATAGCATATAAAAACAGCTAAAAATGCTAATAAATTAATATTTTTTTGTTCGTAGTGTTTAAGCAGGTAAAAATATAACAATAAAGTCCATAACATAACTGAAACATACCAAAAAACCTCAATGTAGCCTATTTTTAAAGATAATATTGTACCATTCAGACCAAATAGACATAAAATACAACTGTAAAAGTCAAATTTTGTAAAATGGAAAAGTGAAAGAATAAACATTCCTCCAATTACAAATAATAAAACGGGATATAATCTTATTAATTTCTTTTTAAGAAAATCCCAAATGTCAATATTTTTATTGAATGTGATAGCGAAGAAGCAGCCTGACAATATAAAAAATAAATCAACAGCTTTTTGTCCGTTACTTGTCATTAGTTTCAGGTGATGATAAATCGGTATATTACCATATTTACTTCCCAAATGGTGTGAAAAAAAGTGCAGCATTACAATTGCAACACAACCGATAATTCTCAATATTTCTATGTTTTTTATTCTTTGCATATTTTAATTCCTATTCAAATTGTTTATCACGCACACAATTTTGTTGATATTACCCGATTGGCTATAAATTCGACAGTCTAATAGTGCTTATATAGCAGTGGTGCTTATATAGTATAGTTTATACAATAGTAAAATGTCAAATATTCAAGAAGAAACATATAGAACAATAGGTAAAAATATTAAAAAATACCGCCTAGCAGCTAATATTTCACAAGAAAAATTATCTGAGATATTGGACGTTAATTCAAAATTTATAGGTCATGTTGAACGTTTTGAAAGGTTTATAAGTTTAAAACGACTAATAGAAATAGCTGAATATTTTGATGTTCCTGTTAAAAAATTTTTCGAATAAATTATGGTTACTATATATGAGTTATCATAAAAAAATAATAAAACTATCACCCTGAACTTGTTTCCACAAATGTCCAAGATAATTTTCTTGATATTAGTGGTTTTTGTCATCCCGAACTTGTTTCGGGATCTAATCTCCGCCCAATTTAGATGAAACATATTAAGTCATAAGATGCTGAAAACACCAGGTAGGAACAGAGAATTAAGTTTTGCTTTACTCAACAAATTTTCCAGTCAGTTCAGCATGACAGAATATTGCCAGCGCAAAATGTTTATGTTAGCATATTTTCATAAATTTTACACATAATTATGAGGTATAAAAATATGCAGGCACGCAGAGCATCAAGAGAATTGGCATTTATTCTGTTTTCTCAATTTGATAAAAAAATTACGAACTACTCAAAAGAAAATTTAGACGATATTATTTTAAAATCAGTCAGAATACTATCTGACAGTGCAAGCGATGATTTGAAAAAATCATTAGGTACATTGATTGATATGAAAAACAGAATTGATGATTATGAAGCAGAACACGATACAAATTTGAATCGACCTTTAGATGCTGCAAATATCCCGGTTCCGATGCCGAGTACCCAAGATGTAAAAACAAAAATTGATGAAATGATTGAAGTTGCCGAAAAGGCGATATTAGCATTAGAAATCGCAGAATTTACAACTCTTGAATCTCAAAGCGAAGTTCAAAATTATGCAGTTAAAATTGCCCAAACTTTCCAAAAAAATCACGAAGAAATTGATGACATAATAAAAAATTATTCAACAGGCTGGGATATTGACAGACTTGTCAAAATGGATAAAGATATTTTACGCATAGCTTTATCTGAGCTTTTATATATAAAAGAAACACCTATGAAGGTTGTTGTAGATGAAGCATTAGAGCTTGCTAAAAAATATTCAACTGATGACAGCGCCTCTTTCATAAACGGAGTATTAGCAAAAGTTATTGTAGATAAGGGCATAAAATAGTGCTGTTGTTCCCTCGCCCCTTGAGGGAGAGGGTTAGGGAGAGGGGGCAAATAAAATGTTCGGATTTTTTAAAGAAAAAATAGAAAATTTTAAACAGGCAGTATCAAATACCGCTCAGTCTCTTGTCGGGAATGTTTTGTCTAATGTTGATGTAACAGAGGAAGAATATTCCGAATTTGCATTAGATGATATTGAAGATGCACTGATTTGTGCTGATTTAGGGGTTGAGTATGCCGCTGAACTTGTTGATAATTTGCGCAAGAAAAAAGGAGTAAAACCGTCTGAATTAAAAAACTACCTTAAGGAAGAATTTATAAGAACTTTATCTAATGCCGGTTCTACCGAATTAAATTACAAAGAAGGGGAATTAAATATATATTTTATTACAGGAGTAAACGGCGCAGGCAAAACTACTTTGATAGCCAAAATGGCATACCAATTTAAGCAGCAGGGTAAAAAAGTTCTTGTTGCGGCAGGTGATACATTTCGCGCAGCAGCAGAAGAACAGTTAAATATCTGGTCTGAAAGAGCCGGTGCTGATATTGTAAGACGTGATAAAGCAGATCCTGCGTCAGTTGTTTATGAGGCAATTCAAAAGGCAAAAGCTGAAAATTATGATGTAATTCTAATTGATACGGCAGGCAGATTACAAAACAAATTTAATCTTATGGAAGAACTAAAAAAGATTAAAACTGTAACAGATAAACAAGCTCCGGAAGCTTTAAGAGAAAGTATATTGGTAATAGATGCAAATACCGGTCAAAATGGTCTGCAGCAGGCAAAAGTGTTTTCTGATGCTGTCAATTTAACTTGTGTTGCACTGACAAAATTAGATGGCAGCGCAAAAGGTGCAATAATAATTGCAATCGCGAAAGAAATGAAATTACCGGTAAAATTAGTTGGTATCGGTGAAAAAATGACCGATTTAAAAGCTTTTGATACAAGTGATTTTATAGAGGCTTTGTTTGAATAACAAAGATAAATACCCTCTAACATTGAAAAAGGAAGAGGGGGCGAAAACTATTCCCTCGTCCCTTTGGAAAGAGGGTAGCGAAGAGGGGTAATATATTGAATATATTGGAATCTGCAATAACAAAATTAGGAAATAAAATAGAGCTTATCGGTGAAAGCGGTGATAACAATGTTTTAATCATTGGGGTATTTCACGGAGACGAACCGCAGGGAAAGTATTTGATAGAGAAATATTTAGCTTTGCCCCCTCTCCCTAACCCTTCAATTCAGG
>CACXCI010000095.1 GCA_902766105.1 uncultured bacterium
TCTGTCAAGAATTGCGCCTCGAATTCTTATAAGTGCGTAGGTTTCAAATCTGGTATTTCTTACAGGTGAAAATCTTTCAATTGCATTGATAAGTCCTTCTACTCCGTATCCTGCGATATCTTCAATAGATACTGTTGATGGTAATGTTACCTTTACACGACCTACTGCATATCTTACAAGATAAATATATTGGACAATAAGTTTATCTCTGGATTGTTTGTCTGTTTTATCCGAAAGATATTTATTCCAAAGTGTTTCGAGTTCATCTTCTGATAAACGTTTTATGCTGTTATATGAAGAAAAATCAAAACTCTGTTCCATTAACCTACCCAATTCTTTATCTTACATATTAATTCTATAAAATTAGAAAATATAAACATCATTTAAAAATATGATAATCGTATAAATTGATTAAAGTTTTCTAATACATGTGGTTGGTTATTTATATGGATGCAGAATTTTAGGATTGCGTTTATCCCTTCTGTAGCGAGGTTTTATACGTGTTTGGGTGTTGTTTTCTACAGGTTTATTTACATGATGCCTTTGAGGAATTTGTGTATAAAATTCCTCATCTTCATTATCAATATAATATTTTCTGGGAGGAATCATATTCAACCCTTGGGATAAGTCTTCAGTTCCGTTATCTATGGCTTCAACATATCTGTATGTTGCATCAATCCTTCTTTGTGGTTCACTTTTAATTCTTTCAATTTCTTTAAAATATGCTTTTTGCGGTTTTTCAACCGGAATACTAAACATTAGTCCCAGTATCATCATTGAAAAAAACAGCAGCCATATACTTTTAAAAAAATCAGTCATATCTATAGGATATCAAATTTATAAAAGTGTGTAAACTATTTGTTAAATATTGGTAAATAGTGTATAATATACTGGTTCGTAATGTATAGTATGTAATGAAGGAGAGCTAAAATGATTAAAAAGTTTACATCACTAATGGCTTTATTTTCAGTATTTGCTTTTAGTGCTTTGCCGTCATTTGCCAGTGAAGCCGATTTGGTTGTTCCAAGTATTAAAAGTATATCACCGGAAGGTTATAATATGCTTTTGATTGGACTCGGAATTTCTGTAATAGGTTTGGCTTTTGGTTTGTGGAAGTTTATGGAGGTCAAGAAGATTGATGTTCATAAAGCTATGGCAGATGTAGGAAATACAATTTTTGAAACATGTAAAACCTATTTAATTCAGCAAGGTAAGTTCTTACTGGGTTTGGAAATAGTAATAGGTGCGTGTATCGCATTTTATTTTGGTTATTTGCAACAGATGGGACTTGCAGGAGTTTTAACAATTCTTGGCTGGTCTGTAATAGGAATTTTAGGTTCTTATGCTGTAGCATGGTTTGGCATAAGAATGAATACCCTCGCAAATTCCAGAACAGCATTTACTGCCTTAAAGGGTAATCCTTTAAATACCATGAATATTCCGTTAAAAGCCGGAATGAGTATCGGTGTATTACTTGTATCCGTTGAACTTATTATGATGCTTGTAATTTTGTTATTTGTTCCCGGGAATATCGCCGGAGCATGCTTTATAGGTTTTGCTATCGGTGAATCTTTGGGTGCTTCTGCTTTGCGTGTTGCTGGCGGTATTTTTACAAAAATTGCCGATATTGGTTCGGATTTGATGAAAATACAGTTCGGAATTAAAGAAGATGATCCTCGTAACCCCGGTGTAATTGCAGATTGTACAGGAGATAATGCAGGCGATTCTATAGGACCTACTGCTGACGGGTTTGAAACTTATGGCGTAACAGGTGTTGCTCTTGTAAGTTTTATTTTATTGGCGGTTACCAAACAGGAATATCAGGTTGAATTGCTGGCATGGATTTTTGTAATGAGATTTTTGATGATTGTTACATCAGTTGTTGCCTACGCTATCAATAGTGTTTGGGATAAATTTGTGTATGCGCCGAAAACTGAAAAATTCGATTTTGAGGTGCCATTGACAAGACTTGTGTGGATTACATCAATATTATCAATCGGTATGACTTATGGTGTAAGTAAATTACTTTTGAAAAACATAAGTTCATGTATGCCAAATATGTGGTATGCTTTGGCTACAATTATTTCTTGCGGAACTTTAGGTGCTGCACTTATTCCTGAGTTTACAAAAATATTCACCTCTCCGAAAGCAAAACATACTGAAGAGGTTGTTACAGCATCAAAAGAAGGCGGTGCATCTTTAACTATTTTGTCAGGTATTGTATCGGGTAATTTCTCAGGCTTTTGGATTGGTGCTGTTATAGTTGCTCTAATGGCAATGGCATATTTCCAAAGTACAATTATTCCTGATTGTATTATGATATATCCTTCAGTCTTTGCATTTGGTTTGGTTGCATTTGGGTTCTTGGGTATGGGCCCTGTTACTATTGCGGTTGATTCCTACGGACCTGTTACTGATAATGCACAATCTGTTTATGAATTGTCTTTGATAGAAGAAATTCCAAATATTAAAGAAGAAATTCAAAAAGAATACGGATTTGATGCTGATTTTGAAAATGCAAAACAATACTTAGAAGAAAATGATGGTGCAGGAAATACATTTAAAGCAACATCAAAACCGGTACTTATCGGTACTGCTGTTGTTGGAGCTACAACAATGATTTTCTCTTTAATTTTGGTAATTAAAGAGTACTTGAATATTGAGCCGGAGCAGGTATTGAACTTGTTGAACCCATATACATTGTTAGGTTTATTAGCAGGTGGTGCTGTTATTTACTGGTTTAGCGGTGCGTCTATGCAGGCTGTAACAACAGGTGCATATCGTGCGGTTGAATATATTAAAGAGCATATAAAATTAGGTGAGGCTGATGAAAAAAGTGCAAATGTAGCAAACTCTAAAGAGGTTGTAAAAATTTGTACTCAATATGCCCAAAAAGGTATGGTAAATATCTTCTGTGCGTTGTTTGCTTTTGCTTTAGCTTTAGCATGCTTATCAGCACCAAGTGAAAATTCTAATTTAGCTGTATCATTCTTCGTAAGCTACTTAATTGCAATTGCTGTTTTTGGCTTGTTCCAAGCCGTATTTATGGCAAATGCAGGCGGCTGCTGGGATAATGCAAAGAAAATTGTTGAAGTTGATTTGAAAGAAAAAGGTACACCGTTACATGAGTCAACTGTTGTTGGTGATACTGTCGGTGATCCGTTTAAAGATACTTCATCTGTTGCTATGAATCCGATAATTAAATTTACAACATTATTCGGACTTTTGGCAATGGAAATTGCAATTAATGAGTCATTTAGAAAAGCTGCACCGATAGTAGGTGTTGTTCTTCTTATAATTGCGATTTTCTTTGTAATTCGTTCTTTCTATGGAATGAGAATTCCTGTTAGGGATGATTCTTCTAAAGAATAATCGAGAATGCTTTGGATTAAAAAGACGGTTTTCATATTTTGGAAACCGTCTTTTTCACTTATATATCATATTTGTATAAATTTTGCATTTCTATTGATGAAAGGTAATTCCTGATTGTTAAATATTCCTGAGGCTCCATTTCTTCCGCATATCTTTCAAAATTTAATCGAGCATCAAATTCAGGTTGTCGTATATTTTTTATAGCGTTAACATATTTGTTTTTCGGTTGGGGTTGTATTCTTACTGAATTCATAAGTCTTTCAAGTTTTCTATTGCTTATATGTTTTACTTTCATGATTATCTCCTTTTTAATATTAAAGTACGTAAAAATATTTTTTGTCATGGCAAAATTTATTTTTATGAGTTTTACTTTTAATATGGGCAGTAATATCTCGTTTACTCATAACATAAGACCTCTTTATTCTGCGGATTTTCATCGTATCACAGCCGGTTTTGGCAAAAAAAATTTTGTAGATTATCCATGGACAATGGCTGAAAGTGTTGTTGGTGATAATCTTTATACAACAAGGGTATGTGATTGTACAGCATGTCTTATTACAGATGGTGAAAAAGCTATGCTGTTACACCTTTGTCCTTCAAATAAATCAAATCTTAAATTTAATGATTTGTTGTCATTTATAAGTAAAAATATTGATATTATGGCAAAGGATAAAGTTCAGGCGCTGATGTTGGGTTCAAAAGATACTGTTGCAAGCAAAAATCTGTGGAATAATTTCAGTACGATTTTCAAGATATTTGAAATTCCTGTTACAACATTGAGAAATGGAAAATGGGGAACAAATCTTGCATATAGGCAAAGTACTGATGAGGTGCTTATCTCAAGTTATCCTATGGATTTACAAATCAGAAAAGGTAAATCTTCCGGTATGGAGCTTTTAAATTCTCATTTTAAAGATGTTTCTATATCGGAATATGACGAAGTTGTGATTTGATATTACAAAACTTAAAATAAACTTGTAGATTAAATTTAAAAGTTTTATAATTGTCAATGCGGTAGCTGTAAGTGGAAAGGAATATAATCAAATGACTGCAATAGATGAAATGAATTATCCTCAGTTGGAAAGAGCGATTAATCCAACACATGATATTAAATTGTTTTCAGGGCGTTCAAACCCAAAATTAGCACAAGAAATTGCAGATTATTTGGGAACAGCTGTAGGTCCTATGGTTGTTAAGAATTTTGCTGACGGTGAAATTTACGTTCAGGTGAAAGAAAGTGTCAGAGGCGATGATGTATTTATCATTCAGCCGGTATGTAATCCCGTAAATGAGAACTTAATGGAATTGTTGATAATTATTGATGCTTTTAAACGTGCCAGTGCAAAAACTATTACAGCAGTTATCCCTTACTACGGTTATGCAAGGCAGGACAGAAAAACCTCCGGCAGAGAGGCAATTACTGCAAAACTTGTTGCGGATTTATTAACAACAGCAGGAGCAACAAGAGTTCTTGCTATGGATTTACATACGGGGCAAATACAAGGCTTTTTCAATATTTTAGTTGATCACATTTTTGCAACAAATGTATTGGTTAATTATGTGAAGGATTTGGGTATAAATCCTGATGATATGATTGCTGTTTCTCCTGATATGGGTGGTGCAAATCGAACAAGACATTTTGCTAAAAAATTAGGTATTCCGATTGCAATTATTGATAAAAGACGTGATAAACATAATGAAGCTATAGCAACCAATGTTATTGGTGATGTAGAAGGTAAAGTCTGTCTGATGTTTGATGATATTATTGATACGGCCGGTACTATTTGCGAAGCTGCAAAACTGTTAAAATCAAAAGGTGCAAAAGAAATATATGTAGGAGCTACTCATCCGGTGTTCTCCGGTCCTGCAATTGAAAGATTAGGCTCTGCACCAATAACTGAATGTATTGTTACAAATACGATACCTTTAGATATGGATAAAATGCCTCCAAATATTAAACAGATATCTGTTGCACCATTGTTGGCTCAGGCAATTTCAAGAATTCATGATGATGAATCCGTTAGTTCGTTGTTCGGGTTTGAAAAAGAAATGCATGTATAAATCAGAAAATATAGAAAAGAGGCGGTCGGAATTTTAAATTCCGACAGCCTCTTTTCTTATCTTGAAAACAAATTAGTTCCCTTTAAAATGAGCAAGTATTACCATAAAAATGACAACTACAATCAAAAAGATTATAGAACTCAAAGCTCCTGTGCCTGAGCTACCTTTCACTTTGGGTTTGTTTTCCGAATTATTATTTTGATTTTCCATAAATTTCTCCTTTATGATTTTTGTTTTGCGAATGCTGCACATATTGCAAGTGCAATTGCAGCGTCATTATCGGTTGATTTTTTCTTGGTGTAAATTTTTTCTT
Organism: uncultured bacterium; assembly: GCA_902766105.1. Lineage (GTDB taxonomy): Bacteria > Cyanobacteriota > Vampirovibrionia > Gastranaerophilales > Gastranaerophilaceae > Zag111. Next base: position 5,747 of record CACXCI010000095.1, read on the forward strand.
CTTCTTGTTCTTCCGGAAAATATTTGTTTAATATTTTCATCAATTTTGAATTTATGTTCATAACAAAAATCATTATTGCTAAAAAGAAGAATACTGTACCCATACCGATAATCATAAGCAAAAATCCTTGCTTAAGTAATTCAATATTCATTATTTTCTCCTGTATTTAATTGTGAAAAAACTTATTACTCTTCATTTTGGTTATATAATATACAAGTTTATCTATATCTAAAGAGTAATAATTTTAATTTAGAGAAAGGAGAAATATTATGGAGCTCTTGTGCAAATCTCATTTTTTAAATACGGAGATATTTTATGAGACGTGCTTAAATATACTTTGTTATAATTCTTTGAAAAAATTTCTTGCAGAAATTTATATTGAGCTGATGATTTAAAAATATTCCCGCCTGAATAAGTTTCTTTATTATCTTTGAGTGCAGAAAGCTCTAAACCGTTAGAATTTGCGGCAACTATAGAATTTTCCTGTTCGTTGTTATTAACATAAACTATGGCATTTGGAACAGTAATATTGTCAATAAGGGAGGATTCACTCATGTATAACGAAGCATTCACATTACACATTGAGATTAAAAACATGAAAACTATTAAAAATATTTTCAAAAATCCCTTCATACTGAAATTGTAGCACAAATAACCTTTTATTATAAAATACTATTTTTATGTTATTATATAGACATGCCGAAGTGGTGGAATGGTAGACACGTGCGTTTCAGGTGCGTATGAAGAAATTCGTGGGGGTTCAAGTCCCCCCTCCGGCACCATAAAAAGGAATTAGGACTAATGTCCAATTCCTTTTTATGGTATCAGGGTGATTGAACAATATCCTCTATTTAGAGGATATTGTAATTTTTTATTTAAGAAATATTTTCCCTTGCCGATATAAAAAATATAGATATGAAAAACGAAGGTTTTTCATACCTCCTCCCCAAGTCTGGTAGCCGTTCTTTTTGAAACGGCTTTTTTTTATGCTTATTCTTCTGTCTTTCCTATTTTTATTTCTTTATTTTTTATTTTCATGTATCTGTCGCACTGTTTTACTCTGTCATAACCAAGCATGATACCCAATATAAAATCTTGCTCAGGTGTGAGTTTATTAAGTTTTGGATTAAATGTTTTCACAACCTCAATACAAGATGGCGCACCAAAATATACATTGATAACCTTTCCCGAATTAACCTCATGTATAAGGTATGGGATATTGTTATTTTTTAATTTTTGCTCAATTGAAGGTCTGTATTTTGCTTGTTCCGTTGTTAAAATTAAATTTCTTAAACCTTTTTTATATTCATAAATATGATGGTTAAAGACTCTCAAATCATTGTATTCCTCCATTTGAGCCTTCGTAAGGGAATGAGCTTTTTTATCAGCAGTAAAAGGGGTTTGTTTTGTTTTAATGTTGTTTATGCCTGTAAAATAGTTGTATTGTGCAATCTCAGTTATTCTCATATATCCCTCTGTTTGTTGTTTATGTAAAAATAATAGCGTTGTTAGGATATGCTTGTCGATATCTTTTGGATATATTAACGAGATCTTAACTTTTGTATAAATTTATTCAATCTGCCAATTGCAATTTTTAAGTTTTCCAAAGAGTAGGCGTAAGATATTCTCAAATAACCTTCCCCGCAATCCCCAAAAGCTGTTCCGGGGACAATTGCAACTTTTTCTTCCTGAAGTAATCTTGTTGCAAATTCTTCGCTTGTCATTCCAAATTCTTTTATACAAGGGAATACATAAAATGCACCGAACGGTTCAAAACATTTTAAATTCATTTCTTTAAAGGCATTCATCAAAAATCTTCTGCGTTGGTTGTATGATTTGCGCATATTTTCAACATCTTCATCGCCATTTTTAAGTGCCTCTATTGCTGCATATTGGCTTGTTGTAGGAGCGCACATAATTGCAAACTGGTGAATTTTTGTCATCTGTTTGATTATTTCTTTTGGTGCGCAGGCATATCCAAGCCGCCAGCCTGTCATTGCATAGGCTTTTGAAAAACCGTTTATTAAAATAGTATGTTCTTTCATCCCAGCCAGTGATGCTATAGATGTGTGTTTGTTCTTGTATGTGAGGGCAGAATATATTTCATCCGACATTACAAGGATATCTTTTTCTATTATTATTTTAGCAATTTTTTCCAAATCTTCCCTCTCCATAATTGCGCCGGTAGGGTTATTTGGATATGGAAGAATTAGAACTTTGGTTTTGTCTGTTATCGCATTTAGTAATTCCGCCGGAGTCAGTCGAAATTCGTTTTCTGCTTTTAATTCTATAATTACAGGTTTTCCGCCTGCTAATATTGTACATGGTTCATAAGATACATAAGACGGCTGAGGAATAATAACTTCATCATCAGGGTTTATAACCGCTCTTAAACCTATATCAATTGCTTCAGAACCGCCGACAGTTACCAAAATTTCATTATCCGGATTATATCTTATTCCCTGTGTTCTATAAATATAATTTGAAATTTCGCTTCTTAAATCTTTTAGACCTGCGTTTGATGTGTAAAAGGTTTTTCCTCTTTCAAGAGCATAAATACCTTCATCTCTAATGTGCCAAGGGGTATCAAAATCAGGTTCTCCAACGCCCAATGATATAGCATCTTTCATTTCTGAAACTATATCAAAAAACTTTCTTATACCAGAGGGTTTAATTGTGGTGATTTTATCTGAAAGGAAATTTCTCATGGAGTGATAACCTCTCTTTCATCTTTGTGTTTTTTGCCTAAAACTGTTCCGTGGTCTTTGTATTTTTTCAAGATAAAGTGGGTTGTAGTGCTTAAAACACTTTCCATTGTGGAGAGTTTATCTGATACAAAACCGGCAATTTCTTTTAAAGTTTTTTCTTCAAGAATTACAAGTAAATCGTAACCTCCTGATAGCAGATAAACGGCCTTAACCTCAGGATAATTGTAAATTCTTTCCGCCATCTCATCAAACCCTTTTCCTCTTTGGGGGGTTACTTTAACTTCAATGAGTCCTGTAACCTTTTCAATTGATGTTTTTTCCCAGTTAATCAAAGTGTGATAGCCGCAAATAATACCATCTTGTTCAAGTTTTGTTATTTCATTCAAAACGTCGGCTTCTGTTTTTCCTAATAAAACGGCAAGCTCTTTAAAATCTATTCTGCTGTTTTTTTCAAGTATTGCCAGTAATTCTTCTCTCATATTTTTCTCCTTGCACCAATTATAACAAAAATTTGTGCAGGTAGCAAAAATTATTTTTAGTGGTATTATGATATCTATGAAAACAGAACAAGTATCATTTACCTCCAGAATTAATTTTGTAACAGCTGCGCAGTTTGAAAATAAATTTTTAAGGGGAAAATATATAGGTTTTAAAAATCTTGCAAGACCTTTGCTAAAAGCTGACGAATTTTACACGACAGAAATAAGGACATGCACAGCAGGAGGTCTTGTAAATACAAAAACCGGCGAATCGGTAGGGTTTCATTACTATGATGATATGGAACACAATACAAATATTCATATATTTCTGGATAAAATGTTCAACTCAATAAAAGATCCTGACAGAGCTTTTATTATTGGTGGTAAAGATTTAAAATTTTCACCGTATTCTCTTGCAAATTTTAATGAAATAAAAGATGCAATAACAAAAAGAGTCCCATTTGTTTCGTATTTTAAAGAACACATATTCCCATTATCAGAGTCAAGTATACATTATGACTTGTATGATGATGAATGGACGATAAATTCTATTTATAAGCCTTTAAACAAAACAGTAGATTTTGATGTTATGTCTAGAGCTATGATGAAAATTGCTTTTAGAGAAGCAAAAATCGCAAACGGGGATACTCTTCTAGTTAATGGTTTTAAGACGGATTCTACTCATTTTATTGGTTAAGATATTATACCAATGATAATTTTGTATCTGATAATTTTACCTGTCTTAATTTTTCGACACGTTTTAATATAGCATTTGCTTTTTCATCATTTGGTTCAGAGTATAAAAATTTGCGGTAATATCTTTTTGCCTCTTGCAATTTGCCGAGCTTGTCAAAACACAGACCAATTTCAGAGTATATTTTTGTATATTTTGGGTTAATTTTAAGTGCATTTTTATACAAGCTGAGTGCTTGTTTATACAACTCCATTTTTATAAGCAGAGTTGATTTTCTTAAATAAGCATTAATATAGGTTGGCGAATTTTCTATCAGCTTTTGATAAATCATAAGAGCCATATCTTGCTCATCACAAAGTTCATGAGCAATTCCTAATTGGTATATTGCATCAGGATTATCAGGTTCAAGCTGGATTGCTTTGATGAAACACTTAATCGCTTTACAAGGTGTTTCGTCAATGATATGGCATAAACCTAATTCATAAAAGGTTTCATAATTATCCGGTGCTAAAAGTGCTGATTTTTCCAAATTTTCTATAGCTTTTTTTATTTTGCCGGTATTTTTGTAACAAACACCAAGACCAAAATAAGATTGAGGATTGTTTCTGTCCAGTAATATTGAATTTAAGTATGAGCTTACAGCTTCTTTATAGGAGTCTTTAAGTCTTAATTTATCAGCTTTTAATTTGAATGTTTCGGGTAAAGATTTATCCAAAACAGGGGTACTCATATAATTATTCTTTTTATTTCTTGTACTCAACTCTTCTTCCTCTTACATTCCAATAATAGAATTTTTCCATGCTCGTATGAACAATCATAAGATTTAAAGATTAATCAATCATTGGATTTATTCTTTTCATTGTGGTATAAATTTATTATGAAGAAGATTTTTTGTTTATTAGGGATAGTGAGCTTTTTATGTATGCCTGTAATTGCGGCGGAAGAAGAAATTCATTTGGGCGGTGTTGAACCAGCAAAAATTGTGCTTCCAAAAGCTGATTACAAAGAATCAGAATCTCTTATTTTATCTGATAAGCAAATAATGGATGAAATTGTTAAGATGCAAAAAGAAAAGGACCTGGATGACATTGATGCTTTGTGGAAGGGAACGGTAGAAAATAATCAGGTAATAGGTTTTGCGTTAAAAAAATTGTCAACTCCTGAAAGTCAAAGAAGAATACATTCATCTTTAATGGCAAAAACTCTATCTGCTATTGTATCAGGTGCGTCTCTAGCTCCATCTTTAATGGGATCAAGTTACATGCTTCAAACAGGTTCTTTTGCGGCAGGAAGGCTTGCTCAAAATTGGATTAACAGAAAAAATGTTCCGCAAGAAATTCCTTTGACGGATACCGAATTGATTGAACTTGCAGGCTTGGTAGAAAATTTACAGGACAAAATCATTAATGCTTATTACAATTATAAAGGTGCTTTGACTCAGATAAAAGAGATAAGATCAAGAGAGCTTTTGTACAGCAAAAATTATGTAAAAGCAATGGATGATGAAGATTTTCTCGAAATAGCAATATCTTCAGCTTTGTACAAGGATATGCAAATTGAAGAGGACAGATATGTTCAGATGGCAAAGAAATATCATTTAGAGCTGCAAAGGCTTGCGGGGAAAAAAGTGGTAGATAATTTAAACCTGTATCAATACGATTATGATTCAGCGCTTCTTGGGGGGAAAAATGTTAAGGAATAATTTATTAATTAGCTTTATAATGCTGTGTATTACCTTAATGCCGGCATATTCCGAAGAATTAAAGCTTAAAGATTTAACTCTTCCAAAACCTCCTGCCTATAGAGTCGGACTTTCATCTTCTCCTGAACAGCAGTTTATTCAGGCAATTGAAGATGCAACAAAAACTGATATAAAATATGCGTTAAATGAACATGATAATGATGTAAATTCGGCAGATTTAACTTATGCTGATTTGAGTCTAAAACGATTATCAAAAGAAATTTCGCAAGAGCTTCAATATGAAGAAAAAACTATGGTTGCAGATTTATCATTGTTGTGGCAAGGGGCTGCAACTCAAAGTGATACGATAAATTTTGCTCTATACAAACTTGCAAATCCTGATGCGGATAAACCTGATGAAAAATCTGTCAAAAAAGTGTTGACGACTATAGCAAGTATGTCAACTCTTGTTGGTGCAGGTGTTGGTAGTCCGATTATTGCCGGATCATCATTGATTGGCGGAAATATATTAGGAATTATGGGACAAGATACAAAAGCTCTTAATTATAAATATACAAAAGTGTCTGATGCCGATATGATTATTCTTATAAGAAAGGTTGAGGACTTGCAGCAGAAGGCTATTGATTTATATTACGATTATATGTGTGCAAAACGCCGATTAGAATTTATGAACGATCTTGTTGCAGACAGACAACAAAAATTTGAACTTGCGCAAAAGAATAATGCGGCAAGAGAATTGATTGTTATAACAGATGCCTATTACAGAACAGCGCTTGACAGACAACGTTCGGCAAAATCTGATTTTTTCTCAAAACGTGCGGCTTTAGAACAGTTTGTCGGGAATGAAACTTTTGTTCAATTTGAAGAAGAGTTAATGGCAAGAGAAAAAGGAGATGCGGAAGCTATTTTGGGTAAAAATCCAATGCCGGAAGCAGATGAAAATGAGTATAAAGATACTGTCCAAGCTGTTGAAAAATACACTGATAACGCAAATCATACAGATAAAGTTCAAAAAACAGATATCAAAGCAGAAGATACATCAGATAATTCCGAAGGTGGTTTTTATTCGAATTTTCCGACAGGTTTTGCTGCTCCGACTACTTTGGAAGAATTTTTAAATCCTGAAATTATCAAAAAACCTAAAAAAGAGAAAACGGTAAAACCCAAAAAAGAAAAAGTTGCAAAAACAAAGTCTGTAAAAGTTGCAAAACCTAAAAAAGAAAAACTACAAAAAGTTAAAAAAGAAAAAACAGATAAACTTGATATTCTTCGTAAAAAACTGGATAAAATTAATCATAAAGATACGCAAAAAGAACAAGATGAACCTCTTTCTCAAGTTAAGAAGCAAGATGAAACAACATCTTGGTATGAATCATGGGCAAATGAAATTAAAGAAGAAAAATTGCAGGAAAAACAGTTAAAAAAAGAAGCAAAAGCTGAGACAAAAAAAGAAAAAAGAATTAGTAAAAAAGAAAAGAAGTTTTCTAAAAAAGCTAAAACAAAAGATAAACTGCCAAATGAAGAACTCATAAATAATGAAATTTCTACAGAAGAAAATCCTCAAGAGGAAATTTCCCCAACAGAAAATAATGAAACAAATGTTTCAGAAAATGCAGAAGAAGAAATTTCTAAAAAAGGAAAACTTAATAAAATTAGGAAACCTAAGAAAGAGAAGGCAGAAAAACCTAAAAAACCTAAGAAAGAAAAAGATTTATACCCGGAGCTTCACGGACAAAAACCTATTCATACTTATCCGAGAAACTCAGAAAAAGATTTGATATTTTTGCATGGCAGAGATAAACATGAAGCTAAAAAACCAAGCGAAATGACAGAAGAAGAAAAGAAAGAATTAAAAGCAAGAAATATTGAATATCTAAAACATGCAAGAGAAAGAAGGAGAGCAGAAAGATCTCAAGAGCTGCTTGATGAGGCTTCATTAAAACCAATGGAATCAAAACCTGCAAGGGCTGTCAGAATGTCCCCGACCGCTCAGCAAGGACAACCTTATTTAAGGTATGATGAATATAATCAAGATGATGATAATCCGCAAGTAAATACCGGAGAATTTACTTTATGGAACAGAAAGCCAAAATCTTCAAAGCATAAAGAAAAACAAGTTAAATCGGAACCCGTAAAACAAACGAATAATATTCAGCCGGCAAATGTTTCTCAGCCGGTAAGAGTTCAAGCTTCTGATTATAAAAATGTATATACATCTCAACCGGCAAGGACTCAAAATTCTTCAATTATAACATCTCCATCAACGCAATCATCTAGGGCTAAGACTTCAAATACAATGTATACTCCTGCTTCGTCGACAGGGGTAAATGCAGTAAATCCGCTGGGTCCGTTGCTCCCATTAGATGACATAAAGGCGCCGGATTTGACAAAGGGCGGGTATTCAATACATTCAAATTAGGTGTAAAAATATGAAATATATTCCATACAGCGTATATTGCGGTCAAGAAAACATGGATATTGATGCCGAAATTTTAGATAAGGCAATTAGCGACAATGAGCAAGATGCAATTTTTCGTCTTTATGGATGGAAGCCGGCGTGTGTTTCATTAGGGCGAAATCAGCAAGATTCTTTTTTGGATGTAAAGCTGTTGTCAGATTATAAAATTGATGTTGTACGACGTTTGACCGGCGGTCGGGCTTTACTGCATGATAACGAAATAACATATAGTTTTGTATGTCCTGTGTCTTATCTTGAAAATGGAGAGCATGTTGTTTCTTCTTATAAAGAAATTTCTCAAATATTAATTGATAAATTTAAAAATATTGGGATAGATTTGGATTTTGGAAATTCAAAGCCTGTAAAAACGGGGTTTGATTATTGTATGCTTGTCTCTACCGGTGCAGATTTGTGTTATCAGAACAAAAAATTAATCGGTTCGGCTCAATGTAGGAAAAACGGATATATATTGCAGCATGGTTCAATCTTGTATGATTATGACAGTGTGCTTTTGGAAAAAATATTTAAAGAAGTTATTGATACAACCGGAATAACCACAATAAAAGAAATAAATTCCGATATTACAAAAGAGGATATAATAAACGCCTTATTATCATGAAGAGCTATTGCAAATATGTGATGTTGGTTGTATGATTTTTCAAAAGGGATAAATTTATGGCAAAGCATTTAAAAGCAATGGTAATGGCAGCAGGCATGGGTTCTCGATTAGAGCCTATAACTTTGAATATCCCAAAGCCATTGATACCTGTGGCTAATGTTCCGCTTATGGATATTATTTTATCCCAATTACATTCGGTTGGTGTAAATGAGGTTATTTCAAATACATATTATTTGGCTGATAAAATTATTGACAGATATAAAAATAACAATTTAGGTATAAATTTCAATTATATAAAAGAAAATGAATTATCCGGTACTGCGGGCGGGGTTAAAAAATGTCAGTATTTTTTTGATGAAGGTGAAGATTTTATAGTTTTGTCAGGTGACGGACTTACAAATGCTGATATTAAAAAAGGTGTTGAAATTCATAAGATGTCAGGTGCAATAGCTACAATTGGTGTTAAACAAATACCTCACGAATATGTTTCTCACTTTGGCGTTGTTGTTACTGATAATAATGGCTTTGTTACAGAGTTTCAAGAAAAGCCTCAGATAGAAGAAGCAAAAAGTAATCTTATAAATACAGGTATTTATATTTTTAATTATAAAATTTTTGATTATATACCTGAAAATCAGTTCTATGATTTTGCAAAAAATGTATTTCCAAAGTTGCTCTTAGAAGGTCAAATTAATACTTTTGAAGTCAGAGAGTATTGGAGTGATGTTGGGACAATTGGACAGTATAAACAGGCTATTCAGGATGTTTTCAACGGTGTTTATAAAATGGATAATCTGCATATAACAGAAACCAATTTGGGAAATTATATTGCAGGTAAAACAAAAATACCTCAAAATGCTCGTTTTGTCGGAAATAATGTCATTGGAAACGATTGCAAACTGGGTGAATATATCATGCTTGACAATTGTATAGTCTTTGACGGGGCAGAAATTCCAACAGGTGCCGAGTTAAAAGATTGTATTGTGTTGCCAAAAGGTGCTAAAGTATCTAAAAATACCGTTGATATTTCGAAACTTGATTGCCTTGTAAAATAATTACTGTTGAGCCGTTGTTGTAACTGTATTTGTATCGGTTTGAGGCTTGTTTTGAGTGTTTTTACTTATGTTTGCGCCTAGCAGCCCGAGGCATAGCACCACTAACCCTGCAATAATTCCAAATTTTCCTTTATTGTTTTTGGCAGGCATTGGATAGGCATTTGGAAGCCAGTTACGTTCTATAAATATATCATTGGCATTTTTGTAAAAGATTTTCTCAATAATATCATCAGCTTCTTTGCCAAATTGAATTTTTATCATTTTTTTTATGTCATTTATATTATTTGTGTAGGCATCAATAGGTTTTACATAATTTTCACCCCAGAAGCCAAATCTTCCGATTGGTGCATCTGTTCCAAACATTATTCTGTCTAAAGCATTTTCATTTTTTAAGCGTTTGAGAACTTGTCTAAGTATAGGCTTTTCCGGGTTGTCGCAATCCACCCAAGAGATATCTGCATAAAGCATTGAATCCTTCGATTTTGCTGATTTGATGAGGTAATCTACTGCTTTCATTGTGTTCTTTTCGTCATTACCGCCCAAATGAGCCATAATAACAGGAATTTTAGGATATCTTTTTGAAAGATTATATATTTGCTCCGGTTTTGAAACAGTTGTAGCTGCTCCATTTATACTATCATAGGTTTGTCCTGAGTGAAAAAGACAAGGAAGCTTTTTCCTTGTGGCAAATTCCATATACGGATTGTAAACCTCAGAATCAGCCTGAATTGCTAATTGCTCAGAATGAAATTTTAAACCTGCAAATTGTGACGGATTTTCATTGAATACGGTTTTAATATTTTCTACATTACCATATCCCGGCTGACAGGTTGCAAGGGGAATTATCTTTGAATTACCTTTTGCGATTTCTAGTAATCTTCTGTTTCCGTCAAGTTCATTTGATAAAAATTTTGCAGCTTCTCCCGGATGTTCTATTCTTGTCATACAGTCAAGATTTGAAACAACGACACGCTCAACTGTATCCCCATTACTTAGGGGCTGCTTTGTGAAAGTATCAATATCGTTTGTATGATCATACAAAGTGCTTTGCCGCCACCACCTGCCTGAGTGCATGTGGGCGTCAATAATTTTGCCTGTGAAAGATATTGCATTAACCTTCATTTTCAAATAAATCCCCTATATATTGTACACCATCCGATCTTCTTTGTAAAATCAATTCGCCTGTATCTGTATGGCTTTTGATACATAAAGCCGCCAGATTGCAAATGCTTGCAGGATATTCTTCTCCGTTCTGACTGCAAATAATTGCAAGTTTTTCATACATCTCTGCCATATTTAAAACATTATTTATGAATAAGACATGTCCGTTTTTAACATCTTTATCTGTGTAACTGTAGTAATTCCAAGGCTTTTTCGGTGCTGAAGAAAATAATTTTCCCCAAAAAGACTTTTTGTTGTATTGCGAAATTTCTTTATTATATTTTGCGTTTGCCTTTAATGAATCTTCGTATCTCTCGTTATAGAGGCTAATTTTATCTAAGTTTAAATTTTCTTTTTTTACGATATGTTCTGCGGCAAGATTGATTGCATTGTTGTAATGAGCAGCGGCCATGTTGTAATCACCTTTGGAGAAAAATATATTTCCCAACATATAGTATGGAGTGTAGTCCATAATGTAATTAGGATTAATGTTGTGAAAAGCTTTATCTGCATATATTGCTGAATCTAATATCCTTATAGCATCATCAATATTTCCAGCCAATGTTTCATATTTGCCTTTTTTTATAATTGACTTTAATTCAGCTGAGTGTTTTTTATAGTCTTGTGATATTAAACTGTTTTCATTATTTATATCTCTTGATATTGCATTAAACACAGCAAAACAACTCCCCCACATTGAATAAATACTCGGTTTACCGCTACCTTCACAATCACATTTTGGAAAAATGATTTCACCACTTGAGTTTACACTAAAAAACAGGTTCAAATCTTTGGTCGTGTATTGACCTTTAAGATTAAGTTTTTCCTTTTTAATTCTTTCTTGTGAAATCACCTGATTTATGGGATAAAGCTTATCTGCGCAGCCTTTTGTGTTGTAGCCGTATATAATACAGCGTTGTAATGCTGAGAGCTCTTTGTCTGTAGCTAAGACATCTTCTAATTTTTTTCCGACAAATGGCGCAATATTTTTAATTTTTTCTTTGTGCGGAAATTCATCTAAAGGATATTCTATTGTGGTGGTATCGGTAAAACTATAGCCTACGATTTTACCGCTGTCAGTTCTGACCGGTGATAAGTTATAAACACCTCTTGCTCCGTCTGTTATACAAGTATCATAAGCGGCAAACATGTAATCTTGAGCACCGCCGGCACCTTTAACGCCCACGACATTAGCTTCAGATAATGATAAAAGGTTAAAATCATACCATAATTTATCCTTGATATCTTTGTGAATTTTATTTATAACATTTTTTGTGTCATTCCCTGTTGCAATGTAGTGATAAAGCTCTTCTTTGACTCCTTTTTGACCGGCAGCCCATTTAAGAGTATTAGCATGCGGATGCCCTGAAGGGACATAAATTTTTGCCCCCTTATTTTTGAGCTTATTAATTTGCTGAATTACTCCATAAGTGTATTCAATCTCTTGCCCTGCAGAATCCATACTCTTAATACTTTCGGTGTGTTTTTCTGGGTTTTCATAAATTTCTTTTAAAAATTTGAGGAGTTCTTTTTTGTGAGCTTTTATATTTTCAGGGGTCAGTTTAATTTTTTTGCCCATAACTTTTTCATATTGATCAGTAAGATTAAGTATTGGAACGGATGCAAGAGCGGGAACAGCTATATATTCATCTTCAAAACTGTTTTGAGAATCATTGAGATGTTTAAGTTCTTCTTCAAGACTTTTTAATTGTTTAACCCCTTGATATTTAGGGTTCTCTTCAGAAAAGTGCATATCAATATCCATATCGTGATTAATTGCTGTGGCAAAATGTTTCATATAATCGGCATGATTTCCTGCATCTACTATATGAACAGTGTGCCCTAAAAAGGATATTGATAAGGTTTTTGCTTTTGTTGTGGGGATGATAAATGTGTGAAAATTTGGTAGAATTTGTTTTGAGGTAGCTTGTTTTTGAGCCTTAGGATGAGATTTATGAGTATACTCATAGTTTTTTGTAGGATTGATTTTAAAATCTGTCAGTTGATTAATTGTAAGCACGACTATACCTCATAAAATTGGCCATAAGAGGGTATAAAAAGTAAAAATAAAAAATTTTGCTAGTAACTTTACTTGATTTTTAAATATGTTGATGATAACCTAGAGAATATAAGAGCCACGGGTGTGTGGTACTCTGCCGACGAAAACGATTAAGTATCGTTTGAGGAGAGGGAAGGTAGCGCAGCTACCGCAAGCCATTGCCCATGACAAATGAATAATATATCGCCACGGGCCTGTGGCGCAGCGGTAGCGCAGAGGACTCATAATCCTTTGGTCGTGGGTTCGAATCCCTCCGGGCCCAAATTTTTAAAAA
>CACXCI010000096.1 GCA_902766105.1 uncultured bacterium
ACAGGCGATGGTGCAACGGTGAGTTAAGAGCTTCACCAGCGAAGTCGGAAGGCTTCGGCTAGGTAAACCCAGGTCGGATGCAAGTTTGAATCGGAGGTTATAAAGGTTGTTCGCCAACTTCGGAAAAAACGCTAGAGATTAGGAGTAATCCTAATACCAGACAGATGATTATCTAAAACAGAACACGGCTTACGGGCTGCTTTATTTTTAAAAACCATTCATTAATGAATGGTTTTTATGGTATAATTGCAAAAAAGAGAGAAAATATGCAAAAAGGTTTATTTATAACATTTGAGGGAGCGGATGGTTGTGGAAAAACAACCCAGCTAAACTTGTTGAAAGAATATTTATTAAGCAAAGGATATGATGTTGTTTTAACCAGAGAACCCGGCGGAAAAGGTCTGGGAGAAAAAATCAGAGAGATTTTATTAAATTATGACGGAGAAGTTTCAAACCGCTGTGAATCATTTTTATTTTTGGCTGATAGGGCGCAAAATATTGATGTTATTGTAAAACCTGCAATAAATAACGGGAAAATAGTTCTTTGTGATAGGCACACAGACAGCTCTGTAGCATACCAAGGATATGGAAGAGGTTTGGATATAACCGAAATTGATATGCTGAACAATCTTGCAACAGGAGGAATAAAACCTGATTTAACACTGGTTTTTGATGTTGATATAGAAACTTCTATGAAAAGAGTCGGCGACGAAAAAGACAGAATGGAAAGCTCAGGTATTGAATTTTTCAACAGAGTAAGAAACGGATATTTAGAACTTGCAAAAAAAGAACCCCATAGAATTAAAGTAATTGATTCAACACGCAAAATTGAACAAGTTCATTCTGATGTTACAGATATTATAAATAAATACCTATAATCTAAGAAGCTACACTTTTTGGCATCATTTTTTCAAGGGTTTCATTATTTTGTTTAAAGATTACACTTTTATTTGATGTAAGAGTTGGTATTTTTGATGCCATTTCCTGCTGTTGTTGTTGTACTGTATTGTTGCGTGGAGCAACCTCATAAGATTTAATTGAACGTTTTCCTGTCAAACGTTGCATAAAATCATAATATTTTTTCTTAAATCCGGTTGAATTATTTTGTTCTGTTTCCATTGCAATTAATTCATCTCTTGTGTGAGCTTTCAGGGCTGTTCCGACAGATTTTCTTGTAAGCATTTCACCTAATGTTGTATCTGCAAGTGTTACCCAGCTCATTCCAAGAAGTGATGCGTTATATGAATTTCTAAAGGTTGAATTAAACAAATCAATCAACAAGGTTTGATAGAACAATCTTGAACCTTCTTGTACAAATCTTTCTTTAAATTTGGTATTTGCACCGTCTTTGTCATTACCGTTAGATTTCAACATAACCATGTTGTAGTTATCAGTCATCAAGAACCAGATTGTTGCAATTGATGCTGCTGTTTTTGCAAGATTTGAAAGCTCTGCATTTGATACATTTGATAATGAATCTTCATTCCATGCTTTTAATAAATTCACCTGTACAAAGTCTTTAAATTCTTCTTTGCTAAAGTTTTTCTTTGTTGCTTGTTTGTATATTTTATTAAAACTGTTTGCCAAAACATCTAAATCTGTTGTTGCCTTTTTAATTTTTGGAGTTTTTCTGAATACATTTAATAATTTTTCATCAATCATCCAATATGGAAGGGTAATTGTATTCCATATAAACTTAAATGGCGCAATTATAAAGTTTACTAATGGTTTAACTTTTTTATCCTTCTTGCCAAAATCGTAAAACTCAATGCCGTCTTTTGTAATCTTTGGTGCTGCTTTGCCGACAGATTCATATTTATCGGCAATTTTTTCAAAGCCGTTTTCTCTCATAACCTTAACAACTTCATCCAATTGCTCCGGTTTAATCATATATTGTTCTGAGGTCATTGATTTATAAAGATTAGTGAATGGTTTATATATAACTTTATTTTCAAATAATTTAACGGCGTATTCTAATTTTCTTTCGGTTTCATTCAGTTTTGCATATTTTTCAGGATTTGCTTCTTTTAATGCAGCATCAAAATCACTAAATGCTTTATCTATTCCAAGCTTTTGATATAATTCATTGTTTTTGATTTTTAAATCTTCAAAATATTTTAATGCAGCTTTTTTAACCGCCGGAAGATTTTTTATTCCTTTTATTCCATATCCTATACTCAAAACTACTGCAGATGCTTTTAATAAAGTATCAAACGATAATAAAGGTTTTTGGTGTTCTTTTTCTTTTGATTTTTGAGCAGATAAATGTCCTGTTGAAGGTACACTCTGCTGAGATACGGGTTTTATATTAGCTTCGGGAGCGTTCATTTTTGCATTTTCTCTTCTTGCCTGTTCAGGAGTTAATCTTGTAATATGTTTTCCGTTTGACAAACGTGAAAACATTTCTGTTACAAGTACTGTTGTACCTGTTGTTAGTACAATACCAAATTTTGACTTATTAATGAATTTTTGGAAAGCTCCCATTGTAATTAAGGTTAAATAACCGCTTGTCAAAATTCTGCTGACTTCTTGTCTAAATCTTACTTTTCTTTCATGTTCAGCCGCTGTCGGATCATCATCCATCATGCGGGATAAGTTATAGGCATCATTTGCCAAAAATATTGCCGGCGGCAATCCCGAAACTAATCTGTTTAACGCTCTTTCATGTTTTGTATCATAATTACCTGATTTTGGATCAAATTGTTTTAATTCTCTTTGGAATACATTTGAATCCATTTTATCATCAACTTGTTTGGTAATTCTTGCAATATCATCTTGCGTTAAAGCACTTACATCCTTGCCTAATTTTTTTGCTTCTTTTGCTAATGCTTCGTCAATTTTTGTCTGTCTAAAAGTAATCAAACCTTGAAGAGAACTTACTTTTGCATCAATTTTAGAACGTTGTCTTATATTTTTAAAGAACGGCCTTGCTAAAGTTCTTTCTGCCCAACCTTTTAAAAATGGTACATGTCCCAACAATTCGACAGTACCATTTAATAAATCAAAAGGTAAAATTTTGAAAGGATACATAATGCCATCCCATGCAAGGTGAGGAATTGTTTTTTTCTTTATTGTAATTTTATCACCGTCTATTGAAATTAAATTAGAGGTTCTTTCCTTATTTTTTACGGTAATATCTTCTAAAAGTTCTCTGCCCATTTTACCGACATATTTATCGGCAAAAGCTAAAAATTCTTTTAAACTGTATGTTTGTTTAGCTTCTTTATACAAACCTAAAGAAAGACCTTTAAAACTTAAATCCTGATGATTTGTTTTTAAAGGTCTCTTAATATCTTGATAGTTATATTGTGAATTAATTTTTTGATTTTTATTTTGTGGAAAAGAAGAGATAGGAGTGCTGAATTTCGGGGATGGTACCTCCTGCTTGTATCGCATTTTGTCTATTCGAAATTTCACTGCACTATTTTCTACTAACATTTCACACATCCATTTCTATGTATTGTCATTCATTTTAAAACAAAAGGCAAGAAAATTTTGCTAAATTTTTACGTAAGTTTACATTTGATTTATATGTTTTAAATACGTTATTTAAAGGATATATTCATTTATTGTTTACGTTATCATACCGATATGGATATTTATGAGCAAGATTTAGAGGATAAACAACTTAAGTCTATTGGTTTGGAATTAATGTTCCTTACTCCCGAAAAATATGCCGCAGAAGACGGGATTACAGCGGTTGAGCTTGCCAAGCTCGTTGATTTACCGGTTGAAATTGTCAAAAAAAAATTAAATATCCTAAAAGAAAAAGATATTGTTACTGTAAAAGGTATTAATCCGAAATATTGGAAATTTAATGAATATAATTTTCAAAGAATGGATGAAGATGATGATATTTTCAGATTGTTATGCAGTTTTGACGATGTAGATTTTGATAAATATTTTTCTTATTAAATACGTAATATATAGTATTCAATTGAGGAGATGTTGTGGTAATATAAATATATAAACCTATAGACTAAAGGAGCCATCAATGACGTCAAGTACAAATCAATTACTAAAGCCTATTACTACAAAATATAATTCCAAAGGAAATTTGGAAATTGGGGGCTGTGATTTGGTTGAGCTTGCAGATAAATTTGATACTCCTTTGTATGTAATAGATGAAAAAACTCTCAGAAATATCTGTAAAGATTATAAAAAAGCGTTTGCAAATTATCATAAAATAAAATTTATGTATGCTTCAAAAGCATTATGCACAAGCGCAATTTCAAGAATTTTGGAAGATGAAGGTTTTGGTTTTGATACAGTTTCGGCAGGTGAAATTTACACCTTGCAAAATGCTGATATTGATATGGAAAATGTTTTGTTCAACGGAAACAACAAATCATACTCCGAACTTGAATATGCAATAGATGCGGGAGTCGGCAGAATTTCTGTTGACAATTTTATAGAATTGTATTTTCTAAATAAAATTGCAAAAGCTAAAGATAAATACGTTGATATTTTGTTAAGAATTACTCCGGGAATTGAATGTCATACTCATGAGTATATCCAGACAGGTCATCTTGATTCAAAATTCGGATTTGATATGACTCTTATTGATAATGCAATTGAGCTGATTCAAACAAAATATACTCATTTAAAATTGCATGGTTTACATGCTCATGTCGGTTCACAAATTTTTGAAACCGGTATATTTCCTGATGAAATTGAAATTATGGCAAGTGAAATTGCAAGAATTAGGGATGAATTTGGAATTAATCTTAACGAAATAAATATTGGCGGAGGAATTGGCGTAAAATATACAACAGAAGATAATCCTCCATCAGTCTATGATATCGGGGATATTGTAATTAAAAAGATTGACGAGGTTGTCAGAAAATACAACATTGAATTTCCAACATTATACTTAGAACCCGGCAGAAGTATAATTTCAACATCCGGCATAACTTTATACACAATCGGTTCTGCAAAACAAGTTCCCAATGGAACAAAATATGTTGCAATTGACGGTGGTATGGCTGATAATCCAAGACCTTCAATGTATCAGGCAAAATATGATGCCCAAATCGCAAATAAAAAAGATACAGAAGAAACTGAAATTGTAACAATTGCCGGAAGATTTTGCGAATCCGGAGATATCTTGATAAAAGATATTGAATTACCAAAAATTCATGAGCGAGATACACTATGTGTGTTTAATACCGGAGCATACAACTATTCTATGGCTTCTAACTACAACAGAGTAGCAAAGCCTGCAATGATACTTGTTCATGATTCTAAAGCAGAAATAATTATAAACAGAGAAACTTTAGATGATTTAGTGGCACACGATGTAATTCCTGATAGGTTGAAAAAAGAATGAACCAAATTTATGCAATGATACAAAATTTTATAGGTAACTGGCATATCTACATCAAAGATACTTTTGGATGGAAGAATATCTTTGAAATATGTATTGTTGCTGCTATTATAATATTCTTTTATCAAAGATTTATTAAAAATTCCAATTCGGAAAAATTTGTAAAAGGTGCTTTTGTTCTTGTATTTTTGTGGATACTCAGTGAAATTTTGGTTGCTCTGAATTTATACATTTTAGGGGTATTTATAAGAACAATTGTCAGTTTGGTTGCCTTGAGTTTAATCGTTATATTCCAACCTGAACTTAGAAGGTTTTTAGGATATTTGGGTCAGATTGATATTTTGAAAAGATTAATTGGAAATGATAAAATAAAAGACTCTAACAGATCAATTGACGTAATAAAAGAAATTATTGAAGCTGTAAAATACTTATCAAAATCTCATACGGGAGCTTTGATAGTGTTTCAGAATGATTTAAGCAATACATATCAAGATGTTGGAACGATATTAAATGCAGATGTATCAACAGAATTGCTGTTGACAATTTTCCATGTAAATACACCTTTGCACGATGGTGCAGTTGTAATAAGCGGAAATAAAATAATTTCAGCAGGAGTTCTTCTCCCGCTGACCGAAGATCCTAAATTAAGCTGGAAATACGGCACCCGACACAGAGCAGCTATCGGTATGACTGAAACAAGTAATGCTGCCTGCCTTGTTGTATCGGAAGAAACCGGTGATGTTTCTATTACACTGGACGGCTCTTTGAAAAAATATGATGATATTCCAACCCTGAAAACAGATTTGGAAAATATTTTAGGCTATAAAAAAATTGAACAACCTGAGAAAAAATCTATATTTAATATCGAAAAACTGATTACTATAAACAAAGACAGGAAATAATATGGGCAAAATTTCTGAAAATCCTAAAAAAGGTCGCTTATTAAAAGCATTTACCAGATTATTTTTAATAACTCTTGGTGCAATAACAGCGGGTTTTGCTTTGAATTGTTTTTTAGCGCCGAATGATGTTATTGACGGAGGAATTATTGGTATTTCAATGATTTTAAGTCATGTAACAAAATTTAATTTAGGGCTAATAATTGTTATTTTGAACACACCATTTATAATTTTAGCATTCAAAAAAATGGGGGCAAAATTTGTATTTCTGACAGCTTATGCCAATATAGTGCTGGCACTTGCCCTAAACTTTTTTAACAGTTATAAAGTTACAAATGATATATTATTAGCAACAGTATTCGGCGGGATAATCCTTGGTGCAGGTGTCGGTTTAATATTGAAAAACGAAGCATCATTAGATGGCACAGAAATTTTGTCGCTTTTGATTTCTAAAAAATTTGGAATGTCTGTCGGCGAATTTATAATGAGTTTGAATTTATTTATATATTTGGTTGCCGGCAAGGTTTTTGGCTGGGAAAGCGCCATGTATTCTATTTTAACATACTTTATTGCATCAAAGGTTATTGATGTAGTTATGGAAGGTTTGAACAGTTCAAAATCAGTCCGAATAATTAGTGATGAAGCAGGAACTATCGGTAACGCTTTAATTGAAAAACTTGACATTAGTGTAACCTACCTAAAAGGTATTGGAGGTTATACAGGACAGGATAAAGATTTGATATATTGCGTTATTTCTCGTCTTGAAATGCCGAAAATGCTTGAAATTATAAAAGATATTGATCCAAAAGCCTTTGTTTCAATTGTTGATGTTCACGAAACTTATGGCGGACGTTTTAGAAAGGGTTAAACAAGCCAAGTATTAAAAACTGGACAATTATTTCAAAATATAATATACTGAAACTATCAGATAATAAGAAGGGCAAGATATGGCAAAACATAGTGATACCGTACCTATAGAGGTAACAATATTAACAGCAGACCACGATATTAAAGGAGTTGTTCACGTATCAAAATATACAAATACCAATCGTGAATTAACCGATTTGTTAAATGACAAAGAAAGAAGATTTCTTGCCGTAACGAATGCTGAAATATACCCCAGAACAGGTAATGCCTCACCAAGAAGATATAATTTCTTAGAAATTCACATGGACTATGTTTTGATGGTACATCCTACATCTCAAGCTGTATTTAAAGATTCAGGAAAAGCTCAAGAAGATATTGCAAGATTTAGAGATTTAAGAATTAAATTAAACCAAACAAAACCTTTTTAATATTGAGCGATTTAATAGTAGGTCATCAGCATAGTAGGGTGCATCGTTTGATGCACCAAAATATAAATGGTGCGGTTAAAACCACACCCTACAATTTGATTTTCTCTGACAATACACATGTCATTTCGAGGCGAAAGCCGAGAAATCCAGCCTTTTTCCATAAACTACTTTATATCAGGGAAGAAATATCTTATACCGTCATCAGAACGCCAGCGAACATATCCTGTTTTAGGTGTTCTATCCATGTCCATTACGCTGACTAATGCCCAATTCCCTCGTATTACATTAAGATTAATTTTTTTAGGATAATTTATTACAGAAATTGTTTTTGACATATCTTCTGTTTGTGCCTTCATATCCTTACAGGATTCCGGTGAACTTTTTAATAACCTTAGACCATATTTTTTACCGTAAGAATTATAAAAATTTATCCACGTCATAAATTTATACGGATCATCCATTTTTATCCAGCCTGTTTTTCCGGTAGAATTATCATAAATTATTTCAACCCAATCATCAGTATAATCGGTAACCGCAACAAGAGCTAAGTTTTTCTTTGCAATAAAGACCACGAAAAAATTATCAAAACCAATTTCGTCAGGGAAAAATTCATCATTATTCCAACGAACTCTGTACAAGATATTTGATTCTTCGTTTGGTTCTTCGTATATTTTTACATCATCATTTATCTGATACAAACCAACAGACTGTACTTGATTTACATTTGGTCGAATAGGTATAACATCTTTTGCCCACACACTGCCTGCAAATCCAAATACTACCACAAATATTGAAATAATTATTTTTTTTATATCTATCTTCATACCATTAATCCTAACGATTGTTGTTTTATTTTGTTCATAAATTAGTTTTAAATAAAAAGTTAAACTTATTTGTGCTGACCGGTAAACCGGAGATTCTTCACCCACAAGGGGTTCAGAATGACGTATTGCCAATAATTATTCTCTAAATGATACCTGAGGATATGCTTTTTGAAGTTTTTCTCTAACAGATGTCATTTGCTGTTCTATAATTTCATCTGTTAAAGTTGCATTTTCATCCTGCATTTTTATTCTGAAAGCTACTGATTTAAAGCCTTCATCAACATGTTCGCCTTGGTAAACGTCAAATATTTCAGAACCTTTGAAGATATTTTGTTTAACACCTGTTTTGATAACACGTTGAATATCATCATAAGTTACATCATCGTTTATAATAAATGCCAAATCACGTCTAACCTCAGGATATTGAGGTAAGTGTTTAAATCTTGGAACATTTTCTTTAACCGCACCAATTACCTCATCTAAATCAACTTTGAATAAAAAGGCGTCTTGATTTAATTTCAATTTTTCAATAACAGACGGATGGATTTGTCCAAAATAACCGATAGGCTGAGGTTGTTTTCCTAACAACATTATAACAGCTGTTCTGTAAGGATGAAATACATTATGAGTTCCTGATAACGGAGATTTTTCAAGAGGAACAAGCTTGATTCTTCTTGTAATCTCCAAATCTTCAAACAAGTTTTCTACAATACCTTTTACTGTGTAAAAATCAGTTTTTGCAGGATTTTGCCATTTTGAATTTTGAATTTCTCCTGTTAAAACCCCTTCTAATACAAGAGTTTCTTTTACTCCGGATGATTTTTCATCGGCCTGCGCCACTTTTTTATAGGTTCTTCCTATTTCATAAGCCCAGAAAGTTTTTTGACCATTATCAAAATTATATTTCATACAATTTAAAACACTTGCTGCCAGTGTTTGACGAAGCATTGAATATTCCTCGCTTGCAGGATTTTGAACTTTTACGGCATTTTCTTCATCAAAAGTAATTTTGAATTTATCTAACAAAGATTTTCCTATCAATGAGCTTGTCTGTATTTCGTTCAAGCCTGCAGATAGCATTAATTGGTGAACTCTTTTAATTATTTTTTCACCTAATGTAATCACAGGTGTTTGAGATTTGTTAGGTAATGACGGTGCAATTTTGTCGTACCCGTTTATGCGGGCAATTTCTTCTATTAAGTCAATTTCTCTTGTAACATCGCCTCTTCTGAAACTTGGAACTTTGAATTTTGCAGCAGCATCATTTCCGCCTAATTTTTCAAATCCAAGTTTTTCCAAAATAGTTATACATCTTTCAGAATCTATTTCACAGCCTAAAATTCTTTTTATTTGGTTGTAACGAAGGGTAATTTCTAGCGGTTCTAATTCATTTTTGCCATCTTCTACCAAGCCGACAACTTCTGCATCAGCATATTCAACCAACAATTGCATAGAACGCATCAGGGCAGGTTTTACGGCTTCAATATCAATACCTCTTTCATATCTTGCACTTGCTTCGCTTCTGTAACCTACACTTCTTGCGGATCTTCTGTTAGATGCAGGTGGGAAATATGCTGCTTCTAAAGCTAAAGAGGTTGTATTTTCATCAATTTCAGAATTAGCACCTCCAAATACACCTGCTAAACATACCCCTTCTTTTTCTGTTGCAATAAGAACAGAATCATGTGTTAATGTTCTTTCAACACCGTCTAAGGTTGTAATTTTTTCACCTTCTTCAGCCCGTCTTACGCATAAGTAACCGTTCAGTTTGTCAAAATCAAATGCGTGTTGAGGACAGCCATATTCAAGCATTACATAATTTGTTATATCAACAACATTATTAATTGCACGTACACCTGAGGCTAAAAGTCTTTTCTGCATCCAATCAGGTGATGGTTTAATCTTTATGTTTTTCAAAATTGCTAAAGAATAATATTTACAAACATCACTATCCTTAATTTCAACTTTAAATTTATCTGTTGTTAAATCTTTTGTACATTCAATTTTATTAAATTTAAGCGGTAAATTAAATAATGCGCTGAGTTCTCTTGCAACTCCGATAACTGACATTTGATCTCCTCGGTTTGCAGTCGGAGCAACATCAATTACGGTATCTTTTTCAAAACCTAAAACATCTTTAACATCTTGACCTAAACCTACGTTTGGGAAAATTCTGTTTAGGATTAAAATTCCGTCTTCTTCTTGATAACCACGCTCAGAAACTCCGAGTTCATCAGATGAACATAACATTCCCTGAGATTCAACACCACGAATAACAGCAGGAGTCAGAGTAAACATTTCACCTGTTTTTCTGTCTAATACTTGAGAACCTACACTTGCATAAGGTACAATTTGACCTTCTTTAATGTTTTGCGCTCCGCATACAACAGTTTTTGTCGATGTTCCGTCATTTACAGTTACAAGATGCAACCTGTCAGAATTTGGGTGAGCATCAATTTTTTCAATTTTAACAGTTTTTATATTAGTAAAACTTGGCTTAACTTCTTCTATTGCCTCAACCTCCAAACCGCTCATAGTAAGCTCATGAGCGATTTGTTCGGCTTCAATATTTGATAAATCAACAAATTCGTTTAACCAGTTTAAAGATACTTTCATTTATTTTCCCTCTTAATAATCTATATTCTATATAAATATTTTAATACAAAAGGTTTTAAAATAAAGTATTACCATTTACGTTGACGAAAATATATAAAAAATGATATAATACATTTGTTAATTTGATAAGCTTTTACCCTAATGAGATAACACGCACCTTGAGAAAGGGCAAGGTTTTTATGAATTTTATGCATTTACTACAAGAAAAATAGTAAAAAATATAAAAATAATAATATTAAAAGAATTTAAATATAAACCACAATAAAATAAAAAGTTATAAATATTTTTTATGATTACATTACTATTATTAGTTTTAATTATAAATCCGGGAAATTTCTTATATATCACTTTTTCTATGAAAAATAAGAATAATAACAATATGGAAATATATATTAATGCTGTATATATAATAAAAAATTTTTCTGTAGAAATAAATAAGAAATTTAATTTAACTTGAATTACATAAACAAAAATTATCTCAAATAACATTAAATAAAATAATGTGGAAAATATATTTAAAGAAATGTATTTATTTAATTTCATAAACAAAGTATAGCATATGGAGATATAAAATGAAACAGAATAACAATAATACAAATATATTTAATTTTATTCCTAAAAAATATAGTAGTTATATTTTTAATGAAACAAAAAAATATCAAAAACAATACGGTTATGATATCGGCACGGGCAAACACGCAACCTGGAATAATGAAGCTGATGCATTTAAACATGCATTTATGCAAGCTCAATTATCTCTATGGACAGGAAAACATATAGCGAAAGGTTTGGGTGATTTTCACGAATTTCAAGGAAATCATTCTATGGGACAAACAAAAGAGGAATATAATATGGACAATTGGAATAATGAACAAGGTAGAGAAATTGCAAGAGAAATAATACACCAATATGGTCCACTTGCAACAATACCTTCAGAAAAAATAAATAAAATAATTGCTGAAAAAGTCGTACAAAGAATGAAGGAAGGAAAGCTTATCCTTAATTTGAATGATAAAAGATAATATAACAATTATAAAAAATATTATATTGAAGGACAAACAACAGGCCATGCCGCAAACATAGAACATATTTATACTCCCGAGGAAATAGGTCGAATGACACCTGAAGAATTTAATAAAAATGAAGCTAATATAATGGAACAATTAGCTAAAGGCAAAATAATTTCTGACCAATATCCAAGTGCAAAAATGAAGGATTATTATCCGACTGTTAAAATATATACAAGAGAAGAAATAGGTAATATGTCTCCTAAAGAGTTTAAAAAACACGAAAAAGAAATAATGAAACAAATGAAAACCATCGGGATTCCCCATAAAAATCAAGTACCTCAAAATAAAAATACTAGTAATATAAAAAAATCAACAAATTCATCAAGCTCCAGTTCTGCCAATTCAACAGAGGAAGGCAGATGGGTAACTATAAACGGTAATCATGTTTTAATTAAAGATTAATTCTAAAAAAGGAGGAATTTATAGAATTCCTCCTTATATTTATATCAATATCAAACAACTACCGACAATCATTATGACTGTTCCAATGATTTTTTTAACCGGATTACCTTCTGTAAAGATATAATATCCTGCAAAAACAGTTATAATATTTGATAATTGAAACAACGCCAAAGATAATCCGACATCTATATGTTTAAACACAATATTTGTTGAATACTGCATCAACCCAAGGCAAAGAGCAATAACAAATATTGAGCCGACATCTTTTTTTGAAACAGCACAGAAATCTTTTCTCATAAAAATCATTAACAACAGTGAAAATATAAATCCCGAAAAACACCACAGAATAAAACATTCGCCAACAGATGATAATAAAATTATCTTTTTTAGAACAACAGCTTCACACCCCGTAAAAAATAAAGCACAAAATCTTAAAATTATATCTTTTCTTAACAATAACTTAAAACTGAACCCTTCTTTTACAGTATCGAAAATAAACCAGCTGCCGCCAATTATCATAATTACACCCCAAGCCCCCGCAATATCAGGGATTTCTCCAAGCATGAAATATGCAATAATAAGTCCGACAACGCATTTATAAGAATTTATAGGTCCTAATACCGACAGCTCTCCATACTTTAAAGCCTTAATAAGACAAACAGAACCTAATGTACACAACATGCCTGCCAAACACACATAACCCCAATAATTCCAACTATATTGCAGCCAATTATTTTGACAGGCAAACCATATACATGCAAGACTTAAAAACGCATAAGAATATAAATTAATTAATACAGCAGAGTAACTATCGGACAGTCGTTTTTGTACAACATTAGCTGTCGGATTTGATAATATTCGTGTGATAAGCGCTGTTATAGTTTCAATCATTACTTAATTGTACCATAATGCACAATATATTAGTAATAAACTCTCATATTTTTTACTGTCTGAAATTTGCTGATTTCAATTAAATATTGTTCAAGCGCCATATAGCCGTTGTAAATTTCATTAGAAATTGATGCGTAACGGCTGGCTTCCAAAAATTTTAATTCTTTTACTCTTATGAGCAAAATGTTGTCAGATGCTTCTTTTAAAGCCATATCGTCAGACGATGACCATTTTTGAAGCAACTCTAATTCGGAATACATTTGTTTCATTGTTGTAAATTCCAAAGTATTAAAATCATATTTTTCCAAAACAGATTTTTCTACATTAGAAATTCTGCTCATACAAGCTTGAAATTTGAAAATCTTTTTAATAATAAGATAGTTGTCTGCAATTCTTTTATGAGATAACGGAACATTATTTTTTGCAAGCAAAGCCGCAATTGAACGTGATGTAAACGTATCATCTTCACTAGAGAATGCACTTTTTGATGTAAGGTCAAAATTAGATTTCTTTTCTACCATTTCGCTAAACATTCTGCCTCCAAACACATGCTGATAATAAAATAACAAAACCCGATTGTCATGAGTTTTTGTCAAATTTTTTACAAATGTTAAGATAAAATTAAAGAATGGAAATAAGTTTTGACTATTACAAAATATTCAACATATAATCACCTAAAACATAAGTATTATAAGCATTGACAATGTGTATCATACGTGATACAATATTAATATGAAAAAAATTATCAAGTATCAACTTCCGAATGGCAAAATCCCTTTTGATGAGTGGATTTATTCTCTTGATAAACCAATAAGAGCGAAAATTCTTATACGAATTGAAAAAGTCAAAATAGGTTTATACGGAAAACATAGAAATCTTAAAAAAGGTATTTCCGAACTGAAATTTGAAAGTGGAGAAAGAATATATTTTTACGAAGAAAATAACACTATAATATTATTGCTAAATGCAGGAAATAAAACTCGACAATCAAAAGATATTAAGACTGCAGAATTATATCTTGATGATTATAAAGAAAGGATTAAAATATGACTAATAAAATGCCAGAATATAACACTTTAGACTATCTAAAAGATGATTTAGAACTACAAAAAATATATATCAGCGAATTGCTTAAAGAATATATAAACGATAACAATGCAGATGCTTTTTTGAGTGCATTAAAACCTTTAATTCAATTAAACGGTTCAATTAGCGATTTTGCAAAAAAAAGCGGAATAAATCGTACATACTTTTATAAATTATTCAGAAAAGAAATTAAACCTGAATTTCCTACAATTGTTTTAATTATAAAAAATTTGGGATTTAATATTAATTTTAATTTGAACTGTAATAATTAATAATTTGTTTTTAAATAATATAAACAACCAAACCCAAAAGCGAAATACAGTACGGAGTACCTACCGGAGGGCATTGGTCGTACAAATAGTATCACGGTTAGTAGCAAAGTACAGTACGAAGTACCTACCGGAGGGCATTGGTCGTGCAAGTTACACCACGGTTAGTAGCAAAGTACAGTACGGAGTACCTACCGGAGGGCATTGGCCGTACAAGTTACACCACGGTTAGTAGCAAAGTACAGTACGGAGTACCTTGACTTTTGTGTAAAAAAACTTAAATAAAACATGGCAGAAATCATACAAAAGGTTGACTACATTTTTATGAAAATATGCTACAAGTAGAGTATCATAAGTAGATTTGGGCAGGTAAATAACGATATGGGACTTAGTATCACAAATTTATTCCAAAGACCGGCAATAAATCCGGACAAACAAGCACCCGTCAAAAAACGAGAGCAAGACGAGAAGTCTTCAGCTGCAAATGCCCAAAAAGAAGAAGAGAGCGGTCAAAATTCAAAAAGCAAAGGGCTTCAGTATGTAGAGCAAAAAACACCGACATATACCCCTGCTTATGAACACAAATTTTCAATTCCTGCGGCGAATGCTTACAGCAGTGTGAATATCCATAATGCGCCCAAATATAATAATACCCCGACAGCCACGGCGCAAAATTCAGGACAGACAGTAGGTTTGCAAAATCTTGATAATAAAATAAATATTGCCCAAATTTTGAAAGATTTTAGAAATACCGCTGCGGCTATCGGAACTCCAGATGATTTGAATGAAATAGTAAACGGATATTTGACTGTTGTTCAAAAACAGGCTGAAAAAGAAAATGCCGATCCAAAACTTGTTAAAACAACATTGAAAAATGCGGCAACTGTACTAGATAACTACATTTCAGAAACCTTAAACAAAGATTCAAAAGTTGTCGAAAACTGGGTTGATGCTTTATTCTTACAAAATATTGACCTTAAATATAACGAAAACAATATCAATGAAAGATTTTTGGTAAAATTCCCGGAAAATCAGCAGGCTCAGACTTCAAGACAAGAAGAACTTCAAGCAACTGCACAGACGGAAACTGTTGTTCAGAACAACCCGAAAGTAATACCTATAAACGTTGCAGGGCAAACAAAGACAACAAAAATTCCACAAGATAAAGAATTAAAATCTCTATTTATCCAAGCAAAAAAATATGCCTATGCCAACGATCCTCAAAATGCAATAAAATCATTTGAGAAGGCATTAAATAGAGCGTTAGAAATAGATGACACCGAAACCTCAGGCAAAATATACTACGAGGTCGGTAAAATTTATGATGATCATGATTACATAGCACAGGCGCTAAAAAGTTACAACCAATCAATAAAATTATCAAAAGATGAAAATGTAAAAGCAAAAGCACATTATTCCATGGCTCAGATTTATGATGATGTAAACCAAATTACACCTGCAATGGAACACTATTTCAGCACAGCATCATTTGCAGGAGTTTCGGAAAATTTACCTGCACAATCGGCATCACTTACAAAAATCGGAAATATTTATACTGATATGTATGATAGAGAAGCTTTTGATTATTACGAAATTGC
Organism: uncultured bacterium; assembly: GCA_902766105.1. Taxonomy (GTDB): domain Bacteria; phylum Cyanobacteriota; class Vampirovibrionia; order Gastranaerophilales; family Gastranaerophilaceae; genus Zag111. Next base: position 16,277 of record CACXCI010000096.1, read on the forward strand.
TGATGGTCTTGCTAAAGAAACCGAAAATAAAAACCTAAACGGCTTTGTTGCTTCTAACACAGCAAAAGCACACATGAAATTTGATGAGCCGGAGCAAGCTTTAAAATCATATTCAAAAGCTGTTAAAAATTATACCGAAGCCGATTCGCCATTAAAATCTGCCCAGAATTATCTTGCCGCAGCTGATATTATGGTTGAATTTAACAGTCTGAATAAAGCATACAATCTTTTGAAAAAAGCACAAAAATACGCCCGCCAAACAGATAATATCAATTTGATGAACGAAATAAATACAAAAATAAGTCAGTTGGAAAATTTGGCATAATAATATAATTATAATTATTTAATAATAAAATTGCTTGTAAGATGCGAAATATCGCATCTTTTTAGTTGTTATTAAATTGCATCTTATTGAATTGTGAACTTTTGTAACAAAAAATAAGCATGCTGAAATTGGGACTTTTTTAAAAACTTTATATAAATGTAAGAACAAACGAAGATAAACGAATTAAATAAACACGAGACATAAATTACACTACCTACTACACACTAACCTTTAAAACACACGGGGAATTGAAAAAGATTCCACAGACCATTCAAAAAATTGAATGGTTTTTTATTTTGTTGGGGTAAATATAATTTGAAAGAATTTATATTTACAATTTATTCTTCCTGTTTATATCCAAAAGTTTTCAGGATATTATCTTTTTTTCGCCAGTCTTTTTCAACTTTAACCTCTAAACCTAAAAAGACTTTTTTTTCTGTAATTTTTTCAAGTTCAAGTCTTGCTTCTGTCCCGATTTTTTTTAGCAAATTTCCGCCTTTGCCAATCAAAATGCCTTTTTGACTTTTATGCTCACAATATATTGTTGCAGAAATTCTGTCTATATCATCATTTTCTTGATATTTTTCAATTTTTACGGCTACGGAATGAGGAATTTCATCCGAGGTATTGAGTAAAATTTTTTCTCTGATTATTTCTTCAGTAACATCACGCATAGATTCTTCGGTTACGACATCTTCCGGATACAAAATTTCACCATCGGGTAATTTTTTATAAATATTACTTAGCAAAGTATCAATATTTCTTCCTGTTTTAGCGGAAACTCTGACAAGTGGAAGATTTTTTTCAAATAAAGTTTTGTAAGTTAAAATATTTTCCTCAATTTTGCCGGCTTTTTTAACTTTATCTACTTTGTTCATTACAATAACAATAGGAATTTCAGTTTGAAGAAGATTTTTTGCAATCCACTTGTCGCCTTTGCCTGCCGGTTCTGAGCCATCCACCAGAAACAATATTAAATCCGCATCAGGTACAGCAAATTTTGCTTCATCAAGCAAAAATTCACCCAGCTTATTCAAAGGTTTGTGAACCCCGGGGGTATCGACAAAAACAATTTGACCCTTTTCCGTTGTATAAATTCCTTTAATACGTTTTCTTGTAGTTTGAGCTTTATCGGTTGTAATAACAATCTTTTGCCCTAATATCTGATTTAAAAGGGTTGATTTACCGACATTTGGTCGTCCTATAATTGCAACAAATCCGCTTTTCATAAAGGTATTGTAACATAAATTTTATTATTTTTTAATAAACTAGCAAATTTTTTTACTCTCGGTTATTATATATTTAGGAATGTGTAGTTTATTAAAATTGACGGAAAAGTAATGGGAAACAAAAAATTTATAGTAACAGCGGCAATATTAGCAATGCTATTTATCGGGTACAATGTTGCAGACGCAAACAATTCAAATAATTTAACGCAAATTGATGTTAAAAAATCCAGTGCAACGGATACCGTAGATGTTACTTTATACACTACAGATACAAATACAAATACTGTTGTTACAAGAAAAGGCAATAACAGATATGTTGTTTTGCTGCCAAATGTATCAAGTAATTCTTCTGTAACCCCATCAATCGGCGGTTTGAAGGATATGATATCTAATGTCGAGGTTAAACATATTGATGACGGAATCGGCGGTTATACAAAGGTTACGTTTGAAACAACAAAACCAATAACTATAAAAACACATAATAAAAAGTCAACTCAGTTGACGCAAGCTCAAAAAGATTCTCAGGCAATTATAGCTAAAAACAATACAAAACCGGCAGTATCTCAAACTTCAAAGACTCAAATAACGGAAAAACCGGTGTCAAATACTACAACAAAACCTGCTGCAACTGCACAATCTAAACCTGTAGCAGCAACTCAGCCAAAACCGGCTGCCAATACAACAAAGCCGCAGCAACCGGCAAAAACTGTTTCTATTCCAAAACTTGTACCAATTGAAATTCCAAAAATCAGTCTTGTTAAAAAACCTGATGTTTCAACAAAACCGGTAACTCAGCCAAAAGCTCAGTCAACCGTTAAACCTAAAGCCGTTGAACAACCAAAAGTTCAACCCAAAGTAGCCGAGCAGCCAAAAGCAAAACCTGTTGTAAAATCTGAAACAAATGATTTTTTAAACAGTAATTATAAACCTCAGATGAAATTTGATGAGAACGGCAAACGAATGGTAGATTTAGAACCAAGAGTATCTCATTCTACCGGAACAGAAAGCCCCGTTAGCGATGCTGTTTCGTTAAACGAAAATACAGTGCAGGCTCAACCGCAATCACAACCAAAAATTGTTGAAAATGAACTCCAAAACAAAGAAAATAATCACAAAGGTTTTCCTTGGTGGATATTGTTAGCTGGAGGTACGGTTGTTGGTGGAGGATTATTATATCTTGTATTTGATGCAATTCGTCATTCTAACGAAAAAGATGCTTCAAGACTCGAATCATTCTTCAGTCTTTCCACTCAAAATCAGGCAAAAAGGCGCAAAAGAGAATATTATGATATTGTCAATGATAGTAGTCTGAATTGGCAGGAAAAATATAAGCGTTATGTTGAAAAGGAAAGTCAAAATGCACCCCAGAAAGGTGTTGAAGATGCATCCTTTGTTACAAATATTGGAGCAAACAAATCTGCATTAGTTATGCCAAAACTTGAAGAAGACATTAAACCAAAATCTTCTGATGAACTTGCCCAAACCATTAAAAAACCGGAAAAATCTCATAATGAGATAATAAGAGAAAAATTACAAGCTAAAATTTCTCAAATGGAACATTCTTTAGCTCAAACACCTAGCCTTAAAGAACCGGAAGAAATATCTCATGAGGTAAAATCTGAAGATAATGCTATTATAAAGAAGATTTCTGATGTAAAACTTAAATCTTTTGCCAAACCAAAAACATTAAAGCAAACGCAAAGATCATTATTGGAAGATAATACTAAAACGGAAAACAAAGAAATATATAAAGAAGGACAATATGTAAAACTGAATGACTCATCTCTGAGTGTAAGTAAACGCCCTTCTGCATCAACTGAAATAAATCATTCAACAGAAAATAAATATTTAACTAATAATGGGGAAATGAAAATGAACAAAGAAAATGAAAACTATCTTGTATCTTCTCTTGGTGAGTACATGTCAATTTTAGATGCCGAAGAAAAACGTAAATCGGAAATGTCATTAACTGAAGCTCTTTCTCAAGTTAGAGCAAGAGGAGAGGTTATCCGAGGTGCTACAAATCCTATTTCCGGTTCAAATGAAAGACCTATTCGTGGTATTAACAGCGGATTGGTTGTTAAATCCGGATACAGTATTGATTCTGAAAGGGGTATTTATCTTGTAAATATAGATGGAGCTTCAGCTTTAATTGGAAGAATAAAAGGAAATACCTTTATGTTGAAAAAATTTGATAAAGTTATTGATAAACAACTTCAGGTAAGACCTGAAAGCGATAATGTTTATATCGTAAGGGCAGGAAATTTCAAATGCTTGGTAGATGTAACCTCTGACAAAATGGGAACATTGATTGAAATATAGTTTATAAAAATTTAGAAAATCCGATTTTTTCGTTCTGAAATATAGTCAGAATCAGAAATCGGATTTTTTTACTAGAGAGAGAAATTGAAAAAATTAATTTTAATAGTTTGTTTAATAGTTACAGTAGGCTTATTTGGTTACTTATATTCTAAAAATAAAATAAATGACCAAAGGGTTGTTATTCAATTTTCTTCATGGGGATCAGAGTCAGAAATTTCCATATTGAAGCCAATTTTGAAGGATTTTGAGAAGGAAAATCCTGATATAAAAATTGATTTTATGCACATTCCTCAAAACTATTTTCAGAAACTTCATCTTTTATTTGCATCAAATACCTCTCCTGATGTTATTTTTATTAATAATCAATATTTGCCGATATATGCTAATGCGGGAGTTTTAGAGGAATTATCAGAATATGAAAAAGATTTTGAATTTGATAAATTTTACTCAAAAGCTCTTACAACAATGAGTTGGAAAGCCGGATATTATGCTGTTCCTCGGGATATTTCCAACTTGGTAATTTTTTATAATAAAGATTTGTTTAAAAAATACGGAGTTAAATATCCACATACTGGTTGGACTTATGACGAGTTTTTAATAACAGCTAAAAAGCTTACGCACAGACCTGATTCTTTTGGATTTTCATTTGAAGAAGAACCATTGTATTATTTACCGTTTTTGACAAGTGAAGGTTATTTTGATTTGCCGTATTATGACAAAGTTAAAAACAATAACGGGTTGTTGCAGTACGCCAATCTTCGTAACAAATATCATGTTGCACCATATAAAAAAGAATCTGCAAGTGCAACAATGGCGCAAATGTTTTTGCAAGGAAAAATCGGAATGCACTTATCCGGCAGATGGCTTGTTCCAAAATACAGACAAGAGGCCAAATTTGACTGGGATATAATAGAATTCCCAAAAATGAAAGAAGGTTCAATTGTTCCTATGGATTCTTCAGGATGGGCAATTTCAAAAGCGTCAAAACACAAACCCCAAGCAGTAAGGTTGATTAAATATCTTTCTTCAAAATCTAGTATTGACAAATTTACGAAAAGCGGATTAATTGTACCGGCAAGAATTGATAGCGCTAATTCCGAAAACTTTTTAGATGGGCAAAAACCCAAAAATGCAAAAGTTTTCTTATCAATTATTAAAACCTCCGCTCCAAGCCATGTTTCAACTGATTATCGAGAAATACTTGATGAATTAAAATCAAAAACAGAAATTTTGTTTAATTCCGTCGAACAGGAATGAGGTGATAAACTATCAGCATAGTCAAAATTATAACCAATCCTGTTGTTTTAAATTTCAGGATGAAAAATGAAACAATACCGGCTATTACAATAGCTGCAACAACTCGATATATTAGTAATTTGATATGACGATTTACATTTTGTTCAACTTTAAATTCATGAGCCATTTTTTCGATATTTGATTGTTCTTTTGCTTTAATTTCCGTCAAAGAATCAATGGCATTTGTTTCTTTCAGATTTTCAACAGCATCGTTGTATGAACGATTTACAAACCTTTCAACCAACGACAGTACAACAGTTTCGGGAGCTGCATTTTTTACACAGGCATACATAACCTCCCACATTGCATACCATATTTTCTGCATTACAACTTTCCAGTATTTTGGTGGTATCCCTGAGCGAAAAAGGTCTATTTCTTTATGAAATGACCATTCCATAATTATTTGAATATAAAAACACTGATCTTCAAAACTTAATTCACTAAATTCCTGATTTTCTTCAATCGAGCTTGCCATCAATGTCGCAGATTTTCTTATATTGGTTATCAAGTAACTCTTTTGCAGTTCATTCACATCGGAAGGAAGCATCGGAGATATTTGTTCAACCATATTTTCAATAAAATCTGTATATTTTTTACTGATAGCCTTATTGTCCATTTTACTATTATAGAAAATATATTGTCATAATTTGTCATATATTTAGACTAAATTACGCCAATCAAAATAATCGGCGATTTGATTTATAGTTATAAGCTATATTCATACTTGAAATCATGCAAAAAAAAGTGTATAATCAATATATACGTTTATGCAGGATATATGAGTATGAAAAAAGCTTTAACAATTGGTGAATTACTTGTAACAATGGCAATTATAGGTATTATTGCTACATTGGTTTTACCGGGGTTTATTCAGGATTATCACAAAAAAATATATGTTACAAAATTAAAAAAGATGACTGAAATGATTGAAGCTGCCGTAACTCAGGCATGTACGGATAACGATGTTTCTTATTTTTACCAAACACCTTATGCTGCGCCTTTAGACTTTGCCAAACAAAAAAGTTTTATAGAAAAGTATTTTAAAGTTTCCGGCTCAAATAGTATAACTCAATCTTATAAAGCTATAAGAGGGGGTGAAACAGCAAGTTATACGTTTTCTAATAGTTTAGCCGGCGGGGAATATATCATAATGAAATGCTGGGATAATAAAACAACTTGTGATTTTATTGTAGATATTAATGGCAAGGGCGGACCAAATGTTGGTGGGCGTGATATACATATAATAACATTAGGTGTTAAAGATAATGGATTGACCGGACCGTATCCGGATAAGTGCGGCGGAGAATTAAGGGGTGCATCTGAATCAGAGGAGGCATATATTTCCAGAATGAATGCTTCTACAACTTATGATGCTATAGGTAATGGTTGTTTTGCACATATATTATATGATAACTGGGAAATGAAATATTAATAACGGAAGGATAAATATGAAAAAAGGTTTTACTTTAGCAGAAGTTTTAATAACATTGGGTGTTGTCGGGGTTGTCGCAGTATTGACAGTTCCAGGGGTAATGAAAAACTATGCAAACAGAATGTATGTTTCACAGCTTCAGAAAGTATATTCTCAAATAGCTGAAGCTGCACAAAATATGATGAATGATGAACACGTTGATGATTTTACAGAAACATCCGCTGCTAATGCCGGCAAGCCGTCAGGCTGTCCTGACGATAAAACCAAATGCACTTATGGAGTATATGCGTTTTTTACCAATTATTTTAAAACATTGAAAATAGATTGCGGACCTAATGGCGACTCGTCATGCGCAAAAGGTGCAAATTTTTACAGAAGATTAGATAATACATATACAACCAGTGGGATGTATCAATGCATTCAAACCGTATCAGGGGCAGTCATTTGCGGAGGTTATAATTCAAGTAACAAATGTATGTCAATAACTGTTGATGTAAACGGGTTAGCTCAGCCAAATGTCGCAGGTCGTGATGTATTTGCTATGGATATTCATAAAGACGGCTCTATATCTGATTACGGAAGCGGATGTGCTGCTAACAGCAAAGGTTGTAGTGCATCATCATGTGGAACAGGCTCTGCAGATAGTATTAATAATGCTTCATGCGGCTGTTTAAATAATGTTATAGATGCAGGCTGGAAAATGGAATACTAATTAACCTAAAATAAATGAGGTAACAATGAAAAAAGGTTTTACTTTAGCGGAAGTTCTGATAACTTTATCTGTAGTTGCTGTTGTAGCATTAATGACAGTGCCTTCAATTATCAAAAATTATAAATATAAAACGTACGCAGCCACTTTAAAACAAACAATTGCACAATTAAACGATGCTGTACAAACATCAATGTTAGATGAGAATGCAACATCATTTATTCAATCTACAGGAGGACTGAGTAATGATTGTACAGCCGGCAAAGAAACAGGACCTTGTTATTTGTTTAATAAATACCTAAAAATAAAATTAAACTGTTCAGACTCAAATGATCAAAGATGTATGGCAAGCAGCTATAAAACACTAAGTGGAGAAACAAGACCGATGTGGGGAGCAAACAGATGTGCCAAAATTCCAAATGGTGCAACAGTTTGCATGGTATATAATAATTGGGGCATGGATTCTATCACACACGTTGCAATTGATGTAAATGGGCCTGCACAACCTAATATCATTGGTATAGATTTATTTACCGGCAGAATAGATAAAAACAACGGGCAAATTGTTGACCGTACTACCGATGGAACATATTGCGGTAAACTACATGGTGCAGATAATCATGTTAATGATTATGCACTTGGTTGCATAGCCAGAGTCATGGAAAATGGTTGGGTAATTAAAGATTATTAATTTCGTAATTATATACAAAGTTACACAAAAACAATGACTAAGCGGTTTTGAAGTTGTTAAGACGATAAGACACTGAGTTGTTAAGTTCTTAACGATAATTTAGTTAATTCAAGACAAGGATTAATTTAATCAATAAACCTTATTGAACTTAACGTCTTA
>CACXCI010000097.1 GCA_902766105.1 uncultured bacterium
TTTCAATTTTCCATAAAGTTTCGGAAGAACACTGTCTAAATCCGCAGCCGTTTATAAAAAGATTAAACAGTTCGTCATGACATTCGTCGATTGATACTACAAAGGTTCTTGCACCCAGCGCACCATACTTATTAACTATAAATTCTACAAGCTGTTTACCTACATCATACAAATTCTCTTTAAAAATCAATCTGGTAATATTTAATTTGTACGGATTTCCTTTTGTTTTAGAAATTGTTATCAATCCTAATATCTCATGATTTTCAACGTAAATAAATGACTCTGACTTAAATTTTAAAGACAAAGGTAAAATCGCATTAATAAAACCAACCTGCTCTTCTAAAATAGATTTTGCAAGCTTATCATTTTCATCGTCGCAAAGGTATGACACCAGACGCATTATTTTTGAATAATCCAAATAGGTTAATCTTCTAATCCTCATAGAAACATTATAGCCCTTTATAATAATGTTTGCAATAAAAAACAAGAGAAGGAATAAATCCTTCTCTTGTCAAAGTTATTGAACTTACAACTAATAAATTATTTAGAAGTTGTTAATACGTATTTAGCTGCGTTTGATGCAGGTTCAACAGATCCATCGTGGAATACGATTGGGAAGATATCTGTCATGTGGTTAGCATCGTTTTTAACAGCACAAGGTTTTTCAACTTCTTTTGTTGTTGTACCTGTTGTACATGTAACTTCTTTGTTAGGTAAGCCTGCACCGTTTACATCGATAAAACCTACGCAGTTTTTACCAACATCGCCTTCAATCCATGCTTTTGACATTGGAGTACCGATAGGCAATTCACAAGCTTTTGCGTTTTTGTGAAATGCAACAATAGAACCATCTGCCAATGTGTATGCATAGTAATTAGCAATAGCTTCAAGAGTTTTTGTGGATACAAAGGAATAAGAGATTTCAGATCCGTTTGCGTTACGTTTAATGTTTGTAGGTACGCCATAGTATGTTTGACCTGTTAATGTACCGTTTAAGATAGCACAGAATGACATTGTTGTATCAGGGTGCATAGCTTTATCTGTTGCCTGAGTACCTGTACAAGTTGTTGTTGTACCGGCATAGTCAAAGTCATACTGAGCAACTGACATTAAACCTGCCTGGTTCAATGTTGAAACTGTTTTCTTAAATTGAGAACGGAATTTTGCACCGTTTGTGTTTGCAATCAATGTAGGAATTGTCATAGCGGCAACTACACCGATAATACCTAAAGTAATCAATACTTCCGCCAAAGTAAAACCGAATCTTTTGTTCATAATCTTTTCACCTTTCTTTTAATACATAAACTATAACATTATGTTTATATGCAAATTATAATACTCTTTTTTCTAAAATGTGTCAACCGTTTATACGAGATTTAGACATAATCTCAGACTTTTAAAATTATTTTTATATTTATTCGCTGTTAATGAAAAATAACATGATTACTCCTTTGTATAAAAGAATTAATCCCAAATAATTCAATATAATTACATTAAAGAATAAATATTAATACTTTTAGGCTATTTTTTGTTAACTATACTCTAAAAAATTTAAGCTATTATTGAGATTTGGCAATTGTAAATGTTTGTAAATTTAAGTCCTAATCAGCCAATTATTATTACAAAAATGTTACATTTTTAATTATATATAATTAATACTTTAGAATTACTACTTATAAATCTCGTCGTCCCAATATTCCAGTTCAAGCTTGCCAACAACAACGGTATCCCCGTTTTGTATTCCGATACGCTTTAATTCATCCATTATTCCCATACCAATCATTATATTTTGAAATCTTATGATTTGTTCTGTATTTCTTTGATCTGTTACTTGGGCAATTCTTATAATTCTGCCGCCTGTAACCACATAGACATCTTTGCTCACCTTTTGAACATTCCAGTACCCATCATCATTATCAGTTGCAGCAAAGTCTTGTTCAATATTAACCTCGGATTTTGGTTTTTCAATCGTATTTACTTTATTTTCAAGTTCATATTTTAATTCTTCAATATTTTCACCGGTAACAGCAGAAATTTTAAAGGGTTTAATATTTAATTTTTCAAAATTTTTGACCAAATCCTGCAATACATTTTCTTCTATGGAATCAATTTTGTTTATGGCAACTACTTGATGTAATTTTGCCAAATTTTCAGAGTATTTTGCTAATTCTCGGTTTATTATATTATAATTTTCAATAGGATTTTCAGCCGTACCATCAACAATATGTAATAGAAATCGACAACGCTCAACATGGCGCAAAAATTCGTACCCTAAACCGACACCTTCGGATGCTCCTTCAATCAAACCGGGAATATCTGCTATAACATAACCGTCGCCATCTGATTTTTTTACAACTCCGAGATTTGGAACAATAGTGGTAAAAGGATAATCCGCAATTTTAGGTTTTGCCGCCGAAACTCTGCTGATAAAAGTTGATTTGCCGGCGTTTGGCATCCCAAGCAATCCCACATCAGCCAACAATTTTAACTCAAGTTGTAATTCACGCTCAATTCCCGGTTCTCCAGGCTCGCAATATTGAGGCGCTCTGTTTTGGGGGGTACAAAAATGAGTATTACCTCTGCCTCCACGTCCGCCTTTTGCCACAAGGACTTTTTGTTCATGCTCTGTTAAATCTGCTATTACATTTCCGTTTTTCAAATCTTTTACAATTGTTCCTGTCGGAACTTTTATATATAAATCTTTTGCACTTTTGCCGTGCATAGATTTTTTAAACCCGTTTTCGCCATTATCGGCTTTAAATATTGACCTATAGGTAAAATCAAGAAGCGTTGATAAACCTTCATCTGCAACCAAATAAACGCTTCCGCCGTTGCCGCCGTCTCCACCGGCAGGACCGCCTTTATCTACAAACTTTTCACGACGCCAAGCAACAACACCGTTTCCGCCTTTACCTGAACTTATTTTTATTTTAGCTTTGTCGATAAATTGCATATTAAAATCCCTTTTGTCTAATAATAGTATGAACTTGCATAATAATCAAATCAGTGTTAAAATTTAGCTGTACAGTATAAAAGAGGGTTTTATTATGGCAAGATTAATCAGACCGACATGGGCGATAAGATGTGTTCAATCCGGCTGCAGATGTTTGTTTGAGGTTGCGCAAACAGAAGATGGAAAACAGCAAGAGGTTGTATGTCCTAATTGCGGTGAACATTATGTTTATCCGATTTATGACAATGACGAAGAAGATAAATAAATTGTTATATGTTTAATAATACAGACAAAAGATACAACCAATACAGTGCTTATCTCAAAAACAAATTTGGAGCAAAAGTTTACAAAATAACTATAGATGCAGGCTTTTCGTGTCCAAACCGAGATGGTACAATATCATCGGGCGGTTGTATTTTTTGTGATGATGGGGGCAGTTTTTCTCAAGCTCACTCAAATCTTTTACCTGTTGAAGAACAGGTTAAAATAGGTGCAAAAACACTTCATGACAGGTTTAAAGCTGAAAAATTTATGTCTTATTTCCAAGCTTACTCAAATACCTATAAGCCTGTTAATGAACTTGAAAAAATATATAAAGCTTCACTTAATCACCCTGATGTAGTCGGGATTTCAGTCGGAACAAGACCAGATTGCGTGGATAATGACAAATTAAATCTACTTGCTGATATTTCAAAAGATTATTACACATGGATTGAGTACGGACTCCAGTCAATTCACGATAAAACTCTAAAAAAGATAAATCGAGGTCATGACTTTGATTGTTTTTTAAAAGCTTATGAAATGTCAAAAGAAAAAGGATTGAACGTGTGTGTTCACGTAATTTTTGGCTTGTGGGAAACACATGAGGAAATATTACAAACAGCACAAAAACTTGCCGAATTAAAAATTGATGGGGTGAAAATTCACATGCTCTGTGCTTTAAAAGGTACAAGACTTGCTAACCTATATGAAATCGGGAAAATAGATTTTATGTCAGAAGATGAATACGTAAACTTGGTTTGTGATTTTTTGGAAATTCTGCCAAAAGAAACGACTATCCACAGACTTGCCGGAAACGGATTAAAGAAAAATCTTATTGCCCCACGCTGGCTTGGTGCGAAATTGGATTGTCTGAATAAAATTGACAGAGAATTTATTAAAAGAAATACATATCAGGGTTCAAAACACTTTACAAACTTATAATAATGTGGGATAATGGCAGTGTGTAATGTAACATTTTGTTAATGGTTTATAAGTGTGTTAGCAAAAAAATTTTTTCACACGTATTATACGATTGAAATTTATTCAAGGTAGTGGAGATAATATATGTTAACTGTTCAACCTAAATTTGCAAACTATGTAGCACCAAAAGCAATCTCTTTTAAAGCTGAAGAAGCTGAAATGAGTGATGACTCATACAGAGAAAAAGTTAATTTTTACAAAAAGCAATCAGCCGAATTTGAAAAAATGTCAAATGATTCTTCAAATCCGGAATCTTTAAAGAAAATGATGAAAGGCTTTAGAGTAGCATCAGAAGCGTTATTGGAAGGCTGGGCGGTTGCTTGGGGCGCATCTAAAGGTTCAAAAATACTTAAATCCTCAGTTATCTCCGGTTCAAAATCTAAATTTATTAAAGGAGTTAAGGATATACTAAGACCAATTTATAGAGGTATAAAATCCTCAGGAAAGAAATTTGTCGAAAAATATCATAAAACAATAGAAAGTATAAAAACATCAAAGTTTGCCCAAAAAATTGGTAATTTTGTAGAAAAAATGCGTAAAAATCCTGTCGGTAAATATATTGTAAAAGGATTTGAATATACCGGACAAGCTCTAAAATACGTTGGCAAAATGATAAAATCACTTGTCAAAAAAGCTGGTGAACCATTTAAAGGTAAAACTAAGAGTGAAATCTATGATAAAACAACAAAAGCCGCAGCAAATACTTTAGGGGTTGGAGCAGGTGTTGCAGGAGCGTATAATGCCGCAACAGGCGCTGACAAAAGACAAGAAAAAGCTGATGATGTCCAAGATGATATCGCAGATTATGATAACTATGATGAAGGATACGAATTAGGAGAAGAATAATGGCAAGTATTTATTTTAATCCTTCATTTGGTTCAAATCAGCAGACCGCACAACCTCACAAAAAGCTGACACCTGAGGAAAGAAAACAAAAACAAGAGCAAGTTGCAACAGGCGTTGGTGGTGCCGCAGGTCTTTCAACTACAGCTACAAAAATGGCGGGTAAAAGAGGTTTAAAAGCTGAGGTTGCTGAACAAAGTTTGCAGCACATGATGGAAAATGTTCAACGTACAACAAATGCCGCAAAGAAAAATGCAAAAGTAGCAAAGGGATTGTGGGGAACATTTAAAGCAAATATTAAATATTATACAAATGACATTATAAAAAGACTTGAATCAGTTAAGAATTCAAAATTTATAGGTCCAATTTTAAACAATCCTGTTACTAAAAAACTGGCAGCCGCAGCAGGTGGAGCTTTGGCATTCTTTGTTTTGGTTACCGGTATAAATAAAGCTGTTAAAACAGGTGCGATTGCTGTTGATGATTTCAAACATCAATACAGCGAATACAGATCTGCAGCCTAAGTTTTACTTTTTGCAGCTGTTTTTATTGGTATAGTTGATACTGTAACCTTGCCTTCTTGCATGGCTTTTTTTATAAAGTTTGATATATTACTATATTGCGTTTGTGCATGAACCATCTCGCTAGGCATGAAAAACTTTGCGGCGAGTTTATGTGAATATGCAATATATTCATTGGCAGCTTCTGAACCGGCTTTTCTGGCATCAACCTCCATAAAATTTGAATAATATTTATCATAATCTTTTTCAGGTTGACAGTAGTTCTTTTCAGCTTTTTGCAACTTCATTGCAAATTTTTCTTCATCTTGCGTTAGGGTTTTGTTGCGAAGGAAAAGTCTTTTAAAAGGCGAACCTAGTTTGTCAATAAGCCAATGTTGATATTTATGCCGGTATTCATGGTTGATTGTATCAACTAATTCCGTTAGATATTGATGTTTTTCGGCATCTACGGTAACACTTTTTCTCCAAGGTGTATATTGCCCAAGAGATCTACTTTTTATCTTATCAATAATTAGGTAGCCATCCATACTTGCGACTTGTTGTTTTCTTTGAGCATACCAAGAGGCTGATCTTGTAAAATCGACTTTATCATAATTTCTGATATACAAATATGGGTCTTTTTGTAATTCTTCAAGTTCCTTTATATTTCCTGAAATTGTTTTATTTATTACTTTACCGTCTTTTAATCTTGTTGCTGTTGTTTCAAAATAATTCCTGATAAACGGATACCAATCTTCATATATTTGCTTTTCAGAACGAGAGCCATCGGCATTAGGTCTCATCTCGAGTTTTGTTCGCTTCATCGCTTTTGTATTGTCACATATCGTAGTATATGCGAAAAAAGATTCTTTATTTTTTTGAACAAGAGCACCATTTTCTGTAAAAGATGTAGTGGTAAATAGTACGTCATTTCCTACAAAATCGGTAGGAACTCTTTCGTAATCTCTTGTCGTCATTGATAATTTTCTATTATGACCTTTTGTGATTATCTTTCGTAAAGGCTTGCCATCTTCTCCAAAAAATGAAAATACTGTTGCCGTACCATTTCCAAAATGAGTTTCTGTTTCAATTATTTCAACAGCTTTACAACCATTCGGCGTAAGGCTATGCGATATTGTTTCAGGTGCAAAAGTTTTCTTAGATACTAATCTGCAACCGTTTTTTGTATATTTAACAGCATTTTTTATGATTGGTGTAACAAGATTTGCCATAAAAATCCCTTATTTCCCCTTATGTATTATTAAAGTATTTTTTCAAGTAAAAATTGTCTGGTTTAAAATTAATTGTTAAATACCCAAAATCATGTTAAACTTTGTGTATGAATGACTTTTTAATAAAAGAAATTTCTAATGCGGATATTGAAGCTGAAATAATAGATATTGGCTTTGACAAAACTTATGCAAACAAAGCAGTAAATAAATTTGAATATAAAAATTTTAAAATTTTTAATTTGACACCGGCTCAGGCAAATATACTAAAGCAGACAGCCTTATCCGTCGGAGCTGATTGCGCAACCAATAAAGATGTTATTACAGGTAAAATCGCACAATCAGACTGTATCTTGGGCGGAAGTATATCGCAATTAAATAAAATTTCAGAAAAGCTGAAATTTCAGCCTTTTAAATTAAAGACGCTTGGAGAAATCATACAATCACAAATTAAAGAACAAAATACAACACCAAAGACTAAAATTATGGGGATACTGAACCTAACTACAAATTCCTTTTCTGACGGAGGAAAATATTATGAATATGATGATGCCATAAATCATCTCAATACATTAATTTCAGACGGTGCAGATATTATTGATATTGGAGCTGAATCAACAAAACCATATTCTAACCCGATTTCACCCGAACAACAATTAGAAAAAATAATTCCCATTTTGAAATATGTAAATGAAAATAATATATCAACGCCGATAAGTATTGATACCCGCTCATCAACTGTTGCAAAAGAATGTATTAAATATGGAGTGAGTATTATTAATGATGTATCAGGACTTGATTACGATCCTGCAATCGCAGATATTGTTGCTCAAGGCGGGGTAAAAATTATTATTCAGCATTCAAAAGGCTCACCTGAGGATATGCAAAATTCTCCTGAATATGAAAATCTGATGGATGAAATATATCTAAAACTTAAAGATAAAATTGATTTTGCAACATCAAAAGGAATTCTAAAATCAAACATAATAGTTGACCCGGGAATCGGCTTTGGAAAAACTAAAAAGCACAATTTAGAAATATTAAACAGATGGAAAGAGCTTAAAACTCTAGGTTGTCCGGTTATAATAGGTTTATCAAGAAAAAGTTTCTTAAATATGCCTGACTCAACCAATGAAGAAAAAGATGTTTGCACTCTTGCGCTAAACAGTAATCTTATTATGGATAACATTGATTTTATAAGAGTTCATAACGTAAAAATCCACAGGCAATTATTAAACATAGTATCTTAAATAACCCTAAAAGCCAATTTTTTTCATATTCTAATTACAAATAATATTTATATGAAAAGAAATTTACACCATGTTGGTATAATCGTAATATTACTTATTGTGTTTACACTTATAATTTTCGATTACTTAACCCACACATACATAAAAGCTGAATTCATAAAAAGCGACCCTATGCCTGAGAAAATGGGGGTATACTACAAAGGGTACAAGATAGGTTCAACCAGCAAATTAAGAATATCAAAGGATTTTAGAACAACTTATCTCTATATTACGCTTAACCAAAGAGGTCTACATTTGCCAAAGAATATCTCAGCCGAGGTAAAAGACTATAATGATAATATTAAATTTGTTGATATAATTTATCCCTCAGCACCAATGATTAAATATGTAAAAACAGGTGATACCATAAAAGGCACTTACCATTTAAGCCAAGATGGCATATCCGCCACAAATCAGGCACACCTTGACAACCTGTCGGCAAAGGGTGAACGACTGTTATCGGCAGCAACAGAAACCGCCGAAAACTTGACAGATTTATTTAATCTTATCTTTGATATGCTGGATGAAAACAGAACAAATCTGCATTCCTCGACTACAGCACTTAATAACAGTATGCAAAATCTTGAAGTTACAACTCAAAACCTGAAAGAGCTTTCAAATAAAATAAATAATGAGCTTACTCAAGAGATAATTAAAAATAGCGCACAAAATATTGAATTAACCACTAAAAATATTGCTTCCTCCAGCAAAAGCTTACCTTCTATATCCGATAAGTTCTACAAAACAGGTACAGATTTTTCTTTGCTGCCTTCAAAATTGAATACTTTAGTTGATACAGCACAAATACTTATGTGCAACTTAAATGATATAACATCAGGTATTAAAGCAACACTAAAACAGCGCTTTAGCGGTATGAGGATATTTTTTGGAAAAACCTTAAAATAATTAAACATCTTCCGGTAAATAAATCGGAAAATTCTTTAGAATTTCTCTTGTATGCTCGTAACAGCAGCTTTTTAACGTTAATTGCTGATATTGCCTTATCACCATTAGTACATCATCTTCAGATAACATTACAATTCTTCTTTGACCTTCTATAATTTTTGCCATAATATTTTCCTCCTTACAAAAATTACATCGGCAGCAATAGATTTTATCTTTAAAAGGTCAATTATAAATATTAAAAATATAAGCTAAAATATGAATTCCAACAATAAAAGAATGAGTTCAAATAAGCTTTATATGTCTTTTGTACCTGCGCCCTTATCACCTGCATATTGATTTAGTGCAAAAGTCCCGTCATTATTTTTTTCTAATCGGTATTCGTCGCCTACCCCATTGACTGAACTATATATGGCAACCCCGTTAGATACTCTTTCAAATTTATAATTATACGGACCAACGGTAATTGTTTTTGGATATCCGCTTGCATCTTTATCGTCTGACATGGTGCAGGAAGAACGCTTTATATCTCCTGATGCTCCTCGCTCATCATCATGAACGGTAAATGCACCTTGATAATTTACAATATCTTCAGGTTTTACAGTCGATTTTTGGGAAGCCCCGCCTTGAGATTCTTCAGAAACTCTGCCCGAACGATTGTTGTCAGAAGGACTGCTTTGAGAAGAATCTGTTGTCGTCCTGCGGTCCGAAGAACTTGCCGTACCATCAGCTTGTGTGTCAGTATCTCCACCTTGTTTACCTGTAGCACCACCTGATTGTCTGCTTGTAGCATCGCCGGTTTGTGTACCTTTAGCACCGCCTGATTGAGTGCCTGTAGCACCACCGGTTTGTGTACCTAAATTTGTAGAACCTGCGTATGGTGGTGTCCCCCAAGAAGGATATAGCTGATTGTTGAACGACGTATTATACCCGAAGCCAAAAGATCCGGTCATAGGATATGATGGATACATCATAGACGTCATGTTATTATTTTTACTAAACAATCCCATTACAAATCCAGTTACAGCTGTGACTGTAGTTAAAAAACTCCAACCGCTGCTTGGTCTTGGAGGTGGCGGAGGCGGACACCATGCAAAATCCTTATACCTAAAACCACTTCCGTATATAGAACCGTATGAGTTTTGTCCTCTTGCCCGAGATCTTACAAAAGAGGTTACTGAGGTATTTTGCAAAAATAAATGATGTGCGCGATTTGCACCATACATGTTAACCATCGTTTCATCCTTATTATATATCTTATATATATAAAGTATATATTATGCTTTTTGTTGCTAAATTGGGTATTTCTTAATTAACATATCTTTACAAAATGTCCTCAAGTATTACTTGAGGACATTAAGGCGGGCTTATTTAGAAGAATAAGCTTGTAGCCGCATTCGCAAAAGTACCTAACCCCGACCAACTATCGTTGCTTTTGCTGTACATTTGTGAATTATAATTATTTCCGGAATCAGCATTAGCTTTTGCCATATTCAAATAATTCATAATTTGATTATTATAGCCTGTATACACGCCATTTAACAGCGAAATATAATTCATTCTGTTTTTCAGTTCATTTGTATATAATTCATTCTGTTTCATTGTTAAAGAATCGCTTAGTGCTGAAACGGCCTTTGCTTTATTGTCTGTAATAGATGTCAATTTATCCAAAAAGACAGAATTATCAAGGTTACCAAAGCGACCGGCAATATCATTTTTTAATGATGTCTGCATAGGATTGTATATGTTGTTAATTTCATCAATACCATTGCGTCTAAAGGCATCCAGCTGTTTGTTCCATTGATTTTTGGTAGAATCACTTATCTTAAATAAATTTTTTAGAGAAGAATTTAAGTTAGATTGCACTTTATTATAAATAGCTTTGTCAGCTTTTGACATATTGTACTTGCTGCGCACATATCCATCGTCATCTTTTGTAATAGATGCAATTTCTTTTCCGTTAATACTTACGCTTCCAGATGTGTAGGAAGGTTTACTTGAGCTTTTACCCATAACAAAATATCCTTTCTCAAGGGATACCTGCATATCGTTCAAGCTGTGCAAATCAAATCAACATAAGTATTATAACATTTTTAGGGGGTTTTGTAAAGTTAACCCGATTTCATTTGAAAAAAATATTTACTCGTATAATAATATTATTATGGCTGATAAAATAAAAATAGTAGGTGCTAAAGAGCATAATTTAAAAAACGTATCACTTGAAATACCCAAAAATGAGCTAATCGTGTTTACCGGAGTTTCAGGATCCGGTAAGAGTTCTTTGGCCTTTGACACCATTTTTGCTGAAGGACAAAGAAGATATGTTGAGAGTTTATCCACTTATGCAAGACAATTCTTGGGACAATTGGATAAACCTAACGTTGAATATATTGACGGACTTTCTCCGGCGATTTCTATTGACCAAAAATCAAAAAGCAACAATCCACGTTCAACAGTTGGTACAATAACAGAGATATACGACTATTTGAGATTGCTCTATGCAAGAGTAGGAACACCATACTGTCCAGTTTGCGGGAAAAAAATCAAACCTCAGACATTAGATGAAATAGTCAGTAAAATTTTATCCTTGAAAGAAGGAACAAAAATCCAAATTTTAGCACCAATTGTCAGGGGGAAAAAGGGGGAATATAATTCTTTATTCACTGAGCTTAAACAAGAAGGTTTTGTCAGAGTAAATGTTGACGGGGAGATATATAATCTTGATGATGATGAAATTGAACTTGAAAAGACAAAAAAACACGATATTAGCGTTGTAGTTGACAGAATTGTTGTAAGAGATAGTGCTGAATCAAGAATTGCGGACAGTGTTCAAATTGCCCTTAAAAAAGCTGATGGAATTATTATTGTCGATATTGTCGGAGATAAAGAAATTATTTTCAGCGAAAAACTCGCCTGTCCTAATTGCCATATAAGCTTTGAAGAATTAACTCCGAGAATATTCTCATTTAATGCACCTTATGGCGCTTGCTCAAGGTGTGCTGGTCTTGGAGCGGATTTTATAGTCGATCCGGATTTAGTGGTTCCCGACAAAACGCTTTCAATAAATCAAGGTGCGATATATGCTTGGGCTACACGTACTGCAACAGGATATTATAATGATTTGTTATTGTCTGTATGTACAGCTTTAGACATTGATATGGACAAACCTTTTAATAAACTTTCTGAAGAAGAACAAAATGCAATTTTGTATGGTACTGATAAACCAATAAAAATAAGGGTTAAAGATTTTGGAACAAGTCGTTATCAAACAAAAGTTATGCCGTTTGTGGGAGTTATTCCATATTTAGAAAAAAGATACAATGAATCTACAGGTGATTACTGGCGTGAAGAAATTGAAAAATTTATGATTGCAAAACCCTGTCCGGAATGCCATGGCGCAAGATTAAAACCATTCCCTCTTGCGGTTAAAATAAAAGATATAAATATATATGAATTTACGAAAATGTCAATTGACAATGAATTACAATTCATAACTGATTTATATTTAGATTTGAATGAATACCAATTAAAGATAGCAAAACAAATATTAGATGAAATCAGAGCAAGATTAAAATTTTTATGTGATGTAGGTCTTCACTATCTTGATTTGGCTCGTATGGCTGGAACATTATCAGGTGGAGAATCGCAAAGAATCAGGCTTGCCTCTCAGATAGGAAGTGGGTTAAGCGGAGTTTTGTACGTATTAGATGAGCCTTCAATAGGGTTGCACCAAAGAGATAATAATATGCTTATAAAAACCCTGTTTAAGTTAAGAAATCTTGGAAATACTCTAATTGTTGTTGAACACGATGAGGATACAATCAGAAATGCTGATTATATTGTCGATATCGGACCAAAAGCAGGAGAAGCGGGCGGAAAAATAATTGCACAAGGTTCAGTTGATGATATATGCAAAGCAAAAAATTCAATAACCGGTAAATATTTGAGCGGGGAAAAAGAAATTCCGATTCCAAAACAAATCAGAGAAGGAAACGGGAACTTTTTGCAAATAAAAAATGCTCACCTTAATAATCTAAAAAATATTGATGTTGACATTCCGCTTGGAAAAATTGTCATATTAACGGGAGTTTCCGGCTCAGGGAAATCAACGCTTATGCAGGAAATTTTGTACGAATATGCCGCTCACAAGCTACACCGTAACAAACCAAAACCGCAAGGGGTAGATGAAATTTTAGGATTTGAGAATATTGATAAAGTTATTGATATTAATCAATCCCCTATTGGCAGAACTCCTCGTTCAAACCCTGCTACTTATACTGATGTTTTTACACACATTAGAGAGCTGTATGCAAAAACAAATGAATCGAAAGTCAGAGGATACAAACCGGGCAGATTCAGTTTTAACGTTAAAGGCGGAAGATGTGAAGCTTGTAAAGGTGATGGTCTGGTTAAAATTGAAATGAACTTTTTATCTGATGTATATGTTAAATGCGATATTTGTAAAGGAAAACGATACAACAGAGAAACGCTTGAAGTTAAGTACAAGGGAAAAACTATATCTGATGTGCTTGATATGAGCGTTAAAGAAGCTTTAGAATTTTTCGACAGTATTCCTTCAATAAAAAATAAGTTGCAAACTTTGTATGATGTCGGACTTGACTATATGAAGCTTGGACAAAGTGCGACTACACTATCCGGCGGTGAAGCTCAACGCATAAAGCTGGCTTCAGAGCTAAATAAGCGTTCAACAGGCAAAACATTATATTTACTGGATGAGCCATCAGTCGGACTACATTGGGCAGATTTAGATAAGCTTGCAAAAATTCTTCACGCTCTCGCCGATCAAGGTAATACCATACTTATGATAGAACACAATTTGGATTTAATAAAAATTGCAGATTATATTATTGATTTAGGTCCTGAAGGCGGTGTTGAGGGGGGCAAAATTGTTGCACAAGGTACTCCAAAACAGATAGCAAAATGTAAAAATTCATATACTGGGAAATATTTAGCACAAATATTTGCAAAGACTTAATTCTTTTATGATTGATATTTTTTGAGTAATTTGCTATTATAGTTTCAAAAGGAAAATTTATTTGATGACGCAAAAAAAAATTTTTTTATGTTTTTTAATAATATTATCTTGTACGTTTGGTAAAGCATACGCACAAACAGTTGAGGTAGAAGCGCTAAGCTCAATCTCCACGGAGAATCCCTCAAAAACTATGTCTGTAAAGTTATTAGAACCTTTAGAAATATCGAATGAACAAATTTTAGAATCTGGCGTTATATTAAAAGGAAACCTAACAGATGTAGTAAGTCCCAAAAGACTTAAACGAAATGCAGGATTTTCATTTAAACCTTCATCATACGTAGATTTAAACGGAAATACTAAAGCGTTCAAATCGAACATTAAAGCATCATATACAGTTCCTATAGATAAAAAACACCTTGCAAAAAATGCAGCTTTGGGCGTAGGAAATCATTTTTTGAAGGGGTTATCCACAGGAGTTGCAGCAATAGAAGGTGCTGTCAAAAATGAAGAAGGCAACCGCATCAAATCTACAGCAGTTTCTGTATATGAAGCATCACCCTTATCCTATATAGAAAAAGGTGAAGAATTAGATATAAAATCCGGTGAAAGTTTCTTTTTAAAATTCCCAAGTAATACAAAAAAGGAAACCGGTACTATAGATAACCAAGCAAATGGACTAAATTATATAGATACAACAATAGAAAAGGAGTAAGATAAAGATGAAAAAATTGTTTATGTTATTTACAGCATTCGTTTTCTCAGCATCAATGTTGTTAGGTGCAGAAGCTAAGACTGTTCAGGTTACGGCATTAGAAGATTTTAACACCTCTAATCCTCCGGCTGAATTACATGTTCAAATGAATGCTAATGCTAGATTAGACTACGATTTGATGTTATTCCAGGGCTTCCAAGTTACCGGAAAAGTCGTTCCTCAAGGTAACAGCTTTGTTTTTGTTCCTGTAAGCTATGTAAACTATCAGGAAGAAAAATTACCTATCCAAAAACAATTTCCTGCAACATTCAAAGGCAGAGCCGGTGTAATAAGACAAAATCAACCATTTACATTAGTTTTTGGAAATGCTAATAATGAAAATTTCTTATACTATGTACCAAGTTCCAGCGACATATATCCTGAGAAATAACTCAATCAAACAAAAAATAATAAACAGTCCGCATACACATGCGGACTGTTTTTATTTACATAATATCTATTATTGTAATTCTTAAAAATAAATTCATATTTACAGACTACCTCTCCTATGGAGAGGGTAAAATTTCAACTTGAACAAAGTGAAAGTTTGAAATTTGGGAGAGGGTTTGATATAGTTTTTGCGCTACTAAAATTCCATCTCTGATATGTCCTCCGGACGGGGGAACTTTTGGTGTCAAAAGTTCCACAAAACCAACGACCTGAACTCCGCTCACTAATCAATTGTAAGCCAAAA
>CACXCI010000098.1 GCA_902766105.1 uncultured bacterium
GATAAATTAAAAAATAAACCTATAAATATATGTGGTAAATATTCAGTAATTGAATCTATGGCATTGATAAAAAATGTAGATTTAGTTATTGGGGTGGATTCTTGCGCCGTACATATTGCCGCAGCTGTTGATATACCATCAATTTTATTAAACGGACCGACATCTCTTGTTCGTTGGAAACCCAGAAGTGATAAATGTATCGTTTTAACAAAAAATTTTGAATGCTCGCCATGTTTTTTGGAAAAAAATGCCAAAAAACTTTGTAAACATACTATGGCAAAATGTATGATTGCAATAACTCCGGATATGGTTATCGATAAGATAAAACAGGTAATTTAATGCGTAATTATATCCTCTCCTTGAGGAGGGCAGAAATTAAAATTACGGGAAAAATCTCAAAAATTCCCGTGCTGTTTTTTCCGGAATTTGTGCGTACATAATTGAATCTGTTGTTCCAATTCGTTTTATCCCTGATTGAATTGCAGAACTTATGCTGTCTGGCTCAAAATCTCCTGTTACAAATAACGGTATTTCTATATTTTCATTTATCCATTGAATATCAACTATATTCGTACTTTCAAAATCTAAGGTAATATAATCCGCTCCTTGATTGAAAGCATTAACTGCATCTTCCGGTGAATATATCGTGTATCCTATTATTGCATTTTGACCAAGAATTTCTCTTGCATCGTCTATACTTATAGAGCTTTCATTCAGGTGAACTCCGTCAGCTTCCACAACCTGAGCAATATCACATCTGTTGTTTATAATAAAAGTTGCACCAAATTCATCACACAAAACTCTAACTTTTCTCCCGATATCTACATATACATTATCCGGAATATCTGTTTCATTCAATTGTACAACATCAACACCACCTTGAAGAGCTGATGCTATTGCATCTATAAACAGTTCCTTTGATAAAAACTTATCAGAATTTGTTATTAAATAAAGTTTTCTTTTTTCAAGCTTTAATAAATTAAATTGTTCCTTCAATTTATCCCACATAAAACATCCTTTTAAATATCTACTTTTGATACATTTGTCAAATCATGTAATTCTATTTCAAAAGCATTTGCAATTTTGGCAAGAGTTTCTATTGTCGGAGAAGATTTCCCTCTTTCTATATCCCCAATGAAAGTTTTACTCATATCAGAAATTTCGGCAAGTTTTTCTTGCGACCAATTTCTTTTTGCCCTTTCTAATCTAATTTTTAAACCAATTTTTTGATTTATATTGTCAACTTTACTTGTCATATTATCTATTATACTAGCCTATTGACAAGATATATTCAATCGCACATACTTGGTATTCGGTCAAATATATTTGAGGAATATATGGTAATAAATAATGTACTTTAGAGTCGTATATAATTATTGATATTTATTTTCTGCAAATTATAAAAATAAAGCCTGTATCCTTTAGGCTACAGGCTGTTTAAGTTTACAACTATCCTTACTAACTCTTTTAAAAGTTTTTACTTTTACTCCCTTAATAAACTAGATATACAAGTCTTTTTTAATATTAACCATTTTTCCTGTTAAATATATCCCTAACACAGCATATAGCTGTACCTCAATCTCTTTTCCCTTTTGGACTTTTGCCATCACCTCTATTTCATACGTCCAACAATCTTATGTCTGTACCAAATCGGATTTATAGTTTCATTAACCCGAAAATCCTTCCTTTATCCGGTAGCCTTTTTGAATTAGGCTTTCGTTATGTTATTACTTTAGAACTAATTTTGTACTAATACAAGTAAAAAATTTTTATTAAAATTTTACAATTGACCATGCCCCTAGAATTTGTAAGAAAAAATTCGTGTTATAAAATCTTAATGAAGAAAATTTAATGAATTCTTGTAAAAATTTTACTAAATTTTATTTGACAATAAAGAATTATCGTTTTGAAAATTAGCATGCCCACATTATAATCTATTGTGCCTATAGACAACATTTCTGTGTATTTACAATTAGCTCATAAAAAAAAATTTATGTTAAAATTATTTTAGAATAGATAGAAAGATTATGTATGAAACAATTTTTAAAAACGAATACTGTCACATATAATTTAATGTCTTTTACAGGCTTTAAATCCGTGCTTATTTTTTCGCTGCTTTTAGATAAACCAAGATCATATCAGGAATTACAAGCTTTTCTGGAAAATCACGAATATTTACACGAAAAAGTTTCTGTTGATACTATAAGAATATATATAAACTCTTTAAAAGAAATCGGTTGTAATGTTATAAAAAAACGTTATGACGGGATTACAAAATATTCCATTGATAAACATCCTTTCTGTTTAAATTTCAGTGAAAAACAAATAAAAAGTATTATTAAGGTATATAAAGCCATTGTAAACTCTATTGAAATCTCAGATTTATTAGCATTACAAGCATTTTTTTCCAAAATATCAAAATATGTCGAAAACGAAACCCTTAAAGCAAAACTGTTAAGCATATCTCCAATTAACAATATTGATAAAACTCTTATTAACGATTTAATGAAATACGTAGAGCAAAACGCAGAACTTGTAATATATTATAACTCTGCAAATTCCGGCAAAAAAAACATTAAAATTATTGCAGACAAATTACATATAGATAACAGTAAGTTGTATCTGTCAGGATTTAACTCGGAATATGAAAATTATTCAAGCTTTCTTGTTTCAAAAATTATCAAAATTGTAAGCGTTAATCTTAATACAAAAACAATTGAAATGCCGGAAATAACAGTACAATATAAATATTCGACAAAAGATAATCAAAAGCATAATTTACTTGAAAATGAAAGATTGATTGAAGATGGACAAAATTTTCAAATTATTGAAATCAAATCTAAAAATAAATTTGAAATCTTGCAAAGAATCATGTCATTATCATCAAATTGTACGGTAATTTCACCTGTCGATTTTAGAAAATATATTTTATCAATTCTTAAACAAATGAAAGAAGGTTACATTGAAAAGTAGAAAGAAATTAAACGAAGGTTGTTTGAGAATTTTTAAATTCATTCAATTGCTTTATGAAGATAAAGCATATTATGATGATGTAATAAACATATTTAAAGATGAAATAAACGAGCAATCAGCTAATAATATTCAAGTAACCCTAAATAAATACATAAATACATTAAAAATTTTCGGATTGAATATCCAAAAAGTAAATAACAAATATAAAATGCTTAGCAGTTTATATTCAATAAATTTTACAGTCAATGATTTAAAATCTTTATGCCTTTTGGAAAATTCAATTAAAGATGAATCAGGCAGCGTGTTGAATGATGAAATTGAACAGGTTATTAAAGAAATACAACTCAGGATGAATAACGAGGACAAAGCAACTTTTAGTAACCTGATTAATCAAAAGAATTATAGTTTTTCTTTTTACTATTCGAACATAAAAGATCAGATAAAAAAATGCGAGGATTTTTGTAAGGGAGATTTTCAACTTGATATTATATACAAAGAAGGCGGTCAGGAAATATACTCAAAGATAAATCCTGTAGAAGTTTTATATGATTCAAAAACTGCATATTTAAAGGCATACGATTCAATTAAAAGGCAAAATTTGGAAATTCCGATAAGCAACATAATTGAAATTAAACAGTCATGCCAGAAATTAAATCCGACACAAATTAACACAACGGTTGTCTACAGATTAAAAGGCAGACTGGCAAAAACATATAAATTAAAAGAAAATGAATACTCAAACGGATATGATGAAGAAGGTTTTTATATTGTCGTAAATAAAAACGAACCTTATGATAAATTAATCCAAAGACTATTAAGATATGGTGCAAATTGCGAAATCATATCCCCAAAATTTCTGAAAGAACAGATGCTACAAACTATAAATGATATTATTAAGAATTATGACTAAAAAACACTTGATAATAAATCAAGTGTTTTTTATGTCTGTTAACTTTCTATTTTATTCTGCAAGTTACTACCAATGGAACGGAATTATCTTTAGCATCTTGTATTGCATCATTAGGAGAGGTTTCTTGAACACCATCATCAGTTAAAGTTCCCAAAATCTTACATTTTGCAACGTTTTCGCTTGCTTCTGAGTTATTAATTCTATCAGTAAGTTCATCTACTTTTCTATTCAACGTGTCTAAATTTTTAACAACACCTGCAAACTCTTCATCAGCATATTCGACTGTTTTAGTTTCTGCTACTGTTTCTTGCTTTGCGGAATTTTGCTTTTCTTTTTTTATACTTGCTTCTTTTGTATTTGTATATATTGCAGCAATTACAAAAACAAATAAACAAATGACCACAATAGTAAGCACTTTAAATTTATTCATACTCTCCATAATATATTTCTCCCATACTTATTAAACATCAATAGCATTTTATCATAAGTTTATATATTATGGCTAGTATGTGTAAATTAATTTATGTTTATGCGATAATTATATTAATTTGGAAGATAAAAAGGAAAAGATAAATGAGTATAAATACCCCCAAACAAACATCACATTTAAAAAGAGAAATCTTAGCAAGACTAATCAAGGCATTTCTGGGTGAAAATTATGAAGAAGATGTCAGGTTGATACCTTATCAAATGCGACCGAAAGGCAGTGAAGTACCTTTCAGATGTTGTATTCACAAAGAGCGTGCAATATTAAGAGACAGAGTTATTGCAGGATTGGGTTTTGATATTGAAGAAGCTGAGGACAGTCAATTATTATCAGATTTGGCAAAAAAAGCAACAAAAAGAGAAAAACCTGAAGAACACCCATTGACACTGTTACAAACTGCATGTAATGAATGTGTACCTGCAAGAATTCACGTAACAGATTTATGCCAAGGATGCGTTGCAAGACCTTGTGAATCGGTTTGTCGTTTCGGGGCAATAAAAGTTGAAAATGGAAAATCTCACATTGACCATTCAAAATGTAAAAGCTGCGGGATGTGTGTTCAGGTTTGCCCGTTTCAAGCAATTACAAAAATCATCGTACCTTGCGAAAATGCATGCCCCGTTGGTGCTATAGCAAAAGATGAAGATGGTATAACAAGAATTGACCACGATAAATGTATTTCCTGCGGAAAATGTGTTAGTGCCTGCCCATTTGGCGCAGTTCATAAAAAAAGCCATGTCATTGACATACTAAAAAATATGAAAGCAGGTAAAAAAGTTATAGCAATGCTTGCCCCATCTATTATGGGACAATTGCCTTGTACCCCTCAGCAATTAAAACAGGCAATACTGAATATAGGTTTTTCTGATGTTGTTGAGGTGGCAGTTGGTGCTGATATTACAACAAAAAATGAAGCGGAAGAATTTGTTGAAAGAATGGAAGAAGGTCAGGAATTTATGACAACATCTTGTTGTGCGGCTTATAACGAGCTTGTTGAAAAGCATATCCCAGAAATCAAGCCTTTCCGTTCTTCAACACATACACCTGCATACTATACCGCAGAACTTGTAAAAAAAGAAAACCCCGATGCGGTAACGGTATTTTTCAGTCCGTGTGTTGCAAAAAGACGTGAAGCTATGCAAAATCCTAATATTGATTACGTATTAAATTATGAAGAATTAGGAGCATGGTTTGTTGCAATGCATATTCAGGTTGCAGAATGTGATGAATCTGAATATACCCAAACATCATCTGCTCAAGCTCGTAACTTTGGTGTAACAGGCGGTGTTGCGGCAGCTGTGAATTCATTGTTAGATGAAGATAAAAAAGCAAAAGCACATATTATTAACGGACTTGATAAGGCTCAAATTAGAGATTTGAAAAAGTTTGCCAAAAACGGCAAATGCGAGCTTGGTAATTTAATTGAGGTTATGGCATGCCCAGGAGGCTGTTTAGGCGGTTCAAGCACAATCAATGCTTATAGACCGGCCCTAAAACAAGTTGCAAGCTATGTTGAAGCAAGTCCTGAAATTAAAGATGTTTTGAAAAAATAATTTTTAATGATAGAATTTTTGTCGGGTTAAAATCCGACCTATTTACTTGATGCACCTCTAAAGCAACATTATATACCTATTCATATTTTTTGTAATATAATTATTTTATAGATACAAAGAGAGGGATATTATGAAGAAAGAACTTATATTTTTAGGACCTCCGGCTTGCGGAAAAGGTACTCAAACCAACAAATTAGCTCAATATTTGGGTTTGCCTCATATTGATACCGGATCATTATTGAGAGCTGAAATTAAATCAAGTTCAGAAAACGGTAAAATTGCTAAATCTTTTATCGATAAAGGAATGCTTGTTCCTGTTGATTTGGTGGGAACAATCATAAAAAACAGATTATCTCAACAGGATTGCAAGAAAGGATATATTTTAGACGGTTACCCAAGAAGTATGGAGCAGGCATTAATGCTTGAAGATATAAATTCTGAAATAAACAATGGTGAAGAAGCTGATTTCAGAGCAATATACTTTGATATAGACCAAAGTATTTTAATATCGAGAATAGTAAATCGTCGTTCATGTTCAGTTTGCGGTGAAATTTACAACTTAAAATTCAGACCAACAAAGGTTGAAGGTAAATGTGATAAATGCGGTGGTGATTTAGTTCAAAGAAAAGATGATAATGAAGAGATTGCCAAAGCAAGATTTGAAACATATTTTCACGAAACAGCACCTCTGATTGAATATTATAAAAACAAAAATGTAATGAGAACGATTAAAGCAGACGGCTCAATTGATGATGTATGGAAGAAGTTGCTTGAGGTTGTTGAATAGTCCTTAATAAAATTGAAAAATCCCAAAATCTTATTATAATAGAATTATGACAGAGATTGACAAAAGCAGTTTAGAGGATTTAAAACAAAAAGTTAAAGCAAAACTTGATGAAACCGAACTGTATAATTATAAAGGTATGGTATCAAAACTTTTGGGCTTAACTGTTGAGGTAAAATTACCGGGCTTGAAAATTGGTGATTTATGTTATATTGAAAATTTTTCAGGAGAACAAAAACCTGCTGAAGTTCAGGCCTTTAAAGGTGAGGTTGCACAATTAGCGTTGCTTTTGGATGGAAACGGAATCGGGCAGGGCAGTTTGGTTACATCAACTCGCAGACCGATTACAATTCCTGTCGGAGATTTTTTACTCGGAAGATTAATAGATCCGTTGGGAAATCCGCTTGACGGAAAGCCTTTGGATACAACAGGCGCACAATGGAGATCAATTGAAGGGCCGCCACCCGGACCATTTGAAAGACCAATTATTACAGAAGAATTTTCAACAGGTGTCAGAGCAATTGACGGATGCATGACAATGGGATGCGGGCAGCGCTTGGGGTTATTTGCAGGCTCAGGTGTCGGTAAAAGTACGCTTTTGGGTATGATTGCGAGAAATTCTGATGCGGATGTTAACGTTGTTGCATTAATTGGCGAACGTGGTCGTGAGGTTAAGGAATTTATTGAAGATTCATTGGGTGATGTTGGTATGGCGAAATCCGTTTTGGTTTGTTCAACAGGCGACCAACCACCTTTAATCAGACAAAAAGCTCTTTTGACGGCAACTGCTGTATGTGAATATTTCCGAGATCAGGGTAAAAAAGTTTTTCTTATGACAGATACAGTTACACGTTGCGCAATGGCAGGACGTGAGGTTGGTTTATCATTAGGCGAACCTCCGACAATGAAAGGTTATCCGCCATCAATATTTTCGTGGCTTCAAAAAGTATTAGAACGTGCAGGGAACAGTCCTAAAGGCTCGATTACGGCGCTTTATACCGTTCTTATGGAAGGTGATGATATTTCAGATCCGATAGTTGATATTGTGCGTGGGATTGTAGACGGACATATATTTTTATCAAGGAAAGTTGCTGAAGCTAATCATTATCCTGCTATTGATGTTTTGGGAAGTATATCTCGTTTAATGAGTTCTATTGCAACCCCTGAACATAAACAGGCAGCAGCCAAATTAAGAACAATAATGTCGTTATATCGTGAAAACAAGGATTTGATTGATGTTGGTATGTATCAGCCAGGCTCAAACCCAAGACTTGATACCGCAATTGAAATGATGCCTAAGATTAACGCATTTTTACAACAAAGAACAGAAGAAAGTGTTACTATGGAAGGCACAATAGGACAGCTTGTTGACATGATGCAAGGCGTCGAAATTTAGAAAATTAGCATAAATATAACAAAAGGCTGGGTTCCTCTGTTCGTTTCACTCCCTACGGAACGACAGCATGTCATTTCGTGGCGCTAGCCGAGAAATCCGGCTATTTATAGTATTTCATCATACAAATCCTGCCAATTTGGATTATTTAATTCTATCAAATCCAATCTATACTGTCGCTTTTTATCTTTAATATATTTTTCTCTTTCTATAGCAACATTTATGTCATTATGTATTTCATAATATCCTAACTTATCAACATTATACCTTGAAGTAAATCCTTTAACAAATTTGTTTTTATGTTCCCAAACTCGTTTCACAAGATTGGAGGTTACTCCTGTGTATAAAGTACCATTCTTTTTACTAAATAAAATATATACATAATATTGTTTTTCTATTGACATAGTTACATTATAATTAAATTTCTAATTATTAGCAAAATAATTAATGTCATTCCGAGGCACTGCCGAGGAATCCAGCTTTTTTCATTATACCATTCCATAGGCTGGGTTCTTCTTTCGTTCGTTTCACTCACTACGGAACGACAGCATGTCATTTCGTGGCGCTAGCCGAGAAATCCGGCTTTTTTCATTATACCATTCCATAGGCTGGGTTCCTCTGTTCGTTTCACTCACTACGGAACGACAGCAGGTCATTTCGTGGCACTAGCCGAGAAATTCGGCTATTATAGCGGTTTTCGTCCTTGGTTACCATCAATATATATTTTTTTATAAATTAAAATCCAATAAATTAGCGGGCAACCGGACTGTCTTGGCTCGTTCGCAATAAACGGGTCTACGCATTTTGCCCTTTGTGGCTATGCCACAAGCAAAATATGCTTCGCCCTCTGCTCACTCGCCGCTCGAACCGAATAGCGGTTCTCGTCCTTGGTTACCCTCAAAAAAATATATTAGAACAAGCTCAATGTCTAAAATTAGCGGGCAACCGGACTCGAACCGGCGATCTTCTGCTTGGGAAGCAGACATTCTACCACTGAACTATGCCCGCATAAGCATAATCTTTCATATAAGAATATTATACCACTAAAATTATATTATAACTTTATTTCTAAAATTTTCTTGTTGAACAATTGATATCAATTTGTTCAAAAAAGATTTATATCTTGCTCTGACAGCTTCTCCCGAAAGCACTATATCAGCATCCGCCTTACAAGGTTTTATATAAATTTCTGCCTTTTGATTTGCGTTTTTGTATATTCCCTTTGCAGATTCGCCCAAACCTCTTTCTTCTGCCCGTACAAAAAACCTTTCCTTCTGAACATTATGCTCTACATCTACATATATTTTGAAATCAAATGCACCTTTGATTTTTTCCGTTAATGTGAATAAACCTTCCGAAATTATAATTTTTGACGGTTTTGCAAGTGTATGATTATCATACCTT
This sequence comes from uncultured bacterium, assembly GCA_902766105.1. Lineage (GTDB taxonomy): Bacteria > Cyanobacteriota > Vampirovibrionia > Gastranaerophilales > Gastranaerophilaceae > Zag111. The sequence continues at coordinate 9,505 of CACXCI010000098.1, forward strand.
ATTGCCGTTCCTGACATATCATATTTGGGAAGATAAACAGATTTCCCGTTTAAAAGCTCTTTTATATGGCTGCTCATCAATTCTAATTCCAAAGCCTGAGGAACATCTAAATCGTAATGTTTTGCAAATTCTGCAAAACTTCCTGCCTCTTTTACCATTTCTGAACGGTCATAATAATAATCATCTGTATTTACACGTGTAACGGCATCTTCTATATCAAATTCTGTTGCGAAAGATTTTATTGTATCTATTATATCAAGTGTAATTGTTGATTTGCCACTTGCCGTTTCTCCTGCAATACCGATTGATGCCGGTCGATTTATATGTCCTGATAAATATTTCGCAAGTTTTGATAACACTGCAGGTTTATAACTTACAAGTATTGAACCTTCAGAATTTAACTCTTCTTCAAAAATCTTTTTTAATCTCTCTTCTACTGCCTGAACTCTGTTATAAGGCATTGAAACATACATTTTCTTTGTTCTTAATGCTGTTTCTTCTTTTGTTTTGTGAAGTATATATTCAGCCATTACTAACCTTTTTCATTCCTAAATTACTACACTTATAGTCTTTTCATGACTATACCAAAATTAAGGTTAAAAAAAAATATTTTTTGTCAAAATATTAACTAAAGTAAATATAATGTAACAATTATTTGATTGAGTTTTTGGTCTAATCTTGTTATAATATGCACAATAGAATAAAGACAGGGAGTATAAAACATGAATATAAATACTAATTATCAAAATATATCTGACAGTTATCTTTTTTCAACTATCGCAAAAAAAGTTGCGGAATTTAGCGCCAAAAATCCTGATAAAAAAATAATCAAACTTGGTATTGGTGATGTAACCCTGCCGTTATGCAAGGTGGTTGTAAAAGCTTTAAAAGACGCATCTGATGAAATGGGTGTTAAAGAAACCTTCAGAGGTTATGGTCCTGAACAGGGTTATGAATTTTTGAAATCTAAAATTCAAGCATATTACAAATCTAACGGCACAAATCTTGATAATGATGAAATATTTATCTCAGATGGTGCAAAATCCGATTTAGGTAATATTTTGGATTTATTTTCTACAAATAATACGGTTTTAGTTCCTGATCCTGTATATCCTGTTTATGTTGATACAAATACAATGGCAGGAAGAAAGATTATTTATATTGATGCTAATGCAGATAACAATTTTTTACCTATGCCTGATGAAAATATAAAAGCTGACATAATATATATTTGTTCTCCAAACAACCCGACAGGTGCTGTTTATAACAAAGACCAATTAAAAAAATGGGTTGATTATGCAAATAAAAATAAAGCCGTTATCTTATTTGATTCAGCTTATGAGTGTTTTATAACAGATGAAACTTTACCAAGAAGTATTTACGAAATTGAAGGTGCAAAAACCTGCGCAATAGAATTTTGCTCATTGTCAAAAATGGCAGGCTTTACAGGTACAAGATGCGGATGGACAGTTGTTCCAAAAGCATTAGCTGATGGTGTTCTGAATAAAATGTGGCTAAGACGTCAAACAACAAAATTTAACGGTGTTCCATATATAGTTCAAAGAGGTGCTGAAGCCGTATTTACTTCTGACGGACAAAAAGAAATTCAGGAAAATCTGAATTACTATAAAGAAAATGCAAAATTGATTTCTGAGGTTCTAAAAAAACACAATATTTGGCATATTGGAGGGAAACATTCACCGTATATTTGGCTAAAATGTCCTAACAATATGACCTCATGGGAATTTTTTGATTATTTATTAGAAAATATCCAAATTGTTGGAACTCCCGGTTCCGGGTTTGGTAAAAACGGAGAAGGATATTTCCGCTTAACATCATTTGGCAGTCGTGAAAATACGCAACAAGCCGTTGAAAGACTTGATAAATTTTTGGGATAATATAATTATGATTACAAAAGAGGTAAACGACTGGATTAGACGGGTAGAAAACGGGAATTATACTAATGCCGATATTATGGAAGAATTTGTAAAATTTTCACGCTACTTAACAAAAGAAGAAATGATACAAATTAAAAGACGTTTGGCAAATTCGCTAAAGTGTTAATCTGGAAAAATCTCTTAAAATATGTTATAATAATAACGTAGTTTTGAGAGGTTTTTCAATGTCTTATTATGATATGCTGTTGGAAAAAATTCCAAGAATTAAGAAAATTTTGGATGACGATAAAAATTGTACAATATATCATTACACAAAACCTGAAAAACTATTAAACATACTCTCCGGCGGGACAATCAGATTTTCTAATGTATTATACCTTAATGATAAAGAAGAAATTGCATATTCATACAGATTAATTGTTCATTTGATTGATAATTTTGATGATTTGAACTTAAATCCCGATTTATTTGAAAAAGTCAAAAATCATTTTGGAAACAAATATAAACATATCATTGACGGCAGCAACGATTTTATTAACAAATTAGAGTATTTTACAACATCTTTTTCAACTGATAACGACAATTTAACCTTGTGGAATAATTACGCAAAAGGAAAAAGTTACACAGGTTATAACATTGGTTTTGACAAAAAAAATTTAATATCTGAAATGATAAAAAATGATTACCTTCCCGTATACGGTAGTGTCATATATGATAAGAAAAAACAGGAAAAGATAATTCACGCAATTTTTAAAAAATGGAATATGCTGTTTGAAAGAGCCTCTAAATCAAAAAAAACAAATAAGGTTAAACTGTTTGATATAATGTTTGAATTGATTGATATTCTCAGTATTGTCAGTATTTTCTTTAAAAATCCGCAATTTAAAAATGAAAAAGAATATAGAATAGTAGTGGTCAATAGCTTTGGAACTGAATATTCTAAACCAACAGGAATTGTAGAAAAAAAGGGTTTGTTTGTTCCGTATTTAGAATATAAATTTTCTAAAGCGTCAGTAAAATCAATAAATATTGGACCAACATTTGATGAAAATATTTTTTACACAAGTACAAACAGGATGTTGATGAATTTTGGATATGAGGATAAAGAAGTTTACCGCTCAAAAATTCCTCTCAGATATTAGAAATACGTGGTAGACTAAAGTCTACCATATAGTTCTCAGATATTAGTATAACCATTACTCTATATTAATTCTTAACCGATTCATATCGTGCATCTGTCATGAAGATTGTTTTTTCAATTGAAGATTTTGCATACTTGTTTGTGTATTCAAAAATAGTATTTAATTTTTTAAATATACTATTATCTATGACAGAATACTCAGCTCTTCTTGCACCGATTTCAAACGGACGCTTTATATAATTAAATATTGTTGGATTCATATTAAAACTGGCAAGGCTTTCAGCTTCTATAGCTTCTCTTGAGGCAGATTCTACAGCAGGCATTTGGCTTATAATTTCTTTATACAATTCTTTTCCCCTTGCTGTAAGGTTTCTCATAATTCCAAAACCTTTTAGTTGAATTAGCCTTGCAAATTGCATTATATGTTCACGCTCATGTAATGTGGTTAGTATACGTTTTGCCTGCGGACTTAACCGTTTATAACTCTCACATCTTGAATTATACTCGTTTAATAATGTTATATCAATTGTTTCATCATATATTTGCCCTGTTTTTATATCCCGAAACTTTGCTCTTATAACTCCGTTTTCTACACGTTTTTGAACCATAACCAAATTATCTATAGTATCTTTTATGTAAGGACGTTTAAAATCATTCAACATAATTGAACAATTGCTCTGAGATGCGTACCCCTGAGTATTTTTGGACATTGACGTATATCCTATATCGGGTAGAGTTGTTACACCGTCTTTTTTTCCCATTTTTATAAGCACTTGCATGGGGATATCTTTTTCAGGAACACTAAATGATATCAGTTCATTTTTTATCTTTAACTTTTCTGCATCTGTCATATCAGATATCATAGCAAGCTCTCTATCTACAGCTTTTTGGAAGTTTATATGACGATACAAATAAGTATCTCCCTCCATCAATGCACCATACATACCGGTAAGAGATTTTTCTTTGGAAATTCTGCCAAATAAATCTTTATTTATTTGAATTTTTCCATATTTTACAAATTTTTTAGTAACAGAAAGAGCTTTTGGAACAAAGGGGGCAGATATTGCAATATCAAAAGAATCCCGTCCAATCTGTTCCAAATTGTTTCTTGCAATATCACAAGCTCCGTCTTTGTATGATTTTGAAAATTCAACAGCATGATAAACCGCTTTCCCCGTTGCTATTGCAGCAAAACCTAAAGCTAAAACGCTTCCTCCTACTGCTGTTGACACCCCTATAAATGGTAACAACGTCATACCGACAGTAATTCCCATAATACCAATCAGGGTTTTTACAGGGTTTTTAATTATGCTGTTTATGGTATCTCTACATTGACCGGATATCCCTTTACCTAAAATATGTATTCCTTCTTTTAAGGTAATTATTTCATTTGCCTTAGACCCGGAAGAATAAGGCTTAAAATAATATTTCTCGGAATAGGTATTATATTTACCTGTTCGGATATTATTTGTATTTTGAAAATTATTTTGAACTGCTTCTATCATATTTGCTGTTATTATAAGTTGATAAATTTCAAACTTTGATAGTATCATAGTGTTTTATTACAAATTATTAAAAGATTTTAATTACCCCGAGGATTATCCGATAGAGATTAACAAACAAGTAAAAAAATGCTAGAATAAGATAAATCGGAAAGGGAGATAATATGTTAGTTGAATTAAATAATGAAAATTTTGAAAAAGAAACCTCAAACGGTCTTAAATTGGTAGAATTTTATACAACATGGTGTACTTATTGCAGAAACCAAAGGATTGAATTATCTGAGCTTGAAGATTCTGATATGTGGATAGGTTTGGTTGATGCCGAAGAATGCCCTGACATAGCAAAAAAATATGAAATAACAGGTTTTCCTACATTTATTTTGCTAAAAAACGGCGAAAAAATCGGAGAATTTGTCGGATTTCATCAAAAAGCACAGTTATTAAATAAACTTATGAGTTATATAAGTTAGGGCTCAAAACCTTTATCATCAAGCAAATTTTCTCCGTTGGCAGATGAAACAGCCATTCTGTCGCAACGTTCATTAAATTCGTGTCCTGCATGACCTTTTATCCAGACGAAATTCACGCTATGAGGTTCTTTTGCTTTTAAAAGTCTTTCCCACAAATCTTTATTTTTTACGGGTTGCTTATTTGCACTACGCCAGCCTTTTTTAATCCAACCGTCAATCCAATTTTGGTTAAAGGCATCTACAACGTATTTTGAATCGGAAGTAATTTCAACTTCGCACGGTTTTTTGAGAGCTTCTAATCCGACAATTACAGCCATCAATTCCATTCGGTTGTTGGTCGTTGTTTTGTAACCTGCTGTCAGTTCTTTTTCATGAACTTTGCCGTTATCATCAACTGCCCTTAATATTGTTCCGTAGCCGCCTTTTCCTGGGTTACCCGAACATGCTCCGTCTGTGTAGATTTTTATTAGCATAACTATCTATTACTCCTCTGTTATGTCCCAATGTTCCAGAATATCATCAGGGATATTATCCAAAAATCTTGAAGGTTTTGATAGCACCATGTTCATCGAATAGTCATACATATCAACAGGATATGAAATGTACAAATTATTTTTGGCTCTTGTTGTTGCAACATACATCAATCTTAGTTCTTCATCCATTTCTTCTTCTGAATTAAACGAATAAGCGCTCGGAAATCTTCCGTCAACAGCACCGATTATGAATACACTATCCCATTCCAAACCTTTAGCAGAGTGTATTGTAGAAATTGTCAGTGCTTCATCATCAGAATTTCTTTTATACATACCCTCAACAGACGCATCAGGCGGTTCTAATGCCATATCACTTATAAAGTCTTCTAAATTTGAATATTGAGTTGAGAGGTATTGTAAATGCTCCAAATCCTTTTCTCGCTTTGAAAAATCATCATACTTATCTTTTAATATCGGACGGTAGTATGAAATAATTTCTTCAACTATCTCTGACGGTTTTTGTGTCGCAATTTTTGAGTTTAATCGTTCTAAAATTCGCAGCATTGGCAATATACTGTCAACTTTTTTAGGGGGCAAAGATTTGCTGTCAGGAAGCAAATTCCCTTTTATAATCGGAATTACGCTGTTAACGGTTGATGAACCTACTCCCTTCAACAGCAATAAAATTCTGTTTAAACTGATAATATCATCAGGATTTATAATAACTCTCAAATGAGCAATAATATCTTTTACATGAGCGGTTTCCATAAATTTCGGACCGCCAAATTTTTGGTAAGGAATTGCGCGTTTTGAAAGTTCAATTTCTAAAGCATAGGACATTCTGGCGTTACGTGCTAAAACACAAATATCAGACAAGCTTATATCTTCATCTAAAAGCTCAAGTATTCTTTGACAAATAAAATCAGCTTCCATTTGGGTATTTTTTGCACAAATCAATGCCGGAACAACAGGTGATTTTATATTTGAAAACAGAGTTTTTGAAAAACTTTCTTTTGCCCTTGAAATTATTGTGTTTGTTAATTTCAGTATATTTTGGGTACTTCTGTAATTTTGTTCAAGTTTAATGATTTTAGTATTTTCAAAAAGTTTTGGAAAATCTAAAATATTTCTGTAGTTTGCACCACGAAATGAATAAATACTTTGCGCATCATCACCAACTGCCATAATATTATTATGCTCAGATGCCAAAAGCTTTATTATATCTGCCTGAAGGGTGTTTGTGTCTTGATATTCATCTACCATTATATATTTGTATTGATTTGATAGTGTTTTGCGTAAATTTTCATTATTTTCAAGTAACAATTTCAGGTACAAAAGCAAATCATCATAATCTAAAATTGAATTTTCTCTCTTATATGTAACATAAGCCTTATGCACCTCTATAATTTTATCTTCACAATGCTCAAATTGAGGAAATTCGTCGTGAATAATTTTTTTTGTCGGAGTTTCTTTATTTACACTTTTGGAATAGATTTCGTGTATAGTTCCCTTTTTAGGAAATCGTTTTTCTTTTTTGGGAAACAATTGTCCGACAATATGGTTTATAATATCTTCGCAATCGGTTTTATCCAAAATTGTGAAATTATTTTTCAGTTTTAATAGCTTTGCATATTTTCTCAAAATTATATTTGCAAACGAGTGAAATGTACCGCCTGCAACTTTTTCACATCTTTCATCCAAAACCAAAGCAGCTCTTGATAACATTTCTGATGCGGCTTTTTTGGTAAAAGTCAAAAGTAAAATATTTTCAGGACTTGTCCCATCTTCAATAAGTCTTGCAACTCTATATGTAAGGGTTTTAGTTTTGCCTGAACCTGCCCCTGCGATAACAAGGATTGGACCCTCTTTTGATTTTACAGCCGATAATTGTGCCTCATTTAAGTCTTGTTCATAATTAACTTTATAATCCGTTTTTACCGCATCACGTTTTTTCAGTACGTATTTTTTTCGCACTTCAGGCTTATTATCTTCTGTTTTAACAACATTGTTCCCCATAAGCCTATTATACCTTATTTATCTCAGGTGGTATGTAAAGATTTTATAAGTTGTTTAAAAATTTCGTAAAGTTATGCAAAAAATATTCCGAATATGGGTATGTGTAGATTAAATAAATACGGGTGATTTTATGAAAAAATATTTAACAGTACTATTTTTATTGATAGCATTTGCATTTACTTATTCTATTTCTGCTATTGCTGCTGGGGGATTAAAATGGCAATATCCGACAAAGATTAAAACCTATATTCAACCAAATCATAAACGAACTATTATGATGAAGCACGCATTCCAAGAGTGGTCGAGAAAGACTCATAACAAAGTTGTTTTTGTATATGTTCCGAGCAAAAGTACAGCTCAAATTGAAGTTGAATTTGTAAAAGTTATCCCTAATGCGGACAGAGAAATCGGATTAACGCAATTTAGGTATTATAATGGCAAAATGTTGCATGCAAAAGTATCTATTGCCGAAAAAACATCAAATATGCAAAGTTTGAGTGAAGATGCCGTTTATACTGTAATGCTTCACGAAATCGGTCATGCAATAGGTTTAGAGCATACTAATAACAAAATGAGCATTATGTATCCGGCAGAAGATGACAGGCAAGAAATTTTACAATCAGATTTGAAAATCCTCGCAGGGATTTATGGCTGGAAATAATATGAATAGCAAAACAAAAGGACCGTGAAAGTTAGCTTTCATGGTCCTTTTAAATTAGTTATAATTCAGGAATTTATATAAAATGTTACACAGAATGTTTTTTAAGTCGTTAAGTCTATAAGTCGTTAAGACGTTAAGTTCAATATGGTTTATTGATTAAATTAATCCTTGTCTTGAATTAACTAAATTATCGTTAAGAACTTAACAACTCAGCGTCTTATCGTCTTAACGAC
>CACXCI010000099.1 GCA_902766105.1 uncultured bacterium
ATTAACACTCTTTTTTTAGCAGATTTAATATTTGCCATGATTGAATTTACCTTTCCTTTTACTTGGTGCGATTAATGACTTCGCACGTACTCGTTTGAGGATGTGAGCAAGTTCATTAAAACTCAAAAAAATTTTTTTTGCAACATTAAGGTTATTTTTTTAAGTTTTATTGCTGAAAAATTTGCAATTTGGGATGTTTATAATATTATGTTATTGGTTACGCTAGTCTGATAGGCTTTGCCCTAGTCCATTGAATGGTGGGATAGCAGGCAAGAAAGCAGGAGCCAAGTAATCATATAAATTTGTAAGTAGCTTGACCTCCTGTCATCTGACCCTCTTGACCTCTTGCAGGATGAGATTACGTTTCCCGTAGTACTATACATAAACATAAGGAGAAGAAAGATGCCAACAGCATCATTGATTGAACTTTTAGAAGCTGGTGTACATTTCGGTCACCAAACACAAAGATGGAACCCCAAAATGAAACCGTATATTTACGGAGCAAGAAATGGTATTTATGTTATTGATTTAACAAAAACCACAGATTTATTAGATGCAGCTTACGATTTAGTTAGAGAATATGCATCAAAAGGCAGAAACGTACTTTTTGTAGGTACAAAAAAACAAGCTGCCGAAGTTGTCGCAGAAGAAGCTAAAAGAGCTGGTGCATACTATATCAACCGTAGATGGTTAGGTGGTATGTTAACTAACTTTGAAACTATCAGAGGCAGAGTTAATAAGTTGAAAGAATTGGAAGAATTCATCAACAACGGCTATGTTGATAAACTTCCTAAAAAAGAAGTTGCTCAATTAAACAGACAACTTGCTAAATTGTCAAAAACTTTAGGCGGTATCAAAGATATGAGAGGATTACCTGATTTAATCTTCATCGTTGACCAAGCAAAAGAAGAAATCGCTATTAAAGAAGCTAACAAGTTAAATATTCCTGTAATTTGTTTGGCTGATACAAATGCAAATCCTGACGGTATTGATTATATCATTCCTGGTAATGATGATGCTATCAGATCAATTAAGTTAATTACATCAAAATTGGCAGATGCCGTTTTGGAAGGAAAACAACTTAGAGAAGCAAAAGCAAACACTGCAAAAAAAGTTGAAAAAATTTCTGCTGAAGATGCAGGTGTTACCGAAGAAGCTAAAGCAGAAGAAACAAAAGTAGAAGAATAATAAGACTATAAGTCGATAAGTCTTTAAGTTCTTTAAGTTTATTAATAATAAAGGTATTTTTTATAATAATTGAAATGAACCTAACGTCTTAACGTCTTAACGTCTTAACGTCTTCAAATAAAGAAGGAGAAATATAAAATGACTATTACAGCTCAAATGGTTAAAGAACTTCGTGATAAGACCGGTGCAGGTATGATGGATGCAAAAAAAGCATTGGTTGAAGCTGATGGTGATATGGACAAAGCAGCTGAAGTATTGCGCCAAAAAGGTATAGCTTCAGCAGAAAAGAAAATGGGCAGAATTGCAGCAGAAGGAAGAGTTGAATCTTTTGTTGACGGTAATTGCGGTGCTATGATTGAAGTTAACTGCGAAACAGACTTTGTTGCTAAAAATGATGAATTTAAAACTTTGACATCAAACTTGGCAAAACATGTTGCTCAATTGAATCCTGCTGATGTAGATGCTTTCTTAAATTCTACATGTCCTGATTGCGGTAAATTAATCGGTGATGCTTTGAAAGAAAAAATCGCATCAATCGGTGAAAAAATTACTGTAAGAAGATTTGTTAGATATGAAGGCGCTGTATCTTCATATATTCACAACGGAAAAATCGGTGTTCTTTTAACAACTGATAAAAAAGACGAAGCATTGATGAATGATATTTGTTTACATATCGCATCATCAGCTCCTAAATTTGTTTCAAGAGAAGAAATTCCTCAATCTGAAATTGATGAAGAAACAAGAATTGAAATGGGTAAAGAAGATTTGTTGAAAAAACCTGAAAACATTCGTGCAAAGATTGTTGAAGGACGTGTAAACAAATTGATGGCTGAAAGATGCTTACTTGAACAACCATTCGTAAAAGATCCTAACCAAACAATTGCTCAACTTATTGAAGGCAAATTAACAATCAAAGCTTTCACAAGATGGGAATTAGGTGAAGGTCTTGAAAAACGTCAAGACAACTTTGCAGATGAAGTTATGGCACAAGTTGCAGGCAAATAATCCAAAAATTTGCATGATAAAAGACTCCGATTATTTCGGAGTCTTTTTTTATAATTTTTTTTACTTATTATATACTGGTTCCGCTTTTTGGAGGTGTTATGGATTGTTTATAAATTTTGGCTTCAATTTCTTTGACAGTTTGTTGTATATTTTTACGGCGTCCCATCGCACGAACAAGTGGAGTTTGCTGAGAATGTATAGGCGTGTGCGTTGGCATCTCATGCTGAATGTCTGCAAGTGGATTTTCCAAAGCTTTTGTGTTAATTTTTATTTTCTTTGCGCCATCAAGCTTGAATTCTACAGCGTGAGTGAAATCTGCATGAGCTTCATCAACCCCTCTTACCGCTCTATTTACAACTTGAGTAACTTCGTCAGGCACTTTAACTTTAGTGCTGTTTGGTAATATAAAATCTACAAATCTGCCAAATTGTTTTAATAACCATTTTTTCATATAATTTCCCCTTTATACTTTCTTACCTGTGTATAGTAATAAAAACATAAATCGATATAAAATTGCTTTTTGCATAGAAAAATTAAGACATGTTAACAAATAATATAGCTCATTGGGTTAAGCGTGTACACGAAATTCCCTCTCCTAAAGAATAGGAGAGGGATAGGGTGAGGTATGATTTGAATTTAGAAAAGCAGGATTCCTCGCATACGCTCGGAATGACATGTTCCCTTCCTCATTAGGGAGGGTTAGGGTGGGTATTGATGTAGGGTGTGGTTTTAACCGCACCATTTATATTTTGGTGCATCAAACGATGCACCCTACAAGGCTTGAGCAAAGCAAAAGATCCTAAAATATAATTGCTTTATTTTATTTTGAATATGTAATCAAGATGTCGGGAGGAAATTTTTTAACACTTTCAAATTTTAAGTTAGTGCAATCAGATATAAAATCACATTTGTTCCCATAAAAACATGATTTTCCGTTGTTATCACCAAGAACCTTTGGTGCGATGAAATGATACAATTTATCGGTATAAGGAAGAAAACTTTTGTTTATTCCGCCACCGGCTTCAATAAAAATACTCATAATCCCAAGTTCAAAAAGTTTGTTTAATATAAATTCTATATTTAATTCTTTATTATTTACAGGTGTAGGTATAAACGAAATTCTGTCATTCTGAACTTGGTTCAAAATCTTTTTGTTATGTTTTTCTTCGTAAAATACAATAAATTCCCCTTGTTTGTATATTTGAGCATTTTCAAAATCTGTTTTTAATTCTCTGTCTAAAATAATTTTCCTTTTATGCTTCATTGTCGGGTTATCTGCAAGAATTGTTGAAGAAGATGTTAATATTGCGTCATACTGTTTTCTTAATTTATAAACCTCATTGCGGGCTTTTTCTGAGGTAATCCATTTTGAATTTCCGGTTGAGGTTGCGATTTTTCCATCAATTGTTGTTGCGGTTTTTATTGCAACAAACGGAAGGTTTTGAGTTTTGTTTTTTATAAATTTTTCATTTAATTTTTTACATTCATCTTCTAAAACAGGTCCGATTATCTCAATACCTGCTTTTTTTAATATCTTAATTCCCTTTCCCCCAACAATCGAATTTGGGTCTTTCATTCCGTAGACAACCCGCTTAATTTTCTTTTCTATGATTATATCCGTGCAGGGTGGGGTTTTCCCGTAATGGCAACAAGGTTCAAGGTTGACAATTAGGGTGCAATCTTCAGCACTATCAAGCTTATTTAGGGCATTTCTTTCAGCGTGGAACTGTCCGTATTTTTCATGAAAACCTTCCGAAATGATATTGAAATTATCGTCAGTTATAATACAGCCGACTAGCGGGTTTGGAGAGGTTTTACCTTGACCCTTTTTAGCCAGTTTTATACATTTATTCATCAGGTTTTCGTATTTGTTCATAATTGTATTTTATAATAAATTATGATATATTCAATATGCGTTTTAGATGTGTAAGGAGAGTTAAAAATGGTAGATTTAAAATATATAGGTCACAGTGCGTTTCAGATTACAAATGGTGACAAGGCTGTAATCATTGATCCTTTAGTTTCTGTAAATGAAAAATATGATTGGCATAAAGAGCCGATTACGGATATTTTGTTAACCCATGCACACGGTGATCATGTCGGTGAAGCTTTGGAAATTGCAAAAGAAAAGGATATTGAAATCACGGCTGTAGCTGAACTTGCAGGATATTGCAAACAACAAGGTGCAAAATCAAAATCAATCGGACTGGGAGCGTGGATTAATTATTCTTGGGGAAGGGCGGTATTTTTGCCTGCCTTCCATTCAAGCTCGCTTCCGGATGGAAGATATGGTGGTTGTGCCGCAAGCATTATGCTTGATATTGATGGTGTAAGAATTTACCACGCAGGAGATACATGTTTGACCGGTGAAATGAAAACTATAAAAGAACTTTATGCTCCTCAAATTGCACTGTTACCAATTGGCGGCAATTATACAATGGATGTTGAGCATGCAGCTATGGCTGCAAGATGGTTAGGCGTCAGAACTGTAATTCCTATGCACTACGGAACATTTCCTGAAATTCAGGCTGATTTGGAAAGATTTGCAAAACTTATTGCTTATGGAAATACAGCTTGCCAAATTTTGAATCCTGAGGAAATCAAATAAATATTATTTCAAGTACTGGTATTAAGGGCGGGTATGTAATATATCTGCCTTTAATATTGTAATAATTTTTGATTTGTTTAATAATAAATTTAGAAAAGGGGTATAGATGAATATTTTATTTGTTATAGACAGGGTTGAACTTAAATACTTTGAATTTAATAATTTGGTTACGAATTTTTGGATAATAAAAAGTTTTCTTGAAAGAGGACATGAGGTTAAAATTGCAACTATCGATATGTTAAAAGTAAAATCTGCAAAAGCTTATGCGGATTGTTATACAGCTTATTTAAAAGATAATAATATCTTTTATAATAAAAATTCTGTTAACGAATATTCTGTAGAGGATTTTCAATTGGTAATGTTCAGGCCGGATCCTCCTGTTGATTTGGATTATATAAATGCTACTTATGTTTTTGATTTTGTAGATAGGTCAAAAACTCTTATTCTGAACGATACAAAATCAATCCGTAATTTTAATGAAAAATTACATGCTGTTATGTTTAATGATTTAATGCCCAAAAACATTGTAACGTCTTCAAAATCTGACATAATTGAATTTTTAAACGAAAACGAAGAAATAATATTAAAGCCGCTGAATCAGTGTTTTGGCGGTGGGGTTATGTATCTTAAAAAGGGCGATAAAAATACAGCCGTAATTATTAATAGCATGACAAACAATGGTAAGCAGTTAATAATGGTCCAAAAATATATACCTCAGGCAGTATATGGAGATAAAAGGGTGCTAATTCTTGGTGAAAATATTTTGCCTTATAGTGTTCGCAAAACTCCAAGCAATGATGATTTTAAATTCTGTGAACATAATGATAAAAATGTCTTAAAAACAGAATTAACAGAAGATGAGATTGTTAATTATAAAAATGTCGCCAAAGAATTGAACAAAATTGGTATATATATGGCGGGTTTAGATGTAATTGACGGAAAGATTATAGAGATAAATGTAACAAGTCCTTGCTATTTTATAAAAGAAATTAATCAAAACTTTAATTGTCATGTAGAAGATGAAATTGCTAATTATATAATAAACTTTGCAAGCTGCTATTTTAATAGTGCAAAAATGCCGGAATACGCAGTAGTTTAGGGTTTGTAAATTAATATTAAGAAAATAAAAATAAAGACTTGAAATTAAAAATTTTTAGTAATAGAATAATAAATGTGCGTAAGACACACATATAATATTTATTAAAACCAGATACTTAGAATTTTATCTAAAAACGAAAGTTTTATTAAAGATTACACAAGAGTTATCTACATAGCCAATATGAAATGTAAGATAGGGTGAGCAAATCACCAACCCCGATAGCGTTAGCGTCGGTATTATAAACAGGACATTGAAAACAGAATAGCTGAAAACAGGTATTTGTGAGAACAAATACGAAAGACGAAAGTCGACAATACTTGTTAATTCAAA
>CACXCI010000100.1 GCA_902766105.1 uncultured bacterium
AGATATAGTGGCTAATGGAAAAAGGAAAATTTAAAAATTTTTCTCAAACTGTCTGTTACTTTTTCCCAAACCAAGTGTTAATTTACAACAATATTAGCATTATACATATTTAATCTTCATAAATATTTGAAAAATCACAGAATAATTCTCGTATAGTCATATTATCTATTTGTTTTTCCGTTAAATTTTTGTTATTTTCCCATTTTTCATTTAACCTTATATACGCATAAAGTTCGTTTTTCTCAATATAATTATTGGGTTTACTTTTTGTGTTATAACAAATTTCTCCCCGAAAATAGTCAATTCCTGTGCCATCGATAATTCTAAACCATTCTTCAATTTCTGGAGTCGCATACTTATCAAACAAACTACTTGGAACCAGACATGATTTTTTATTTTTAATAATTTGTACAAATTCAGCCTTGTTTTTACCATGGATTAATTTTGCAAAATCTTTTATTTTCATGTTTAAGAAATCTGATTTTACGAATGGTTCAAAGTTGACCATATTATACTCCTCATTTATTAATATAAAGCATTTTTCTTCTTAAAAATTGTTTTTTTTGTATAAATATTAAGGAATTGATACAATTTGTGGGTTCAGATTCTACATTCTCAAAATTTCTGTTCTTTCTTCTCAAGCCGACTGTTATTTTACACAAGTCTTTGTACCTGTTTAACAGGACTTTTGGTTGGAAATATCTTGTGTTATTGCGAGGTCGAAAGTTTGAAGCAATCCAGCTTTTGTTGATTTGAAAAGGTCGGAGGTCAGTTGAGTCAAAAAGTCCGAAAAGTCCCTTTTTGTAACAAAAATGTCCGTTTATTTGTACTTATTGTTCCAATATAATATTTGCATTTAAAAGATTGGTTGACTATAGTCAACCAATCTTCTTTGGTAGATTGAAATCTACTCTACTATTTGCTGAATTATAATTTTTTCGTTTTGTAGTAAAGTTTTGTAAAAAAGATAAGTATTATGTATAAAAATATTTTTTTTCACAGTTATTTATAAACTAAACGAACGGGGAAAACATTGTGATAAAACTAATAAAATTCCGGGATATGTGAAAGAAGTTAAATCTGAAGATATACCAAAAGAATACACAGGAGTTGTTGCTCCTGACGGGAATGTCGTGTACTATTTAAAAGACACTGTCAGAAACGGGAAACGGGCAGTTGATATGCGAGTTTTTGAACAAGGATTGAACGTACAGATTCTATAATTTGCATACAATACAGATAAAAATAGAGGACATTATGTCCTCTTTTTTGTTTGTGCAAATTTTTAGTTACAAATTCTAATATGACAATGAAGAATTCTTTATGATAGAATATACACAAATATGAACAACTTATTAAAAAAATTACGTGATTCATTTATTGATAACATATATTCAGAAGCTGTAAAATCTCCGGTCAGGATTTTACCTGTAACATTTTTCTTTTTATGCCTTTTGGGAGGTATTTTGTTGTTTCTTCCGTTTTTAGGTACAATGTCGTTTATTGATGCTCTGTTTACCTCTGTAAGCGGAGTCTGTGTTACAGGTTTGTCTGTCAGTGATATTGCTACTCAGCTAAATTCTTTTGGACAATTTACTTTGATGCTTTTAATTCAAGTTGGCGGACTTGGAATTATGACTATTTCTTCTGTCATTTTTCTGCTTTTGGGTAAGAAAATGTCTGTAACTTATGAAAAAAATGCAAGAAATATGTTTGATGCTGAAAGTAAAGAAGAAATAAAAGAATCTTTGTACCTTATTTTTAAATACACATTTTCTCTTGAATTTATAGGTTTTATAATTTTGTTTTTAAGATTTTCATATCTTCAACACGATTTTATATTTGGATTTAAGCAGGCAATTTTTCTTGCCGTATCTGCATTTTGTAATGCGGGTTATGCACTTATAACAGATAATTTGATACCATACAATGGTGATCCTTATATCCTTCTTACCGTTGCACTTTTAATTATTTTTGGAGGGATTGCTCCTGTTATGGCAATAGCTTTGCCAAAATTTTTAAGAGGAGAAAAATTATCACCTGTTGTAACAATAGTTTTTTATACAACAATTATACTACTTGCCGGTGGAACTTTTCTCTTTTTAATTTCAGAAACGAATGGTGTTTTAAGCGGAATGAGTTTTTCTGACAAATTATTAAATTCGTTTTTTCATTCTGTTAGTGCAAGAACGGCAGGTTTCGGTTCTGTTGATTTAAGCAATATATCCTGCGGGAGTTATTTGACTTTAGTATTTCTTATGATAGTCGGGGGTTCTCCGGGTGGTACGGCTGGCGGTATTAAAACCACGACTTTTGCAATATTGGTTATCACCTGTATCAATATTTTTGCAGGGAAAAAGAATGTTGTAAGAAACAGAGAAATTTCCTATGAAACAGTTTATAAAGCAATCGCATTGATATTTACTTATTTGTTGATTTTAACAATTTCTATTATATTGCTTATTACAACCCAGTCCGTTTCACATTCAAAACTTGCATTTGAAGCGGTTTCTGCAATAGGAACTGTTGGGCTTTCAATGGGTGCGACAACAGGGCTTGATACATTTGGGAAAATAGTCATAATACTTACAATGTTTTTGGGCAGGGTTATGCCTGCAATGATTATATATTACTTGAACTCAAAAATTACTGAGTTTGATGTAAGCTATCCAAAAGCTAAAATATCATTAACATAGGAGAAAATTTATATGAAAGAGCAAATTTTAGTTATAGGCTTAGGGCAGTTTGGAATGTCCCTTGCCAGAACTCTAACTGAAAAAGGATTTCAGGTAATTGCAGTTGATATAGATCAAAAATTGGTAAATGAGGCTGCAAATTTTGCAACGGATGCAATTTGTTTAAACACAATAGATGAAATATCGTTAGCCAAACTTTCGCCCAAAGATAGAGATTTAATTATTTGTACAATTGGGTCAAGAGAACCTTCTATTTTAACAGTTGCTCTTTTAAAGCAAATGGGATGTGAAAATATTATAGCAAGAGCATCTGAAACTATTCACGCAAGAATTTTAAAAGCAATAGGTGCTAAACAAGTTATTAACCCCGAACTTGAATACGGTAAAAAATTCGCAAATAAAATTTTATTTAAAAATATTTTCTTTGATAATACATCTGATGAACTTGATTTATTAGAAATACCTGTTCAGCCTTTTATGATAAATAAGACTTTAGTAGAACTTCAATTGCCTGACAGGTTTAAGGTCATTGTTACCGGAGTAATTAAAGATAATAAACTTACCCGACCTATGCCGCAGGAAAAACTGCAAGAAGGGGATAGATTACTCGTAACGGGAAATAGTGATGATATTGAAAAAATGATAGAGGAGAATAAATAATGAATTTTGCCAAAAGTATTTATTATTCATTTATAATTATTTTATTCTGTTCTACTATAATTACAATAGCAGGAATACGAGGGTTTCAAAGATTAGAACCTTTTGTTAATACCCTTAACAGTAGTAATACCGAAACACTATATTATGCAGAACAGATGATAACAAGTATCTCTGTAAAAAAAGATTTAAAAACATTTGAACAAAATTTGGCTAATGCAAAAAATAATATAACAGAACCTGACGAAAAAGAAGCCATAGAAAAAATTGCAGATAATTATTTACCTGCATTTAGCGGAAATAAAAAAATTGAAGAAGAAACAATTGAAAAGATAACTGACCTATCAAGAATAAACCGTATTGCAATGGAGCAGGCTGGTTTACGAGCAAAGAAAATGCAAACTGTCGGAATATGGATAATAATATTTCCATCAATTTTTATCTGGATAATAGGACTTACACTTTTGATAAGATTAAAGAAAACCTTTATTAAGCCTATACAAGAGTTAAATGATGTTATATCCGATTACAATAGCGGAAATTTTATGCGCAGATGCCCATCCTATACGTTGTCTAAAGATATACAGAAACTATATGACGGAATAAATCGTATTTTAGATGAAAAATAACAGTTATTTACAATAAATACATTGATACTTATTATAAATAACTGTTGGCGTATAATATATATTGAAAACTTACTTATTAAAACCAATAGGTCTTACAGATTTGCCGCCTCGGTCTTTAAACTGTTTTATTGCAGCCAGAAAATCATCTTGTGTAATAACTGCATTTTCCATATCAGCAGGAGTGAAAGTTCCGTTTTCCATTTTTTTATACACACCAAGACGATTCATCATATTTTCTCTTGCCATTTTTGAAACAAATTTAATATCGCCACCAACAGCTTTTAATTCAAGTAACTTGTCAGATAAATCATCCATATCTATATTTTTATCCAAAGCTTTGCCTGATGTGTGAATCTTCAGAATTTCTTTTATCCCTTCTTTGTCAGGAGCATCAATTTTTATATGCTTACTAAGTCTTTCAGAACGCTTTAGCGCAGGATCTAATGTTTCATATTTGTTCGTTAATCCAAGGATAAATACATTATCCCCACTATTATACAAGTCTGTTATAGATGTAAGAATTTGGTTAACAACCTTTGCTCCATAAACATCTTTTTCTCCACGTTCTTTTCCAATTGCATCTATTTCATCAATTACGCCTATTGAAGGCTGATTTTCCTTCAATGCTTGGAAGAAAGCACGAACGTTTGCTTCAGATTCACCGACATATTTGTTTTCAAATTCTGTACCGCCCATATACATATAATTTATACCGGCTTCATTAGCTAAGGCTCTGCTAATTTCAGTTTTACCTGTTCCGGGAGGTCCGTATAGAATAAAACCTCTTGTTATATCATCGGCACTATACGCCGCAGGATATTTTACCGGATATAAAATACCTTTTTTAAGTTCTTCAATTGCTTTTGCCTGACCTCCAATTCTTGAGAAATCAACTTTTATAGGAGAGCCTTTTGCCTGTTGAATTTCTCTGGATAGGGTTTCATAATTCAATTTTCTTACACTGCCTTCTATGTCTTTTGAATAATCATAGACTCTTGTAAAAAGTTTTTCAAATTTTGATATATTAGTTTTAGGCTTATCTTTGATATAAAAATGTTCACCTACATTTTTTGTTGAATCCAAAAACTGTATTAAATTTCCATCTTGAATAGAACTACTGCAGCCCGGCTCCAATGAATAGTGGGTTCCATTCACTCTAATATAGAAAACATCATCATTAATGTTTAAAATATGATTATCACCATCGGGATGTTTGAAAAAAGCATACTGATGCTCTAGTTTGTTATCGGGAAGATAGAATTCCCTTTTAATCGGTAATGAAATTTTATTTGCAAATTTACGAAGTGCAGTTTGTGCTTTATTAAAATCCGAACCAAGTAAAATCACATCACCAAGCTTTATGCTCGACATAACATGTGCAATTCTGTCTTTGACAGGAATTTGCAAAGCCATATCTATTGCAGCCTTAGAAAGACCTTCAGTTCCATTGAATGATGGTGTTGCTGTTTTTACAAGATCTTTTCCATAGTAAGCTTTGGGAAAACTTACAAGATTATTTGTATTTTCGGAAATCTGAGATTTATTTACATAACTATTATTTTTATAAATATTATTTGTGTAATAATATTCGCTAATCGGCAAAATTTTCATTGAAAAATACCCTTCCCTATATCTACTACATATATAGTAGTACATCAAAATATGATTATTTGTCAATAATACACTATTATATTTGTAACAAAATATTAATGAATAGAAATTTTAAATATGTTTTACGAGAATAAAGATTTGAACCGAAAAATAAAATTTACAGTTATTTATCAATATATTCTTTTATTTTTAAAAGATTATTGTTGCAATCTTTCACCCCAACATCATAAATTGCTTGTAATTTATTTAGATTTTTTTCGACTCTGCGCATTTTGATTTTTTCACTCGGTCTTAATACAATGATTTTACCCTCATTTTCGTATTTTTTTATTAAATCCAATGTTTCATTGTAATTGATGTAAGCTTTTTGAGCCGTTTTTACAAATTCCGGATATTTTTTATATATAAAACCAAACGGCAGCCGGGATTTTGTTTTAATAAAATCAACAGGTCTTGTTTGAACAACAATTATTTTTTTATAACCCATATCAAGTGCTTTTTTAAAAGGAATTGGGTCCGCAACAGCACCATCTAAATATTTATTCCCGGCGATTTCAACTAAATTTGATACAAATGGCATAGACCCTGAAGCTCTTAAATATTCCATATCCCTTTTAGCATCACTAATTTCTATGTATTCAGCTTTTCCTGTTTCAACATTAGTAACTACTGCATAAAATTTGACATCTGAGTTATCAAAAGTGTCAAAATCTAACGGGTCTAAGTCGTAAACAAGCTTGTTAAAACAAAAATCTCTATTCATTACATCACCTGTTGTAATAAGAGAGTACAAACCCATATATCTTTTATTATGTGCGTATTTCAAGTTATATCTTAAGGCTCTTCCTATTTGTTTGGATTTGTAATTTATGCCAAATAAAGCACCTGCCGAAACACCCAAAATAGTATCTGCTTTGATATCATTTTCCATAAACACATCTAAAACGCCAGCAGTGTATAAACCTCTCATTGCCCCGCCTTCAAGGACTAAAGCAACTTTGTTTTCGTAATTATTTTCTAAGTACATCATATAACCATCTTATATAATCATCAGACTATAATAATCTGATAATACCATAAAAATTCTATCTTGATTATGTATTGACATAATCAATTTTGGTGATAGATTTTTATTATGAAATGTTGTCAAAAATCTAATTGGGGCGGGAAACGTGAGATGGCAGGGAGAAAGAAAACCTGTCTTAAAAAAGTACCGTTTAATAGAAGAATTAACGAAAACATTTTAAATATTTTGCGTGATTACGCCAAAAGGCACAATATCACAGACACGCAAGCTCTTGAAAGCGCAATTTTATTACAAAGCAACATTGAAAAATTAAAAGGAGATATGGTTATGAAAATTTGTATTCCGACAAGTGAAGGAAAATTATGCGGACATTTCGGGCATTGTGATTCATTTACTTTTGCTGAAATTAACCCTGAAACAAAAGAAATTTTAAATATTGAAGAAAGAATACCGGAAGAAGGAATTTCTTGCCAGAGTGCTGCCTGGATATCAGAACAGGGTGTTAGTAAAGTTTTAGCAGGCGGAATGGGCGGACGTCCAATGATGATGTTTGCTCAAAACGGAGTTGAAGTCGTTGCAGGCTGTCCGGAATTACCAATAAGAGAAGTTTTAGAAAAATATATGGCAAATTCTCTTGAAACAGGTGAAAACGCATGCGGAGGAGAAGGTCATGACCACGCGCACTGCCATCACCACGGCGAAGGACACGATCACGCCCATTGTCATCATCTGGGGTAAATATAAAGGAAAATATAAGAAGGGAAAAAACAATGAAAATTCATCAAATCAGAAATGCAACAATAATTGTAACCTATAACAATAAAAGATTTTTAATTGACCCTTGGTTAATGCCCAAAGGTTTTATGCACGGGTTTGAAGGGGCAATGAACAGTGAGGTTAGACAACCGAGAGTTGAGTTACCTATTTCTATTAAAAAAATTGTTGATGTTGACTCTGTTATTCTAACCCATTTTCATCCTGACCATTTTGATGAATTTGCTGTTAATGCTTTAGATAAAAATATTCCGTTCTTTGTTCAGAATGAAACAGATTTAAACATTATTAAAAATTTTGGTTTCAATAATGTTCGTATTATTTCAGAGAGCGGAACAGATTTTGAGGGGATTACATTATATAAAACTCAATGTCAACATGGCAGACGTGAAGTTGTTAAACCAAGGTGCGAACAAATTGGGATGCCTTATGATGCTATGGGGGTGATATTTAAGGCTAACACAGAAAAAACATTATACGTTGCGGGGGACACAATTTGGTGTGATGAAGTAAGAAATTCTATTGATGATTTCAAGCCTGAAATAATTATTATAAATGCGTGCGGAGCTACCGTGTTGGTAAGTGATGGTGAAAGATTGATTATGGATATAAATGATGTTAAGGCGATATCAAATTACGCAAAATCATCTAAAATTATTGCAAGCCACATGGATACGGTAAGCCATTTAACTGTTAAAAGAGAGGATATAAAAAAT
>CACXCI010000101.1 GCA_902766105.1 uncultured bacterium
ATGGAATTTGACAGCAAAATTTTTATTAAAGAATTAGACTCTGTTTTAGGCTTGACAGGAACATTAAAAGCTGCTTTTGAAGATGAACCTGACAAAATATCAACAAATGATATCAAAGAACTCTTAGATATTATAGAAAGTAAACTCACCGACATTATCAATTACACAAAAAACACAAAATAAAAACAGACCGAATTGAGTTTCGGTCTGTTTTTTTATTTAATCAATTTACCCTTTTGATACTAGCCTTTTGTAAACTCTGCATCAATTACATCATCATCTTTGTTTTCGGAAGATGTTTCTTGCTGTTGAGTATTGTTAGTATTTACTGACTCGCCTTCTTTTTGAACTGCTTCATAAGCTTTTTGAGAAATTGCAAACATTGTTTGTTGTAATTCTTCTGATAATTTTTTAAGTTCATCAGTTGATTTGTTTTCATCAATAGCTTTTTGTAAAGCTGCTTTTTGCTCTTCAAGTTTTGTTTTGTCAGCTGCATCAATTTTGCCTTCAAAGTCTTTCAATACTCTATCTGCTGATAAAATCATACTTGAAGCATTATTTTTAATTTCTGCTTCTTCTTTTTTCTTCTTATCTTCAGCTGCATTCGCTTCAGCTTCTTTAACCATCTTATCGATATCTTCTTCAGAAAGGTTAGATGAATTTGTGATAGTGATTTTTTGTTCTTTATTTGTTGCTTTATCTTTTGCTGAAACATTTACAATACCGTTAGCATCAATATCAAATGTAACTTCGATTTGAGGAATACCACGCATTGCAGGAGCGATACCTTCCAAACGGAACATACCTAAAGATTTGTTATCTCTTGCCATTGGTCTTTCACCTTGAAGTACTTGAATATCAACGGCTGTTTGGTTGTTTTCTGCAGTTGAGAATACTTGTGATTTTGAAACAGGGATTGTTGTGTTACGTGGAACTAACGGAGTCATAACACCACCTAATGTTTCAATACCCAAAGTCAACGGAGTTACATCAAGAAGTACGATGTCTTTAACTTCACCTGCCAATACACCGGCTTGAACTGCAGCACCAACTGCAACAACTTCATCAGGGTTAACTGATTGGTTAGGTTCTTTGCCTGTATAATCTTTAACAAGTTTTTGAACTGCAGGGATTCTTGATGAACCGCCGACTAATACAACTTCATTGATTTCTGATTTTGAAATTCCTGCATCAGAAATAGCTTGTTCAACAGGTTTTTTACATCTTTCCAATAAATCAAATGAAAGTTCTTCAAATTTTGCTCTTGTTAAGTTTAAATCTAAGTGCTTTGGTCCGTTAGCATCAGCTGTGATGAACGGCAAGTTGATATTTGTTTCAAATACTGATGATAATTCACATTTAGCTTTTTCTGCAGCTTCTTTAACACGTTGCATTGCTTGTTTATCACCTGTTAGGTCAATACCTTCTTGTTTTTTGAATTCTTCACAAATCCAATCCATAACTTTTTGGTCAAAGTCATCACCGCCTAAGTGTGTATCACCTGAAGTTGATAATACTTCGTGAACACCATCACCGATTTCAAGAACTGAAACATCAAATGTACCACCACCTAAGTCAAATACCAAAACTTTTTCAGCTTTTTCTTTTTCAAGACCGTAAGCTAAAGCTGCTGCTGTTGGTTCGTTTACGATACGCAATACATCTAAGCCTGCAATTTTACCGGCATCTTTTGTTGCCTGACGTTGTGCGTCGTTAAAATATGCAGGAACAGTGATAACTGCTGATGTAACTTTTTCTCCCAAGTAGTTTGAAGCATCATCTGCCAATTTTCTCAAAATCATAGATGAAATTTCTTGCGGAGTATAATCTTTCCCATCAATATTTACTTTATAATTTTCGCCCATGTGTCTTTTGATTGATACAATTGTTTTATCAGGGTTTACGATTGCTTGTCTTTTTGCTAATTGACCAACCAATCTTTCACCTGTTTTTGAAAAACCAACGATTGAAGGTGTTGTACGAGAACCTTCTGCGTTTGCTATAACTGTAGGTTTACCACCTTCCATAACTGCGACTACTGAGTTTGTTGTACCCAAGTCAATACCAATTGTTTTTGCCATAATTTTTATTCTCCTTATTTCTTTTTATTTTTTCTTCTATATTACTGTTATAACACCCTTTTTTATTAATTCTTAAAAAATAAACAATTTTTTAATATTTCAAAAATTAAAAAGCAGAGTGCTCTGTAATGCACTCTGCTTTTTGAGTATAGATTCTATTTTATTTTGTAACTACCGAAAGAATATAATTATCGTTAAAATATTTATTAGCTACTTCAATGATATCCGCATCTGTTACACTATTAATCAACTCAATATATTTATCTTTAAATTCATAACCTCTGCCTGATGCTTCATACCAGCCGACATTTTCTGCTTTGTCAAGATTAGTTTCAAGTCCTATAATGTAGTTACCTAAAAGTTTTTCTTTCGCATCTTTCAATTCTTTGTCTCCGACATACTCGGTTTTGAGCTTTTTGATTTCATCAAATAGTCCTTGTTTAGCTTTTTCTAAAGTCGCAGGATTAGTACCTATATAAAGCATGAAACTTCCTTTTAAAACATTTGGCGAATACCCTGAACCTAATTGATACGCTAGTCCTTGATTTTCTCTCAAATCAATGAACAGGCGAGAACTCATGCCTGAGCCTAACAAAGAATCTATTACCTGCAACGTTGCATAGTCTTTACTGTTAGATAAACCGTTGACCTGCCAGCCTAATAAAATCCATGCTGTTTCAGTTTCCATTTTTAAAACATTTTTTTTAGGTGATGTAATCTGGTCTATTTTACTGTTGTATGTTTTATATTCAAGCTCTTTTCCGTCAACATTCTTTTCAAAAATTTTATTCAACTCCTGAATAGTTTTATCTTTATCAATATTGCCATTGATTGATATTACAAGATTTTTAGGATTAAACACATTATTGTAGTATTCAACAATATCCGAACGTTTTATATTTGGAATATTTTTTTCCAAAACTTTAGACGAAATAGAATAAGGAGTATCATGATATATCATATCCCTGTACTGTTCAACGGCTTGCTTTATCGGGATGTCTTTTTCGCTTTTAATAACATTTAACTTGTCAGATTTAACTTTGCCAATTTCTATTTCATCAAAATTTGCATTATTAATAACCTCATCCAATAATTCTAAAGTTTTATCATACTCATCTTTGGTTGTTAAAACATTTACACAAAAAGCATCCGCAGAAACTGACGGATTAATTTTTATCCCGTTATCCTCCATTACTTGAGATAATTCAACGGGTGAATAATTTTTTGTACCTTTAAGCATAGTTGCAGCAGTCAATCTCGCCGTTCCCGAAATTTTATCCAGTAACTGTCCGCCTTTTGCGTGTATGCTTATCGCAATTATATCGTTTACGGAATTAGGAGTGTAAAGCAGTGTTGCTCCATTAGATAATTTATATTTTTGTGTATCTTTAGTTTGACTTATCAATGCTGCTGAGCCTTGATTTTTAACATTTGCGATCGGTATTTCTTTACTGTTTTCCGGCAAAATTATGGATACTGCACTTTTATCAACCCCTAAATATTTATTTGCAACTTTTTTAACAGCATCTTTTGACACATTTTTTATATTAGATAAGTACGTATCATAAAATTTTATATCATTTGTCAGAGCTATTGTATAACCGATCTCAGTTGCAATATTTGTTATTGATTCTCTGGCATAATATGTATCACGCTCAATGATATTTTTTGCAAGCTGCAATTGCTCATCAGTAACTCCATTATGCTGGATTTTTTCAATTTCGGCAAAAATTGCATCCTGAACTGATTTGCATTTATCCGGTACAAAATTTGTCGTAATATAAAAAATTCCGTCATCTTTCATTGTAGAATTACCGGCTTCTACAGAGAATGTAAGCCGTTTTTTCTCTTTTAAAACCTGATTCAAGACAGAAGAACGACCTTCACCCAATATTGTTGCCAAAACATCAAGAGCATAAGAATCTTTATCATTGATTGACGCACCTCTGAAACCCATAATCATATATCCTGATTCGGTTTTTATGTATTCAACTTTTTTTTGTTGTTTTGTTATTTGTGGTTCTTTAGGGTATATGATTTTGTCTTGTTTTCGGTATTCAGAATTGAAACTTTGTTTAACCTTATTTAATGCATAATTTGTATCAACATCACCTATGATAAGTGTTACCATATTCGACGGGAAATAATGCTTATTGTAAAAATCCAAAACACCCTCTCTTGTTATTGTGTCAATAATCTCAGATTTACCGATAACTTTTCTTTTATATGGGTGTGTGGAATACATCATGGAATTAAGATTTTCCTGCAAAATTCGTGTTGGAGATTTCAGGTCTTTATTAATTTCTTCCAGCACAACTTTACGCTCTTTTTCCATCTCACTGCGAGGAATCATAGGATTTGACAGCATATCCGCATGAAGCTCTAATGCTAAATCAAAATCTTTTGACGGAATAGTTATATAATAATGAGTAAAATCTTTACTTGTTGCAGCATTTGTTATTGCACCTTTTGTTTCTAAGATTCTGTCAAACTCGCCGGGGGCATGATTTTTTGTACCTTTGAAAAACAAATGTTCAAGAAAATGTGCAACCCCGTTATTAGAATCATCTTCATCAATAGAACCTGTTTTTATCCAAGTATCTATTGTAACAATAGGATTGCTGTGAACCTCTTGAATGACTACGGTTTGACCGTTATCCAGCCTAAACATTTGAGCATCGGCTGCCCAAATAATATTTCCACATAATAAAACTGCTGTTATTAATATAAATTTTTTCATTTTAACCACCCTTTTTAGCTATTATACAGATAATAAGAAAAATCTTTACATTACCTCTTAGGGTAAAATTTTAGCTTATTTCCCGTAACACATTTGTTGTTTTAAATTTTTTCGGAGATTTTAGGGTTATATATTCCTTTAGTGCCTCAAAAGTAACCATACAAACCTTTTCATTAGCCTGTAATTCATATTTTCCTTTTTCATCAAAAGTATTCACTGCCATCTGCTTAAAGAAATCTCTGAGTTTATACGGCAATTGTTTTTTATGATAATGAATTTTACCTGCACAATCTGAGCAAACAATTCCACCCAAAGTCGGAACAAAAAACATCAGTTCATCTTCTACATCATTATGGCAACATAAACATTTATCAAACTCTATTGAAAAACCAGATTCAATCATCATTTTTAACTGGAATTTTATGACAGCAATAAGAACCTCTATTTTATTTTCTGCCACAGAGATTGTATTTAAAGTCTTATAAAGAAGATTATAAATCTGCTCAGAACATGGATCATCTTCTACCCCAAAATTATGAACAACCTCTGATACATACATTGAGTAAAAAATCTTATCCATATCCTGCCTTGTTTTGTAAAATGAATTTAAAACCTCAGCTTGGCAAATTGTATCAAGATTTCTCCCTTTATGGAGCATAAGAGTATTTGCAACAAGCAAATCCATTCGGGCGCCCAATTTACTTTTTGGTTTTTTAACCCCCTTGGCTACCCCTCTGATTAGTCCTTTTTCTTTTGAATACATAACAATAATTTTGTCAGCTTCGCTAAGATTATACGACTTCAAATTAATTGCATTTGTAACAAAACTGTTTTGCATATCCAAAAGAGCTATCCCTCCCGCGGCTCTTTATTTATTTTGATAATTATCCGTTTTTGGCACTTGTGCCGTGATAAATACCTCTCATCATTTGTTCAAGTTCTTGTTTATTATCAGAATATGCCAATGCTATTTCTTTAGAAACTTTACCTTCATCATACAATTTGAATAATGACATATTCATTGTTGTCATATTATTAAATGAACCTTTTTTAACTAGTTCATAAATCTGTTCAAGTTCATCTTTTTGTATAAAGTCTTTAACCGTTGGGGTTACAACCAACACTTCAACTGCCGGCATACGAGAACCGCCTTCTATAGTAGGAACAAGCTTTTGAGATATTGTACCCCTTAATAAAGTTGCAATTTGAGTTCTGATAAACGGTCTTTCACCAGGTTCAAACAAGTTAATTATACGTTCAACTGTCTGAATAGAATCGTTTGTGTGAATTGTTGAAACAACCAAATGCCCTGTTTCTGCGGCTTTTAAGGCAGATTCAATTGTTTCTCTGTCACGAATTTCACCAATGAAGATAACATCCGGATCTTGTCTTAGTGCATATTTAACTCCATCAGGAAAAGATGGAGTATCAATTAGCAATTGCCTTTGCGAAACAATTGATTTTTTATTTGAAAAAATAAATTCAACAGGATCCTCAATTGTTACGATATGTTTTGAATAAGTCGCATTAATATGATCAATCAAAGACGCAATAGTTGTTGATTTACCGGATCCGGTAGGACCTGTAACCAAAACCAAACCGTTATTGAATGTCGCAAATTCTTCCAAGGTCTTTGGAAGATATAATTCTTCAAATGTTTTGATATAATAAGGAATTGCACGAATTACCATTGCAGTTTTACCAAGTTGTCTGCTCATGTTGATACGAAATCTTGAACACCCCGGTATTTCATAAGAAAAGTCTATATCAAAAAATCTTGTAATTCTGTCTTTCAAATGTTGAGGAGCAACGGTTCTTATAACAAATTCTATATCTTCACTTGTCAAAGGAGGCAAATTAATTCTCATAATCTGACCGGAAACACGTATTGCAGGACGTTCTCCTTCACAGATGTGAGCATCAGAAGCACCCACAGATACTGCCTGTCTTAAAAAGTCCTCTATATAAAAATCGTTACTCATATAAAACCTCTTTATTAACTACAAGTATTCTAGCATATTTTTTAATTTTACACAATAATTTTAATATGATATCATTCAAGTGTTGGAATTATGGAAAACAAAACAATTAGGGATATATTGCAAAATAAAAATTTTATGATGCTGTTCGCATCTTTAATATTTATGTGCGGAATTTTGGCCTGTTTTTATGGTCATGCAATAATATATGCTTTTATATTTTCCATATTAATGTTGTTCTTATTGTATCTAAGGCTATTTGATTACAAAAAAATTCTGATATTTGTATTGATATTCTATTTCGGCTTTTTTCTGACATTGATGAAAATAAAAAATTATGATGAACTTTTACAAATTGCACCCTCCGATGTAAAAATTACAGGACAAATAGTAAGCATACCCAAAATCAGCGATGATAAATCTAAGGTAAAATTCTTTCTTCAGACAAAAAGTCTTGACGAAAACAAGCTGAATGCAAAAACATTTGTAACAATTTCGCAATCTGAAAATCTGAATGACAAATTAAATATCGGACAAATAATAACCTTGGAAGGAAAACTGCGAAAGCCTTTTACCTCAACAAATCCATCTCAATTTGATTACAGCTCATATCTGAGAAGTTTTAATGTTTTTACTACCCTGTATACTCAGGCAGATAAAATTCAAATAACAACCGACAATCCCACAGCAAGATGGAAATTTTTACAAAAACTGAACGAAACCAGAAACAGAATTTTAAATGTACATTCCAAATATTTGAAATCCCCAAATTTGGAAATATTAGGCGGAATAGTATTTGGAGATGACGCAGTTTCAACTCCCGAATTTATAAAGAATTCATTTATAAATTCCGGTTTATTACATATATTAGCAGCCTCAGGTATGAATGTTGCATTCATTTATATGTTTTGGTTTTATATTTTGAGATTTTTAAAAGTTCCGTATAAACCCAGAGTATTATCGGGAATGTTTGTAATAATTTTATACACTTTTATGACAGGACTCGGACCTTCTGTTATAAGAGCTACGATGATGCTTTTGTTTGTCTTGGCGGGAAAACTGATTGACAGAGATGCTCATAGTGTTTCGTTATTATCATTTGTTGCAGTATTGATGTTGATTTACAACCCCGCATATATAAATGATGTCAGCTTTCAGTTATCATTTTTGGTTACTTTGGGACTTTTAACTACAGCAAACGTAATCTCGCAAAAATTTGATAATATTCCAAATTGGATAAAAGCACCGATTTTAATACCGATAATTGCACAAATTTGGGTTGCCCCTATTCAGATGTTTTATTTTAATACATTCAGTGTATATTCTGTTTTGGCAAATATCTCAACGGTAAGTTTGTTGAGCGTGATAAGTTTTGGAGGTTTTATAAGCTCTATAATTTCGGTGATTCCACAATTTGCGGATATAACCTGCAAAATTTTTGATTTTGCTCTGAACTATTTACTTGATTGGCTGGTTTATATTTCAAACTTCTTTGCAAACATGAAATATTGTATTTTACAAACTACGCATCCTAATATTTTCCAATTGATTTTGTACTATCTAACGATAGTATTTACAACTTTTCTTATAAAATTTGATAAATATAAGCAATCTGTAATTACAATTATAATCATGTCTGTTATTCTAGTTTGTACAACAGTTAAACCCATTTCTAACGATTTGGAAATAATAGCTTTTGATGTTCAAAATGCTGATTCTTTTCTCATAAAAACACCTGCAAACAAATATTTTATGATTGATACAGGAAAAGCACCTTATGATAGCGGAAACTCTCAGGCAAAAATTATAATGCTAAAATACCTGAAAGATAGAGGCATCAAAAACCTTGAAGGAGTAATTGTAACCCACTTTGATAATGACCACTCAGGCGGAGCTGCCGAAATTATTACTCAAACAAAAACCAAAAAATTGTATCTGAACTCAAATAAAATTGATACTCAAACAGGTATGAAGATTTTTTATACAATAGGTAAAATTCATCAAAATTATGAAATTATACACAACAATGAAGAAATTTATACTGAAAATGATTTCTCAATAAAAGTATTCAAGGCAGATATTAAAGGAAAAGATGAAAGCAACGGTTCTTCCATAATGACACTTTTATCATACAAAGATTTTGATATTTTATTTATGGGAGATGCAGGAATTGAAGCATTCAATCAAGTCAAAAAAGATATTCCTCATAATGTTGAAATATTAAAAGTCGGACATCATGGCGGTCCGAAGGTTGTTGATTATGATATGCTCAATTATTTAAAAAATAAAGCTTCCATCATTTCAACAGGCATAAATTATTTTGGACACCCAAATAAAGGTACCTTGGATATTTTACGCAATACCGATATTTACAGAACCGATATGCTTAATGCAATAGAAATTAAAACAAATGGTAAAATGTATGAAATATACTCATACAATCCTTCGCAAAAAAGATTTATGAAAAGAAAAAAATATTCTACCGAAACGATATAAATTTTTAATATTAAAATCAAGTATGTTAAGAATGTAAAGTTCCTATTATATCAAGTTTTGAACAAGGAATTTTTTAGCTCAAAATTCTTTAGACTTGAAATTTAGAATTTATGTAATATAATGAGTGTACAAAATACATTCAAAAAGGAGCGAAATCTTATTTAAGTATGAGAAACAAAGTAGTTCTTTTGCGAATTTCAATTTACAACTAGAGGATTACATTTTGAAAAAATTATTACTATTCACTATTGCACTAGTGTTCTTATGTTGCACACCTGTGCAGGCCGCCAATGTCAGTCAAATTAAGGCCACGATAGTAAAACATTCTATCGAAATGGGCGTAGATCCGGCAATTACGCTAAGTATCGCCAAATCAGAGTCTGGCTTCAGACAAGAGGCACGCAGTCCGCGCGGTGCTGTAGGTGTCTTTCAGCTTATGCCCTCAACCGCAAGACGTATGGGCTTGAATCCTTATACAATGGAAGATAATGTTAAAGGCGGCATTATGTATTACAAGTCCATGTACAAAATGTTTGGTTCAATGGAATTGGCTCTTGCAGCTTACAATGCAGGACCGGGTAATGTAAAAAAATACAAAACCATTCCTCCTTTTAGAGAAACCAAAAGATATGTAACACGCATTATGACAGATTATCACCAGATGAAGGCTCATCCGGATCCTATTATTGCCGGAGTTAAAAACGGCACTATTACGATTGCCGGTTCTTCAAAAGGCTCAGCAAACGTTGTTGCTATCTCTCCAAACGGAAAAGCAGCACCTTTGCCAATGGTTAAAATTGAACAAGCAAGGAATTTGAATGCTGAGTTAATTAAAGAAATTCCAGTGGAAATTGAAGTTAAATCTCAATCCGTGGCAATATAATCAGCAACAAAATTTATATTCAAAAAGGGGTAAAGTATTGGCTTTATCCCTTTTTATACATAGCTGTAAATATTTGTAAAATTATTCAATAGAATTAGTTAAATAGTATTATATTTTTTACCCGTTTGTGGTATATATAAATTGTACATAATTGGATTATAAATAAATATAGTTCAGTAGATTGGAGGCAATAAATGGCAGTAGGTCAATTTGTATTTATGTTACACTCGCACCTTCCCTATTACAGAAAAGCCGGAATGTGGCCGTTTGGGGAAGAAAACCTTTATGAATGTATGGCAGAAACATACGTTCCTCTTTTGAATGCTATTTCAGAATTATATGATGAAGGCATTAAGGCAAAACTTACTGTCGGCATTACTCCGATTTTGGCAGAACAGCTGGCAGATGAACATCTACAGTATGGTTTTGTTGAATACCTAAATTCAAGGATTAAAAAAGTTTCTGAGGATTTGGAAAGATATCCTGATGAAAAAGTTCCTCATTCTCAACATTTGAAATATTTGGCAAAATATTATTTTGATTGGTTCAACAATATTAAAAACTCTTTTGTAAACAAATACAACATGAATTTGGTTGAAGCCTTCAAAAAATTTCAAGATTTAGGTTGTATAGAAATTACAACCTCAGGTGCAACTCACGGTTTTTCACCATTGTTGGCTACTGATAATAATTTGAATGCACAATTTAAAGTTGGTTCAGATACAACAAAAAGATTTTTTGGGAAAAAAGCAAAAGGCTGCTGGTTACCGGAATGTGCGTATCGTCAAGGTTATGAATATGTAGGAAAAGACGGTAAAAAACATTGGAGACCTGCTATTGAAGTTACTCTTCAGAACAACGATATTGAATATTTCTTCACGGAATCTCACGTTATTGAAGGAGGTAATTCAATAGGAAACAGACGTGTAATTGGAGTATATGGAAATATTGAATATATACCGTTACCGGAAAGACCTGCAACAGGTTATGATACTTATTCAGCATACTGGTTGCCTGATGCACAAGTTGCAGTAATGGGCAGAAACGACAGAGCCGGTTATCAAGTTTGGTCTGCTGCAGACGGATATCCCGGAGATGGCTGTTTCAGAGAATTTCACAAAAAAGATGATAAATCAGGTATGAATTATTGGAGAATTACATCTCCGAAAACTGATTTGGGTGATAAGATGTTGTATGATCCTGTAATTGCATTAAACAAAGTTAATGAAAATTCAGATCACTACACAACAATGCTGTACCATTTATTAAACGATTACAAAATGTCCCATAATGGTAAAGAAGGTTTGGTAATGGTTTCATTCGATACTGAATTATTCGGACACTGGTGGTTTGAAGGTATTGAATTTATTAAACAAGTTATCAAAAAGTTCAATAACTATGTACCGGAGGTTGAAAGAATGACTGCAGGAGAATACTTGCATGCTCACCCTCCAACGGAAGCTATTCAAATTCCGGAATCTTCTTGGGGACAAGGCGGTCATTTCTATGTTTGGAATAATCATTTGACTGAATGGATGTGGCCAATTATTCACTCTTGCGAAAAACGTATCACAAGAATTGCTGACAAATATCAAACAATTCCTGAAGATAAACTGTTACATAGAGCATTAAATCAATTAGCAAGAGAAAATCTGTTATTACAAAGTTCAGACTGGCCGTTTTTGATTACAACATGGCAGGCTAAAGATTATGCAACAGACAGATTTAGAGAACACGTTGACAGATTTGAGTTTATAGCCGATATGATAGAAAGCGGGAATATCAATGATGAAGAATTGAAGAAAATTGAAAGCATTGATAACTGTTTTGCAGAAATTGATTATCGAGTATATATGTCGATTGAAGAAGGTGTTATACCTCAACAATCCGCAAAATTAGCTCCGCTATATGTAGATTAAATTAGTCAAAATAAAAAAAAGACCGACTATAAAAAGTCGGTCTTTTGACATGATATATTAGTGAATTACCATTAGTGACAGCATTTTCATAATATTTTTTGCTAATCCTTTGATACCACGAACCTTTATATCTTTTATTCTTTTTACCTCTTGCAAGTCAATATTTTCACCGAAATTATATTTTTGCAGCAGCTTGTCAAAATTCGGAATTTCTTGTAACTCGGCAGAGGAATTATAATAAACTCTCAACGGTGCTTTACCTTCTTTCAAATTTGACGCAACGTTATCAACGAGCATACTCCTGAGATTTAGAGATTTTCCGCTTTCAACATGGTGGGTTGAATATTTCCTGTGAAACTTTGATACAAAACTTCTGGGAAAACCCAAAGTATATAAAAACATTTTATCTAAATCATGAGTAACAGAATCTATAGTATTTTTTCCATATAATTGTTTTTCTATGATTGAAAAGAAAATTTTATGCTCATAAGTATGTTTAAGATTTTTCTTATATGTTTTAACTGCACCTTTAACAGGAGAATATACTTTGAAAAAACCTTTTCTAATAGCAGAAAGACCGATTACTTTTTTCGCAGCAACCGGTCTTTTTATCACACTTTTATTTTCTTGCGCACACACTGTCGGCACACAAACACGCACAGGGGCGGGAATTTTCCTCAATCGTACATTGGGTAAATAAGTCAACGATATAGGGTAATCTTTACACTTTATATCCATAACCTATTATGGCATAACATTTTTATAATGCAACATGTATTGTTTACATTCTTTAACAAATATTGCGAGCGGGATTTTAGCATATTATAATAAATTAACGATTTTACACATGTAAAGAAAGAGAGAGAAATAAAACCGATTACGTACAAACTGCAAAAATGTTTGTACTCAGTATTTATTTCTATCGGAACAAAGGTTTTTTTTACAATTCATTCTATGAGCTTTGGCAATATTGTCAAGGCTTTTTATTTTAGGGTAGGTCCATGATTTTTCCAAAAACTATCTTTTTTAAAAATTCATGAACGTGATATTTGCACTTGTCATAATAGTTTAACACCACATCAAAATTACAGATTTCGGTTCTTCCATAATGTAACAATAATTGCAAATGTGCTATTGCAAAATGTTATATAAGGTAAATATAGGAGTTGACACAAAAATAAATTAAAATCAGCACCCACCAAAACCCTCCCTCATGAGGGAGGAAAAAATTCAAATTGAACAGAATGTGAAATTTAGAAATTTGGGTGGGTGATTTCACGTTAGGGATAACCGTTTTGCAAAATCTTGTAGTAAATAATATATAATCGCCTAATATAAATACCAAACAAAAATAAGCAAACAATAAATTTTCACCTAAAAAATAAAAAGAAGGTTGCATTTTAATTTTTAGCAAATATAATAGACACATAACCGAATAAATGGGAGCGTAGCTCAGTTTGGTTAGAGCGCATGCCTGTCACGCATGAGGTCGCGAGTTCGAGCCTCGTCGTTCCCGCCATTTACA
>CACXCI010000102.1 GCA_902766105.1 uncultured bacterium
ACTGCACAGAATACAGCAACAACACCGTCTAATACACGCAAAGAACGTTCAACTTCAATTGTAAAGTCAACGTGTCCGGGGGTATCAATGATGTTAATTTGGTGTCCTTTCCATTCAGCAGTTACAGCTGCTGATTGAATAGTGATACCACGTTCTCTTTCTTGTTCCATAAAGTCGGTAACTGCAGCACCATCGTGTACTTCACCTAATTTGTGAGTTTTACCCGTATAAAACAAGATACGTTCTGTTGTAGTTGTTTTACCGGCATCAATGTGAGCAGCAATACCAATGTTTCTAATTTTTTCCAATGGAGTTAATCTTGCCATTTTTCTTTTCCTTTTTAATTTATTAAAATGTGTACTACTCTTGCTATCAATATTACACGTCGGGTTGGCAAACCCGACCTACATTTTGGGGTAGGTCGGCATTACTATGCCGACATAAACTCTAGCATAATAAAATTATCACACAAACATAATATTTTTCAAATAAATATCGTAATTTTTGTAACAAAAGGCAGTCTTAAATTTGATTTAAGACTGCCTTTTGTTTCTTATACTTATATTTATATATCTCTTATTTCTATATTTGAAGATTTTATTCCTAATTTATCAACAATTTTTTGCGCATCAGCAGTATCCTCTGCTTTTGTTGTTGCATTTTTTATTCTTTCCGCTTCTTTTGCAACATGTGATTCTTCTAATTTTGTTGCAATTTCAACAGCGGCATCAAAATCACTACTATTAATTCTATTATATGCAGCTTTTGCTTCTTCTGCATTCAAATATTTTAAATTAATAGGAAAATTTGAATTTCCCGGAACACAATCGCCACCTAAATTTGTTCCATCCCATTTAGCCAAAACCGTTACAAATTCATCATGAGGCATATTGGCTCTATATGGAGGTAAATATTTGTTTGCATAAGGTGATACCACTCTTGGAACAATGGTATCGCCTATTTCGTTTGTAGTAAACTCTATGTTATATGTTTTTGTTGAAGCAACCTTATCTGCTGTTTCTAAGACTTTTTTGTTTAAAGCACCTGATGCGTTTTCTACAAATAATTTTGCACCCTTTTTGCTAAACCATGATGCCATACCAAAATTTGGAGATTGCACATTGTTTCTAATTTCCATATTTCATTTTCCTTCCATAATCATTACACAATGATGTAAACAACCATAAAAAAGAAATTTGCCATGGCAACTATAGAACATTACAAAATTTTAACATTTATATACCAACAGAAAGTCCCGCACAAAGATTTATTGATTGTCCGGTAATTCCTTTTGCTTCGTCTGAGATTAAATATTTTACCAATCCTGCAACTTCATCAGGCGATACAAATCTTCTTTGAGGAATACAATCCAAGATTTCTTCTTTTGAAAATTCGCTGTCCTCAATTGAGGAGTTGCCTAATTCCGTATCAACCCAACCCGGATTTATTGTATTAACCGTTATTCCAAATTCTGCAAGCTCTAAACCTGTTGCTTTTGATAGACCTATCAATCCGGCTTTTGTAGCTGAATACATTGAAGCGTTTGCTTCTCCCATTACACCTGAAATTGAGCCGATATTTATTATTCTTCCGAATTTTTTACTTTTCATGTAAGGAACAGCGCAATTCATAAGATAAATAGGCGCTTTTAAATTCACCTCAACTATATTTGATAATTTCTTATAATCAGTCTTGTCAATCGGGGAATAAATGTACTCACCCGCATTATTAACCAATACATCTATTTGTTTTTCTTTAATGTAATTCCCTAAATTTTGTAACTCTTCAAACTCAGATAAATCACAAACTCTGTATCCTGCAAGTGTTAAAGACTTTAAAGCATGTTCATTTCTGGCTGCTCCATACACATTATGACCAAACTCTTTTAACTTTAAGGCGATTGATTTTCCTATACCTTTTGATGCACCTGTTACCAATATGTTCATTATAGTTATACCTTATAAAAATCCGATTTTAGATTCTGAAATAAATTCAGAATGACAAAATCGGATTTTACCCTAAAAGTTTATCTTTATTTTACTATACCAAAACCGATTAAAAATACGCAAACAATAAACACTGCGCACACGATACCGGTTAATTTATTCAAACCTTTTTCTGCACTTTTTTGAGATGCAAAGACATGAGATGCCCCGCCAATTGCACCAATACCATCACCTTTTGGTGAATGTAACAAAATAAGTACTATTAATAATAAAGCTGAGGCTGTTGAAAGTCCCCATAAAAAACTGACTAACATTATTTACTTGTCTCCTTTTTTGATGAAATGCGCTCTTTTTGAATTTAACTCTATGTTTTCAAATGTGTATAATCTGGCAGGTCGTTTTGAAGATGATTTTGTATATTCTTCAAGTTCAATTAAACCCGGAGTTACAAGAGCTTTTTTTCTAAAATTGCGCTTATCTAATTTTTTGTCCATTATCAACTCGTAAGCCTTTTGCATTTCGGTTAATGTAAATTTTTCAGGCAAAAGCTGATATGCTACAGGACATAATTCCAATCTTTCTCTGGTTCTTTTTAAAGAATATTGAATAATTTCTTTATGGTCAAATGCCAAAGCCGGTAAATCACTAACTTTATGCCAACCAAGTTCGGGAGAAGATATAATTTCCAAATCTTCTGATCTTACAAGAGCAAAGTATGCACATGTAATTACACGGGCGTTAGGGTGTCTTAAAGGATCACCGAAGGTGTATAACTGCTCTAAATAAATATTTTCAACATCAGTTTTTTCTTTTAAAACACGTAATGCAGCATCGTCCAAATTTTCTGATAATTTTATGTAACCACCCGGGATTGCCCATTTCCCCTTGAAAGGTTCTGTAGAACGCTTAACCAGCAATACCTGTATACTATTATTTTTTATCGTTAAAATTACAACGTCGACAGTAATTTCATGGGTTTTTGTTACGCTAAACATTACTCTTTATCTATTCCTCTTTAAAATCTTAACCTTTATTATTTATATAATAAACATAGTTGATACAATATAGCAAGCATTTAAAAATATTAATATTTGTTAACATTAGTATAAAAAGTATGCAATTTTTATATACTTTTTTACTTTATATACATGAGGGAATATAAAAAAGGGGCAAAAGAATGTTTCCAATGATGGAATATTACGGAATGAATCCATTTGGCTGCTGGGGGGTTTCAACAAGACCTGAAGTTGGCTTTTTCCTAGGATTAGCTGCAGCTACAGCAGTTCAAACATCTTATGCTGCTACTAAAACACATAATCAACAACCGCAAAATCAAACCCAATCAACTAATACGAACCAATCTGTCGGTAATTTCGGGAGTTTAACAGCATCTTTGTACAACAACAATAATACCGGTTTTGGCTATTTTGGAAGCTTCGACAATACAATGCCATATTATCCGACTACATTTATAACTCCTGATGTTGCAATTACTGCGGCTAATTTGGCTGACAGGATAGTAAATAATATTAATACTCAAATGCAAGCCGTTGCTCAAGCTCAGGCTCAAGCCCAAGCTCAGGCACAAAGCCAAAGTGCATCTCAATCATCAGATACACCATCTTCCGCAAGCCAAGCTACAGTTAACGAACCTCAAGGCGCATTTTTAAAAGGAAAAGGCAGAGGAACAAAATACGGACCTGAATTTTTAGAAAAAGTAAAACAAATTTCACAAAGATTAAACTGCAATTATAGAGATTTATTGGCAATATTCAACTCAGAGTTTGGGGTTGAGGCAAACAAAACCGCCAAAAACGGTGCTGTTGGGCTAATATGTTTCATGCCGCAATATTTTGACACAAGAAAAATCGTTCAAATGTCGCCTATAGAACAACTTGACATCGTAGAACAAACAATAATGAGAAGCAAAAAACAAGCAGGATTTGCACAAAATTCAAGATTAAGCAAAGAAGATTTATACGCTTTAGTATTCTTGCCTGCAAGAGCAAACAGTGAAGTACTTTGCCGCAAAGGTGAAGGAAATAGCTTTTATGAAAGTAACGCAGCATTAGATTATAATCGTGACGATCAAATTACAAAATCTGAAATGGCACACAGAATAGACTCAAAATACGTATCAGATCAATCATTTTTGGCATAAACAGGTTTCTTAAGACAATTATTATATCATTAGAATCAAATAATACGTAGATTTTTAGAAATACATTTACCCCCTTAATAATTGGTAACGAAATTGTTTTCTTTTCTTGAAGAATAATAATTTTTGATGTATTTTATCAGTGTAAGTTTAAATTTTTCAGAAAGGGAAACATGGATAAGGGATATATTGAGAACGGCTTTATTGTCGATTTATCGAGCGCTAAAAAAACTTCCGAAATCATATATGAACTTTCAAGGGTTTTAGACATGCCGGAATCTAAAAATAAGCATATTTGCTTAAAATTGGGCATGGTTGATTTGAGTCAAAATGAATTGAAAAGTATTAAAACTCTTGTAGAACTAATGGAATCTCAATTAGCATTCATTAGTACAAGCTCTGAGGTAACGCTTGAATCCGCAACGGCTTTAGACATTCAGATTTCAGAATTTACAAATCAAATAGAAGCACCCTCATTTGAAACAACAGAACAAACAGAAGTTTCAGGAGCTTTGGATAATATATTTGGAGATGAGGAAAAATCTTCCGCTCACACAACGGAAGAAGATGATATTTCTCCTGTTATACAAAGTAACGAACACATAGAACAACAGGTTGAAGCTCAGGAAACAAAAGAAGAAACCGACGAAGAAATTGCGGAAAAGAAGAATGAGCCTGAGAATTTGCCTACTCTATATTTGAGAAAAACTATACGTTCGGGACAAAGCATTTCTTCAGACGGAAACATAGTTGTTATTGGAGATGTAAACCCCGGCGCAGAAATTATTGCAAAAGGTGATATAACAGTATGGGGAATTTTGGGTGGTATTGCCCATGCAGGCTCTAACGGAAATAATTACGCTAGAATTAGAGCATTAAAATTAAATCCCGTACAAATCAGAATAGGAGAGATATTCGCTCGCAGACCGGATACGGTAAATATTCCATACGTCCAAAAATCAAGCGAATATATACCGGAAGAAGCATTTACATACAAAGGTAATATTGTAATTAGAAAGATACACGAAGGAAATTAAGGAGATATATATGACCGGAAGAGTAATAGTAATAACATCCGGAAAAGGCGGAGTAGGAAAAACTACAACAAACGCTAATATCGGAACAGCTCTTGCAAGAGCCGGCAAAAAAGTTGTAATGATTGATACCGATTTGGGATTAAGAAATTTAGACTTATTGTTGGGTTTAGAAAACAGAATTGTATACACAATCGTTGATGTTGTTGAAGAACGCTGCAAATTAAAACAAGCACTTGTAAAAGATAAGAAAAATCCAAATTTATGCTTGCTTGCAGCAGCGCAAACAAGAGATAAAACCGCTGTAACAGAAGAACAGTTAAAAGATATTTGCGAAAAACTTAAAAAGGATTTCGATTTTATTTTGGTTGACTGTCCTGCGGGTATTGAACAGGGATTTCAAAATGCTGTTGCCGGAGCTTCAGAAGCAATAGTTGTAACGACACCTGAGATGTCAGCTGTTCGTGATGCTGACAGAATCATAGGTTTGCTGGAAGCAAAAGAGGAAATTAAATCTTACAAGCTATTAATAAACAGAGTTCGACCGAACTTAATCAAATCAAACGATATGATGAGTGTGGATGATGTTGTTGAAATTTTATCAGCAGAACTTATAGGAATAATACCTGAAGATACAGGAATTATCACCTCAACAAACAAAGGTGAACCTATTGTTAATGAAGAAAAATCATTAGCCGGTGTTGCATACAGAAACGTAGCCAGAAGAATTATGGGCGAAGAAGTTCCTTTCTTGAATTTAGAAGAAGAAACAAGTGTTATCGCTAAAGTTAAAAAATTCTTCTCTAACTTGGTAAAAGGTAAGGAGAAATAAGATGAGCGAAAACATTTTTAAGGAAATATATTCAAAAGTACTGAGTTTGTTCAAGCAAACAGAAAAAAATGATGAAAATGCAAAAGATGTTGCAAAAAACAGATTACGTGTTGTCCTAATGCAGGATAGAACAAATCTGACCCCTGAGCTTTTACAACGTATGAGAAAAGAGCTTATTGAACTTTTATCTAAATATGTAGAAATGGATAAAGAAGCATTGGATTTAAACTTTGATCAAGAAGGAGATCAAATGGCTCTTATGCTTTCAATTCCTGTAATTAGGGCAAAGGATGAAGCAGAAATTGAAAAAGCCTTAGCAGAAGAAGAAAAAGCAAAAGACACAGAAGAAGTTGAAGAAACATCTTTGGAAGATGAAACAGATGAAGAAACTGATAAAGAGTCAGACGAAACAACAGAAGAAGAATCCAATGAAAAACAGGAAGAAGAAGCTGAAAAAAATAAAAATTCCGAAGATGATGAAGTAACAGCAGAAGCAACAGAAAATGAAGAAGCCGAAGATATTTCAAATTCTGAAGAAAGTAATGACGAAA
The DNA here is from genome assembly GCA_902766105.1 of uncultured bacterium. GTDB lineage: Bacteria > Cyanobacteriota > Vampirovibrionia > Gastranaerophilales > Gastranaerophilaceae > Zag111. Next base: position 6,522 of record CACXCI010000102.1, read on the forward strand.
GCGAAACCTCAGAACAAGAGAACGAAGAAAAACCATCTTCCCAAAAAGAAACAAAATAATACAGTTCAAAATATAACAGCAAACAGGGTGGCAAAATACATTATGCACACCCTGTTTTGTTGTTATAATACAAAAATCATTCTGATATATCTAATTCTACAATATTATTTTCTTTGTCGGAATATTGTTCGGTTGAAAGAGTGTCTTTTTGTTCGGAAGCTGAAATATTTGTTTCTTCTTTTTCTTTTTCGGCAGACTCATTTCCTAACAGATTTGAAACATCTTCACTATGAAGATTATTTATTATAATATCATCTGTTAAATTAACTTTTTCGGTCTTATTTGAGCTTGATAAATAAGCAAAGCCCCAAAAACAAAGCCCCACAAATGCTATTGCCAAGATAAAAACAATTTTTACAGATTTTTTTAGTTTCATATCAATCTCTCTTTAAATATTACCGGTTGAGCTGTTTTTATCATCTTCAAGTTGTTTAATATCAATATTAGATGTATCCTCATCGGCATAAGTATTTATTACAGGAGTATCAATTTCGACATTTACATCAGCATCAACCATTTCAATATCAGTTTTGTCAAATTCTTTTGTTTTTCCGTCTTCAAGTTTTACTGCAACCTTACCGCTCATAAATTGAAGATAACAAACTTTACCCAAACCATCTGATGTCATAACAGATGAACCGATTGGCGGCATTCCTTTTGCAGCATCTATGTAGTTTGAATATTCATAAGTTAAGCAGCATAATAATCTTCCGCATGTCCCGGAAATTTTCCCCGGAGTAATTGGCATCCCTTGATCTTTCGCAAGTTTTACATTTATCGTTGCAAATTTTCTCAAAAAACTCGAACAACAGAATGGTTGCCCGCATAGTCCGACACCTTCCAATATTGAGGTCTCATCACGAACACCAATATGTCTTAAATCAATCCTTACTCTGGTAAAAGTCTGAGTTAAATCTTTTAATAATTCTCGAAAATCTACACGTTCAGGCGCAGTATAATAAAAGGTTATTTTTCTTCTGTCAAAAGTTATCCTGCACTGAACAAGATTCATAACAAGGTTATGTTTTTTAATCAATGCCTGACATTTAAAAAAGGCTTCAACTTCTTCTTTTTTTATATCATCAAGAGTCTGTAAATCTCTTTGAGATAACACTCTTATAACAGGTAAAGCTTCCGGTTTTTGTTTAGCTTTTTCCCATATTTGCTCGATTTGAGAGTTAACTATAAAAACTTTTAAAGCTTCTTCACCTTTTTCGGTTCTGACAATAACCATCTGCCCGTCTTGTAAGGTTATGGTATCGGGAACATTTAACGGATAATATGTATTTTTTAAATATCTTACAGCAAATTTCATTATACGTATCTTTCTTCTTCTTTCAATTTTCTGTTCATTAATTTTGACAATAACTCTTCGGGTGTAATATCAGTATATACAGCTTCATAAATAGCATTTGAAACAGGGACTTCTATACCCAATTTCTTAGCAAGCTCGCAAATCGCTTTTGATGTTTTTACACCTTCTGCAACCGAACCAAGCTCTGCCAAAATATCATTGATTTTTTTACCTTTGGCAAGCATAGAACCGACGGTATAATTTCTGGACATCGGAGAAGAACATGTTGCAATCAAATCCCCCATGCCGGATAAACCGTACAACGTTGAAGGATTAGCACCAAGTTGAATACTTACACGAACAATTTCTGCCATTCCACGTGTTAACAATGTACCTGAACAGTTATCGCCCAACCCCATTGTGTGAGCAAAACCTGAAGCAATCGCTATTACGTTTTTCAAACTACCGCCGAGTTCAACTCCGATAACATCAGTATTTGTATATAATCTGAATTTATTTGGAACGTTACATGCTTTTTGAACATACTGAGCAATTTCAACATCCTCACAAGCTACACATGCAGCTGTCGGTTTGCCCTGTAAAACTTCTTTAGCCAATGTAGGACCTGATAAAATGGCTAATTTCTGTTCAGGCAATACATCTTTTATGACCTCTGACATTCTCATCAATGACGGCAATTCGATACCCTTTGAAGCATTAACTAAAATTTGTTCCGGTTTAATACCTGCTTTTTTAAGATTCTCGCAAACATCACGAGTACCGGAGGTTGCAACAACAGACAAAATTATATCAGAATCTTTTATTGCTGAAGCCAAATCAGACGTTATTTCAACTTTGCTGTCAAGTTGGACCTCAAGAGGTTTTAAACAATGCTTGTTTTCCACCAAGTCCTGAGATAAATCCTGAGCTCTGCCCCAAACCGTTATTTCATCAAAATTATTTGTTAATAGCCATGCTAAAGTTAAACCCCAACATCCTGCTCCAAGTACTGTTAATTTCATTTATATCCTCCTAAACTGAAGTTTCTTCAGCTTTCAAAAGTTTTCTCAATACGCCGCCGTGCTTACGCAATTCCAGCCTTGCACTATCTGCGTCCAAATTCATTTTTATCATTATTATTGCTGTTTTTATTTCCCAATTACATTTTAGTAATGCAGCTAAAGCTTCGCTATGAGAAACCTCTGCTATCTGAGAAACAATTCTTATTGCTCTGTCTTTCAGTTTTTCATTTGAAGCTTTTAAATCAATCATAAAGTTTTCATAAGTTTTACCTATTTTTATCATTGAGCCTGTAGATAACATATTCAATATCATTTTCTGAGCGGTACCGGCTTTTAAACGACTTGAGCCTGCAATAACCTCAGGACCTACTTCAGCACAAATAACATGACCAGCTTCTTGTGCTATAGCACCTTTTGAATTACAAGTAATACCAATTGTTGCAGCACCGATTTCATCTGCCTTTTCCAAAACCCCAAGTAAATATTTCGGATTCCCGCTTGCTGAGATAACCACACAAACATCTTTGTCCGTTAATACTTGAGCATCTTTTCTTCCAAACTCAAAATTATCTTCTGCCCCTTCAACAGCCTTAATCATTGCATCTTTTCCGCCTGCAATAATACCTTGCACCATAGAAGGTTCAACACTAAAGGTCGGAGGACATTCTGAAGCATCTAAAATTCCAAGCCTTCCTGATGTTCCTGCACCAAAGTAATATAACTTACCGCCTTTTAAAAAAGCTTTAGCTATAATATCAATTGCAACTGCAATATCTGATGCAACATCACCAACAACCTTTGCAACAATCTGATCTTCTTCATTCATCTTGCGAACCATGTCAATTGTTGATAATAAATCTATATCTTTGGTATTCTCATTTCTGTACTCGGTAATTGCTTCTGTCATATCCAACTCCTTTTCAATACTGCCGGAACTATCCGTACATTTCACACTATGCAAAAAACTATATTATTTTTACCAAATTAGCCATTTCTATAGCTGTTTTAGCAGCATCAGCGCCTTTATTTCCGGCTTTTGTACCGGCTCTTTCAATAGCTTGTTCAATATTATCAGTCGTTAAGACGCCAAATATCACAGGAACACCGGTTTGCAAACTTGCTTGAGCCACACCTTTTGAAACTTCTGCTGATACATAATCAAAATGAGGGGTTGAACCTTTTATTACAGCGCCTAATGTTATTACGGCATCATATTTTTTTGTTGAAGCACATTTTTGCGCAATAACAGGAATCTCAAAAGCCCCAGGAACTTTGACTATATCTATATTACTATCAGCTACCCCATGGCGTTTTAATTCATCAATAGCTCCTGATAACAATTTTGAACCGATAAAATCATTAAAACGAGAAACTATTATACAAAATCTATCTTCTGCGGTAGTTGTTAACTGACCTTCTAAAGTTTTCATTATAATACTCCTTAAAAATATCCTTCTATGCGTACATTTTACTACACAAAAGGTTATTTTACAAGGACAGCACCAAAAATCTTATAATAAATATACACAGCAACCAAAACAAGTAAAATTCCGCTGATTTTCATTATGTTTTCTGATATTTTATAGAATTTTTCACTTGTTTTAAGCTTTGAGGTCAAAAATCCCGCAAGAATCAAAATTAATCCCTGCCCTATTGAAAATAAAAATAACATAATTATGGCATTTTTAATACTTGCAGAAATAGATGCAAACCCCATTATACTTGCCAAGATAGGAGTAGAACAGGGTGTACCGATTAGAGCAAAAACAGCACCAAGTATAAACGGATAAATGATGTCGTTATTAACATTATTTTGAGGGATTTGTTTAATTATTACAGGCACATCAAAATCAATAATTTCCAAAATTCTAAGTCCCATAATTAAAATAATTGAAGCAACTATCAACGCAAAATATGGATTTCCGATAAAAACCTTACCTGTTATTGCGCAAATACCTCCAATTATCGCAAATACAACAGATGAACCCATAACAAACACAATCATTTGCAACAAGGTCTTTAAAGGTTTTTCTTTTGAATATCCGCCGATATAACCAATTATAAGAGGAAGCATTGAAAGCGAACACGGAGAAACCGATGCAACCAAACCACCCAAAAATGAAGCTGCATAAAGCAGATAAATACTTGTCTGACTATTAAATAATGATGTTAAATTTTCCACTATCTAAGTCCTTTTATACATTCCTCAAATTCTTCAGCAGATTTTGCACCCTCTATTCTGACACTTTGCGTCCCGTCAGAATTTAGCATAATTACGGTTGGTACAAGCTGTACATTGTATTTTTTTATCAGATTGTTTTTCATATCATTTCTACTGTCAACCATAATTTCTGTATAAACTATCTTGTCATCATATTTTGGCAATATCTGTTTAAAGGCTTTTTCAACTTCTTTACACTCTAAACACATTGAAGATGAAAATTTCAAAATTTGCGGCTTTCCCGTAACAGCCTCAGCTATAACAGAGGTGTCTTTATTGAAAGTCATACCCCAAAATGCAACAACAGGAATTATCAAAATTGCTAAAATTACTATCCAAGATTTTTTACTCATTCTATTTTTCTCCTTACTTATACAAATACTAATACAAACAAAATAAATATTTTACATTAGCACATTGTACAATCCTTGTTGACAAGTCTAAGTTAATTCGCTAACATTCATTTATGAAAAAAATAATTACGATTTTTATAATTTTACTTTTAGGACAGGCAAATTGTCATGCCCTTCAAACAAATATTCCGCAAAAACCACTTCAAACACAAGAAATTCAATTTAAGCAAAATCAAAATGATAATTTTTTGAGCATGTTTTTTGAGTTTATCGGAGGAATTTTTAACAGATTAACCGGAAAACACACAGGAGCTATAATAAAATCCCAAGAAGTTACCAGACTTTCCGATACGATTAAAACATATCAATCACAAGAAGAAAGCACAGATCCTAAATATGAAAATTCCCATACAAAAGATAAAACTGATTTTGGAACAGGCATTTTAGATATAATTGCCGGAATTTTGAAAATTTTTGAATAGCAAGGCTCGATTATTTCAGCAGGGAAGCATTATGTTAAGTTTTGTAAAGTGTAAAATGTACACTATACGGCGGTTTCAGATTTTGTTTTTTAAATAGAAAACAATGTTGTTGACATTAAAATTTTTATATGTAATAATAATTACATAAGATTTAAGTGTAGTCGAAACACTAAATATAAATAGTTCATTAACCCCAAAAACATATAAACTCCTAAATAAT
>CACXCI010000103.1 GCA_902766105.1 uncultured bacterium
ATACTTAGTAAATGCACAAGGCGAAGACGTTGTTGCAGGTATCAGAACTCCAAAACAAATTTCTGAACTTGAAACAGACATGCCTGATATTTATACTCAATACGTAAATATTGCAAAACAACTTGAAAAAGGTTATCACGATGTTCAAGATATGGAATTTACCGTAGAACGTGGAAAGTTATGGATTCTTCAAACAAGAAACGGTAAAAGAACTGCAAAAGCAGCTATCAAAATTGCTGTTGATATGTATAACGAAGGAATTATTTCTAAAGAAGAAGCAATTATGCAGGTAGACCCTTATTCAGTTTACCAAGTATTGCTGCCTTGCTTTAATCCTGATAAAGTAAAACATTCACACAAAGTTTCAAAAGGTGTAAACGCATCTCCAGGTGCTGCTGTTGGTAAAATCGTATTTGATACCGAAGAAGCAGCTCGTCGTGGTGAAGCCGGTGAAAAAGTTATTTTGGTAAGAATTGAAACTTGTCCTGATGACATTCACGGTATGGCAGTTTCTCAAGGTGTATTAACACTTAGAGGCGGTGCTACATCTCACGCAGCAGTTGTTGCAAAAGGTATGGGTAAACCTTGCGTATCAGGTTGTGAAGATTTGAAAATTGACTTGGCAAATGAAACAATTACATGTTCTGATGGAACCGTATTCCACAAAGACGATATTATTTCATTGGACGGTGGAACAGGTGAAGTTATGGAAGGTGCAATTGAACTTGTTGAAGCCGGTATTGATAAAGACTTTGAAACTTTCTTTGGATGGGTTAACGAAATCAAATCATTAAAAGTTGAAGCTAATGCTGATACTCCAAAAGATATTGAAAACGCTATCAAATTCGGAGCTGAAGGTGTAGGTCTTTGCAGAACTGAACACATGTTCATGGATCCTGACAGATTACCTTGGGTTCAAAAAATGATTATTGCAGGAACAACAGAAGCAAGAAAAGAAGCTTTATCTCACTTGTTACCAATGCAATATTCAGATTTCTATGCAATGTTCAAAGCATTAGGCGACAAACCATTGACAGTTCGTTTATTAGATCCGCCGCTTCACGAATTCTTACCTTCTAAGATTGAATTAGTTGAAAAAGTTGCAACTAAAAAAGCATTAGGTCAAGATTATAAAGAAGATGAAAAAATGCTTGAAATCGTTGAAAACTTGTCAGAATCTAACCCGATGATGGGCTTGCGTGGCTGCCGTTTAGGTTTAACTTATCCTGAAATTAACGAAATGCAAGTTAGAGCAATCTTTGAAGCATGCTGTGATTTGACAAAAGAAGGACATCACATTCAACCATGGATAATGATTCCTTTGATTGGTCATATCAACGAATTAAAAACAGCTAAAGCTACATTAGTTGCAGTTGCTGAACAAGTTATGCAGGAAAAAGGAGTTAAATTAGAATACAAATTCGGTACAATGATTGAAATTCCTAGAGCAGCATTGACAGCAAAAGAAGTTGCAACAGAAGCTGAATTCTTCTCTTATGGTACAAATGACTTAACACAAATGACATTTGGTTACTCAAGAGATGATGCAGAAGGCAAATTCTTGAAAAACTATGTAGAACAAAAAATCTTACCTTACAACCCATTCGTAACACTTGACTTTGGTGGTGTTGGCAGATTGATTGAAATGTCAATCAACGAAGGTCGTTCAGTAAATTCAAGCTTGGTTGGCGGAATTTGTGGTGAACACGGTGGCGATCCTGATTCTGTAAAATATGCTCACAGAATTGGCTTGAACTACGTATCTTGCTCACCATACAGAGTTCCACAAGCAAGATTGGCTGCAGCACAAGCAGTTATTGAATGTAAAAAAGCTGCTAAAGTTTAATTGAACTTTAGTAACACAAAAAGCCGAAGATTTAATTCTTCGGCTTTTTATTATATAAATTTCAAATTATTTTGCCTGCCTGATTTTTGCTTTATGAATTCCTCGTTCTTTTTTTATAATTTCATGAGCCATATTAGTAAATAATTTTATTTTTTCTTCAAACATGTAGTCTTTTGTTTGGTCATAGAGTTCATCTTCATAGACACTTATATTTTTATGATTTAATTTTTTAGCTGTTTTGACACCTTGTCTATAGGCATTTTGTTCCGACATCAAATTGTATCTCATCCACTGTAACAAATTAACTTTATCTTCCGCAGGCAAACCTCTTAGAACTTTTGTTGTTTGGTTTTTAATTTTTTTAATAATATATCTTTTATCTTTTTTACAGAAGAAAAGTTCTTTAACATAAATATTTTTATCATAAAAATTGAGGTATTTATCTTTATCAAGTCCTAACTTAATAATTAACTGTTCCCGACTTAAAAATTTTGGGTGGAACAAAGAATCGGAAAGATGTCGTATTTCATGAGCTATAGTTGGAACATCCAAAATACTTATAAGACCATCTTTATTAGTTTTCAAGTCGATTGAGTATTGAATAAAATAATTATTGTCATTAAGCATACGATTAAGCTGAGCGCCGGAATCAGCACCTTTGTTCTTTCTGACAAAGATGTCAAGATTTTTTGGAAACAAATTTTTTAAAAGTTTTCCGACCTTTGACAGAGAAATACATTGTTTATCAATTTGTCCGGATAAATTATTTATAATTTTAGTTGTAAAATTTGCAGCCTTAGACTGCCTGTAGGCAAACGAGCCTTTTACAGTTATATAAGGCAATTTTACTCTATTCAGTAATCGGTTTGAAATCATATTTTTAAAGAAATTTTAATTATGCTGATATAAAACATGTAAAAAAATAAATTTGCCTCTTTACAAAAAAAAATCAGCATGTAGAATAGAAAATGTGGAAGGCGAAAGCTTGAAACAGAACCCACAAATATGGGGGTATAGCTCAGTTGGTAGAGCATCTGCTTTGCACGCAGAGGGTCAGGAGTTCGAGTCCCCTTACCTCCAAAAAAGTGTACAGAATGTTTATTCTGTACATTTTTTTATATAAATTTTATTGGATTTTGTTTTGTTTCATTCTACATTTTTTCAGGACTTTTGCTCGGAAACGGTTTACGTCATTGCGAAGGCAAATGCTCGAAGCAATCCAGCTATTGCCGATTTAAAAAGGTCGGAAGTTGGATGGGTTAAAATGTCCGGTATGTCCGATTTTGGTAACAAAAAGTCCGCACTTTTGCATTATTTTTGCACAAATTTGCACTTATAAGTAGGGTTGACTTTAGTCTACCATTGTTTTTTATTTTGTTATGTTATAATGATTCAAGGTTATGGTATTTAAAATTAAGGATTTAATGGTATGAAAAATGTGATAAAATTTGCAATTGTATTTGTTATTATGATTTTGTGTACTACAATTTCTGCGTATTCTGCACAAAAAGATGTATTGTTAAAAACAACATCTACCTGGGATTGTGCTGAATATAAAAAATTGAAAATTAAAAAGCCTGAAGTTACAGTACTAAAGATTGTTATTAACGTGAATGAAGAATTACCTATGCACAAGCATGATTTAGTAAATATCGCTTATGTGAAAAAAGGTATTTTAACAGTTATTACAGACGATAATAAAAAAATAACACTCCATGAAGGTGAGGTTTTGCCTGAACTGATTGGAAAGTATCATTATGGCAAGAATACAGGAAATGAGCCGGTTGAACTTATTGTTTTTTATATCGGAGAAATGGGAACTCCGCTATCTGTTAACAAAAAATAGAATAAATATTGCGTAAATTATTGATTATGCCTCAATACAAGATATATTTCTAACAATATCCTTTTATGTATAATTGTTTGGAGAAAAATTTTATGCAAAAAATCTTAAAATTATTAGTAATAATTATAACTGTTGTAATTTTTACCGGTTTAATGACAGGCTGTACAAAAATTCAAAATTACAGTTCTATAAAATTAAAATCTTCGACACCGGCATACTTTCATAAAGGGGTATATAAAAGTTATACTCCTGGCACAAAAGACTTAACAAAAATTTATTTTTATGTTTTTTATGATGAAAATTCCGGTCATACAGAAGAAAGCGAACGAGGTATGGGTTTACCTTTTTCCTGCGTACAAACAAAAAATTTTGTAAAATTTAAGTTTGGCGGAAGCGAAGAACCCGAAGAAATACTAAAAATAAAATCCATAGAAAATGAAATAATTACAGGCTATTTTGAAAATAATTTACCAATAAGGTTTATACCGATTCCAAATGTAACCCCTGACAATTTTGATGCTGTTGAATATGCAAAAAATGGAAATTTGCAATAGTTGACTAATTTATAAATTATTTAGCCAATTAATAATTTGTTCGTTTGTAAATATAATCCCGTCTTCAAACATAATTAAAGGTTTTTTAACATTTTTTGCATCAGTTAGCTTGCTTATTTCTCTAATTACTTTATTTTTACTCGCACCGCCGCTACATGTAAAAAACGGTATTAAAGTTTTATTTTTAAAGTCGTTATTTTTCAAAAAAGATTTCATTGGTAATGATATGGAAAAGTTCCAAACCGGAGAACCAATAAAAATAATATCATATTCTGATATATCTATATTATCTATATTGGGAAAATAATTATCTTTTATTTGTTTTCTTACAACATTTGACATTTTGAAAATATTATTAGGGTATTTTTCAATTAGTTCAATCTCTTTTATATCTCCACCGACAATAGAATGAAGATTTTGCGCAATTTTTTTTGTATTACGCATATTTGAATAATAAACAGTTAATATTTTTTTGTCGAATAATATTTCAGGTGTCTTATATTTAATATTTTTTAACTTATTAATTTTTACAACAATAGTTATTGTTAATATCAAAAATATTGAGCATATTATATATAATAAAATCTCCATACGAATACTCCCTTTATGAGTTTGGGCTGCACATTTTTATTGCCTCTTTCGGACATACATGACTACATAAAGAACAACCGATACAAGATTGTTTATCTAAGCATATACATTCCTTATCAAGACTTAGTGCATGGTATTCTGATTCAGAGCATATTTTAGCACATTTTCCGCATTTTACACACTTATCTTTATCAATAGACGGATATAATTTAGATTTTTTATCCAAACTTTCATGTGATGTGATTTTTTTAATTGCAATATTTTTTAATTCCGATATACTGTTAAATCCTTTTGCTTCCAAATAATTCAGCAAGCCTGATTTTAAGCCATTAATAATTCCATAACCATTAATCATAACCTCGGTACAAATTTGAACGGCATCAGAACCAAGCGCTATATATTGAGCGGCATCTTCCCAATTTGAGATTCCACCCATTCCTAAAATAGGCAAATCTGAATTTTGTCTTAATTGAGCTACACATCTAAAACCTATTGGTTTTACAATTTCTCCGGATAAACCGCCATAAGTAGAATGTCCGTTAACATTTAAAACAGGCTCTAAGGTTTCAAGATCTATACCCATAAAACCTTGTACTGTATTAATTGCCGAAAATCCATCAGCTTCTGCATTTTCTATAGCTCTTGCTATCCATGTTATATCTGTAACATTTGGTGTCAATTTTACAAAAACAGGTTTTGTAGCAACTGATTTTACCCAGGATGTTATAAGAATTGAGATATCAGTATTTGTTCCTATCGCCATACCAATATTACGCTCAGGCATTCCATGCGGGCAAGAAAAGTTCAATTCATAAGCATCAACCGGCGTTTCATTTAATCTTTTAACTATATTTTGCCATTCTTTACGTTCAACAGGCGCCATAATACTTGCAATTATAACTTTTGTCGGGTGTTTTCTTTTTAGGTATTTTATTCCTTCAACCCAGTATTCAACAGTTTCATGGCTCAATAATTCAATGTTTTGAAGACATATTACTTTCCCTTTTTCTTTAATGGTTGCATAGCGAGGACTAGCTTCTATCATTTCTAAATCATCAGGAGTTATGGTTTTTAAAACAGCACCGCCCCAGCCCATTTCAAACGCTCTATCAATACTCTCAATTGATGCGGTTGGTGGTGCTGAAGCTAATAAAAACGGGTTTTCAAACTCTATTCCTAATATTGTTGTTTTTAATGTCGCCATATCTATTCCTTTTCTTATAATTTTTTATATTAAATAACTTGGTATTATTATAACATACAACGTGCCTGTATTAATATTCTTATTGATGTATTTTTTTTACAACACAACAATACATCTGAACCTGTGTTTTAACACCGTCTTGTATACATTTACGCATAAGATTTTTTATATATTTTCTTTTATATTGAGGTTTATGATATTCAAAATAAAAGCCGTCAATTTTTATTTTTTTTATATCATCTCCTGCCGGCTCTCCAAAATCTCCTGCAAATCTTTCTGAGCTTTCTATTTTTTCAAATTCTATATTACTTAATTTTTCGCTTCTTTTTACGAGTTTTAGCTTAAAGGTTGGCGATTCTTTATTTGACGCATAGAATTTTATATCTTCACTCCCGCTATTATAATACAGATAATTTTTTGATTGTGATAAAGGTTTTTCACTCTTTAGATATCCCAAAGGATAAACAAATCCGTTTTTTCCAAAATAGTAAAAAAGTCCGTGATAAGAATTTTTATTTTCATTCACACCGTTTGTTATTATTAAAATACGTTCTTTTGATTTGTTTATTTTAACTGTTGTATAGTAGTAATTTTGGGGGAATTCTTCCAATACAATTGAATAATCAAAATAATCTTTTTGCGGATTGTAGCCATCAAAAGGAATATTTGTACTATCTGAAGCATGCGCATTTAAAGAAAAAAAGAATATTATAAACAAAATAAATATTTTTCGCATATAAAATTTCCTTTAATTAATCTTTAAATCCAATATTTGTTCATAACTATCTATCCTGAAAAAAAGATTATGTCGTGCATTTTTTATTATATTAAGCTTATTTTCATAAAATTTTTTTTGTGCCAATGGATTGAATATCGGATCATATTCACCAACCAAAGCAAAGTCAAAAATGTCTTTTATATTGTGTCTGTTTGAAATATATAAATTCTTTAAACAATCAAACTCAGCTCTGCAGCTTTCAAGTGTTCTTCTTGAAATATGAAAATTTTGGTATTCTTCATCAGTTTTTATCAGGTAATTTCTGGTAAAATCATCTGCATTTTCTTCTGTTATATTGCATAAAACCTCTTGAATATCCGAAGAAAGTCCGTAATACTCATCAAAAAGATATGGATTTCCGCTTATAGCAATCTTTTTGTTTATTTTAAAATCAAAGTTAAATACTGAAGCCACAAAAACTCCGGCAGAAAATGCTATTAAATTGAAATTTTTATATTTTGAAAAATCAAAATCTAAATTCAAATCCGTATAGTCATACAAAATTAACACATCTGAATTTGACTTTAAATGCTCAAATTCGTATTCATCACACCCCCAACCCGTAAAAAAGATTAAAAGAGTATCAGAATTTTTGTTTATCAGATATTTTTTCATAAAAATATTTTTCCTTTTTTAATTTGCTCCTTCTACGTCAAAGTCAAAATATGTATCAGGATACGGTTCATTTTTTAGTGTAAAATGCCACCACTCGGAATCAATACCTTTAAACCCTGCTTTTATCATAGCATCATGCAATATTTTTCTGTTTTTCTTTTGTTCTCTGGTTAATTTTTTATAATCAGGATGAGAAATTTCGCTGAACAGATCAAAAGTACCACCCATATCAACAAAAGAACCGTCTTTTTTTATTAAGGTTAAATCAACGGTTGAACCTCTTGTATGACCTGATTTTTCGGCAATATAATTACCTTTCAGCAAATCCGATTTTTTTAGTTCAGGATAAAAAGATTTATCTCCGGGATCGTTTGGATTATTAATCCATTCGACAAAATTATCAACTGCTTTTTGAGGTCTGTAAGAATCCCAAATTAATAATCTGTAACCTTGTCGTCTTAAATCAGCAGCAGCAACAGCTAAAGCCTTCAACGAATCTTTTGTCATATAAGCAACAGGAGCTTTATACCCGTTTATCCTATTGCCCGTAAAATTATACGAAGAATAATAACGTATATCATACGCAGCATCGTCAATGACAGTATAAATAGGTGCAAAATCACTTTTATCATAAGAAATTTGTGATGCAAATATTGTTGTTAAAAAACTAAACATTATCATCAATATTAAAAACATTTTTTTCATTCCATAACTCCTTCTATTCATTCAAGTAAACATATTGTGAAAGATATTATACCACGTAAAATTTAATTATTAAAAATATCAATACATACGACCGTTTTTGTCGTTAGCTACATCTATTATTTATTTGTAAACAAAATACTTTAACTCTCTACAATATATCTTAACTATCAATATCTCTTTCTCTGATACAGACGGTAAATTCCTTCGGATACCGTCTTTTTTGTTATGTAACTAATTTTGTTCAAGCCAGTCATAACAAAGATTTGAAAAATCTTGCTCAAAATGCAGATACAGATCTTCGGCATGACAACCACCTTTGAACAGCATATACTTTTTAGGACAAGTTGCAATCCGGTACAATTTTTCTGTATGCCAAGGATGAACTGTGGGGTCTTTTTCGCCTGCAATAAATAACGTAGGAACTTTCACCTGTTTTATATAATCAATAGGTCGTTCCTTTTTTAGAGGAATAATGCATGGTCTTATTGACAAAAATCTTCCAAGCTCAAACTTTCTAAGTGTTTCTTCCCAGGCTTCTTTCTTCCACATTTGATTTTCAATTTTACCAAATTCTGATGGTGGAGAAACGAGAATAACTTTGTCTATTTTTGGATTTTTAGCAGCACAAATTATCGCAATTGCAGCACCTAAGGAAAAGCCGGCAAGATAAATCTTTTTGTATCTATTTTCTGTTGCAAAATCAATTACTGACTGCATATCCGCTTCTTCTTTTGCCGTAAAAGTATATAGCCCCTTACTTTTTCCATGACCTCTAAAATCAAAAGTTAATACATCATACCTTTTTGCGAAAAATTCGGAAATTTGAGTAAATGCGTTTGAATCTTTTGTCATGCACCAGCCCGGAGCAACTATTACAATTTCGTTAAAACCGTTTGTATAGTAATTTGCCGCAATATCTATATTATCACATGTTTTAAGCGTTACATTGTGCATTTTCCTGCCCCGTTTTTGGGATATTTTTCATAGCATCATAAATACCATAAGTCATTAGACAGTCTTTTTGTGCCCTATGATGCCCTGAGGTGTCAATATTAAAATGATGAGCTACTGTTTCTAAGTTTCTGCGTTTTAAATCGGTATATTTTTTTGCAAGTTTACACGTGTCGATTGAAGAATTTGTAAACTCAGTATTGTAATATTTTAGGCAATTATTATTAATAAATCCGATATCAAATTTTATATTATGACCAACTATTGTATCATCTCCGATAAATTCCAAATACCTATTCAAAACATTTTGAATAGGTGGTGCATTATAAACCATTTCATTCGTTATTCCTGTTAATTTTTGGATAAAGGAACTTATATAACCGTTTGGTTTAACCAAAGTTGTAAAGGTTTGAGCTACTTTATTATCTCTGATTTTTACGGCAGAAAGCTCTATAATTTCATTCTTAGCACTTGATAAGCCTGTTGTTTCAATATCTATAACAGTATAATTATCAGGAAACTCCGTTATTGTATTTGTTGTCATATCTTCCCCTTAATTAGTTAATAGCATAAAATGATATCAATAGCAAAAAATTTCTTGCCCGAATTTATTATTAACATGGATAGAATATCTTTTAGCGGAATTAGAAATGTAAATCTTTCAAAAGTTTCCTACGAGCAGTTTGGACATTACTTACCGGTGGGCTATCAGTATAAAACCGGAGATTTGGAAAATGTTTTAGCTTATGGGAAAAAGCATTACAATGAAATTCACCTTGAATGTGATCTTACAGATGATGTTTCAGGAAATGACTTGAAATGGTTTAGGGAAACTCTCAAAAAATCAAAAGTACAATATGAATTCAATTGCGTTAGTTACAAAAATCCTAATCATATTGATTTGTATATGAAACGATTTGATGTTGAAGATGAGTTGGGCCACACATCAAACTCTGAGTTTAAAATAAATAATTTCCCGATAATGTTGACAGATAATAGTGATTTACCTATATATACATTTATGGCAAAATTATGCAGAAAAATTAAAGATATGCCGGAGCTGCCGGATGAAATCAGAAAATATGCGAAATTTGTTAATAAATCAGTACACAAAGAAGCCGTTGAATTTATAGAAAGGTAGCTATATATTATTTTTGTTGTATTATAATCTTGTGAGAGAAATATATTATATTGAGTATGGTTATGGAAATTAAGCAAAAAATAAAAGATATAATTAGCAAATTTGACAAAGATAAAGTAATGGCAAATTACGCAAAAGTAATCCCATATTTTAAAAAATATTGGTTCAGAACGATATTAGCTCTTGGTTTAGCTATTCCTATAGGTTCATTAGATGCTGTTATTGCTCTATCTTTAAAACCGTATATGGATATTGTCATGGTTGATAAAACCGTTCAATCTCCTTGGTATATTCCATTTTTAATTGTTGCTTTTACCTCAACGCAAGGTTTGTTAAATTACCTTTCAACATATATGAATGCTTGGGTTGCAGGTAAAGTTACAAGTGACATGAAAAAGACTTTGTATGACAAATTGATGCACAAAGATGCAACGTTTTTTGATACAAAATCTTCCGGCGATATTATGCGTTTATATAACAATGACCCAAATTCGGCTTGCGGCAGCTTGTTAAATAATTTAAAAAATATGATATCAAGAATATTTTCATCAATATCTCTGGTTGGGGTATTGTTGTATAACTCTTGGCAATTAGCTATTATCGCAATTATTGTTTTAATTTGTGCAGTAATTCCATTGACAAAGGTTCGTAAAATGATTATGGAAGTTACCCAAAAATCAGAATCTGCAGGTGGTAAAGTTATTACTGCTTATAACGAAGCTTTTGCAGGTAATAAAGTTGTAACAGCATATAATTTATATGATTACCAAAGTAAAAATTTCAGAAAAGATTTGGATACTATGTTCGGTTTAAGTATGAAAATTACTCAAAAAACCGGCTGGTTATCTCCTATGATGCATATTATAGTATCAGTAGGTATTGCAGCTGTAATTGGTTTGGGCAGCTACATGATTGTTCAAAAACAAATTACAAGTGGTAATTTTGTTTCATTTATAACTGCTTTGATTATGTTATATACACCGATAAAATTACTGGGTAATAATGCTAAAGCTATGCAAACAGCATTATTAGCATTGGAACGTGTTATTCAACAATTGGAAGCTGTTCCTAGAATCAGGGATAAAGAAAATGCTGTAAAATTGACAGGCATGAATGATTGTGTAGAGTTTAGAAATGTAAGTTTTGAATACAAAAAGAATAAACCTGTATTGAAAAACATATCTTTTTCTGTTGCCAAGGGTGAAACTTTTGCTCTTGTCGGAAATTCAGGAGGCGGGAAAAGTACTATAGTTAACTTAATCCCGAGATTTTACGATGTTAAAAGCGGCAATGTAATGATTGATGGTGTAGATGTCAGAGATATTTCTTTAACATCATTGAGAGATAATATTTCTGTTGTTTTTCAAGATAATTTCCTATTCTCCGGAACAATAAGAGAAAATATTATGCTTGGTAATTTGAATGCTACAGAAGCAGAATTACATGAAGCACTAAAAGATTCTTATTTAGAAGATTTTGTTAACAGCCTTGAAAAAGGTCTTGATACTAATATCGGGGAACGCGGGGTATTGCTATCAGGCGGACAAAAACAAAGAATAGGTATTGCAAGAGCATTCTTAAAAAATGCACCTATACTAATTTTGGACGAAGCTACAAGTGCTTTGGATAATGAAGCAGAAAAAATTGTTCAACAGGCTATAGAAAACTTAATGAAAGACAGAACAGTGTTTGTTATTGCTCACAGACTTACAACTGTTCAAAATGCTGATAGAATTGCAGTTATTAAAAATGGCGAATTAGTTGAATTAGGAAATCATAATGAACTTATGAATATTGAAAACGGAGTCTATAAACACCTTTATGAATCCCAGTTCGCTAAAGTTCAAGCTTTGGCATAAGTTTAAAATTTTGGGATTTATATAGAAATTTCCACAAAATATATTTTCTTGTCATTCAGAGGGGCAAAATCTTTAGATCCCACGGGGTGCTCGCATTAAACGGATATCGCTGACGCTTTCATCCTCTGTTCGCACTGTCTCTGAATGTCGAAAGATTTTGCAACGAAGAATCTCATAATTGAACAATTTTTATTATAATATTGACAAATATTTTATCTTATAATAAATTAGTAAAAAAGGAAAAGAATAATGCAAAAAACTAATACTATGATGATGCAAATGATGATGATGCAAAGCCTAAGTTTAGGTGGTCATTGTGTTGCAAGTCGAATGTGTTAGAAAATAGACAATAAAGCAAATTTACAAGCCACCTTAACAGGGTGGCTTTTTTAGTGATATAAAAATAATTTTAAAGGATATAATATGATACCAAGCATACAAAATATACAATCTACACCAAATTTCAAAGGAACATTACCAAAATTTAAAGGTAAAACAAAATTATTAGATAAATTTTTAAAATCACAGGAAAATTTATCTCATACCAGATTTATACAAGGCACATTAACAAACTGGTTTCCTAAAGCCGCATTATCAAGAAGTATTATAGATTTTAGTGAATTTACCTTCTTAGAATTTATAGAATCGGGAATTTTCTATTTTGCAGCTCCGCTACTGGGGGAACACGGCTTTAGAAAAGGTTTGTTTAAAGCTGTTCAGCCTAAAAAATTACAAGATAAGGTTGTAAAACACATACCCCAAAGTGTAGAAGAAATAAAGAATTCAAAATTAAATAGAGAACTAAAAAACCGATTGATTACGACAAAAGCGGGAATACTGTTAGGTTGTATTACTGTTCCGGCTTTAGAATACGCATTGGGGTTTGCAAAAAATTTATTTACTCTAAAGGTTTTCAAAGTAAGTGATTTTAACAATGTCGCAAACTTAAATAAAGATAAAAAAGAAAACCATGAACAACAAAAAAGGGTCGAAACGCATTCAAAACAAGTCCTGTTAAAAACAGGAATTTTATCTGCGGCAGGGATAGGTTCAGGCTTAGCCCTTGCCGCTTTTGGTCACAAATTCAAAGCTGCACGTAAATTTTCCGAAATTATCTTAGAACCAGGAATACAAATTTCTAAGTTATTACACAAAATCGGCATAAATTCAAAGAAAACCGATAATTTCTTAAAAGATTATTTAAAATTAGATTTTGTAAACAATAACGGAAAATTATCACTGAGTAAAGGTCAATTAGCCGCAACATGTATAACAGGTTTGTTTGGATACTCCGCAGCAGCAAAAGACAGAGGTAAATTAGACTTTTATGAAGTCTGGACAAGAGTGCCTCTTGTTGTATTATACACAATATTCGGTTCAGCTTTGTTAGACGGCTCATTTAAAAAATATCTGGCTAAAAGGGGCAAATTTCCTGAACTTATTAAACGAAATGCTGACGGAACAATTGCATCAATTCCTACAAGAAAAGACTTACCTAAAATTGCAGAAAAACTTGCAAAAATTAACAATACTACAGTTGAAAAAGAACTTTCCGAGCTTATAAAACAAAAATCAATTATAACAGGGGTTCCGTATTTATTCAGTATTTTGGTAATGGGCTTTACTCTAAGCGGTATTTCAAGACTGTGGACACAGTACAGATACAATCATGGTTTTGATCCGTATAAAGCGGGATTAAACGACAAACAAACCGAAAAATTTGTTACAACAAGTCCTGTTTTTGAAGGGTTTAAGCACAAGACTGCTCAATAAATTTTGCCAGATTTTGGGCAATAATTCTGTGGGACTCTTTTGTGTAATGAAGTCCGTCTGTTTCTGACGGTGTTACATAAATATTAAAATCAAAATACAAGCAATTCATAATATCAGCAATATTTTTGTAAATAGGGAAAATTTCTTCTATTTTTTTGACAGACTCCAAATCAAACTGGCAACTAAACATCCCATCTACAATATTTTCTTTTATTCTGACAGGAGGAATGAGTATTATTTTTGCATTTTTATTTTCATTATAAATAGTTTCTACAAGATATTTCAGACCATTCTGAACTATGTTTATATCTAAGTTATAAAAAAACTGTGTATCATTTGTTCCAAGTGCCAATACAAAAATATCAATATTTTTATTATTTTTCAAAATGTGTGGTAAATATATACCTCCGCTTTGTTTTAAACCTTCAGGACTTTCGAAAAAACCTAAACGATTATTCATACCTTCTTCAATTATTTCGTAATCAGGCAAAAGCTCAGATAATATTCCGCTCCATCTTTCATTTCTATTGTACCTTCCGCAAGTACCGGGGATAAAACCAAAAGTGTTTGAATCCCCGTAACATAAAATCTTTTTCATAACTTTAATAAATAGTAATTTGTGTTAATTCCGTTAAAACCTCGGTTATTATATCTTATTCCTCCGTAGGTCGGATAGTGTGTATAGGTAGGATAATTATAATAACCATTATTATATCGATATGGATTTATCCCTGTATGATTAATATTTACATTAATATTTTTTGTATTTTCAAGATATTTTTTTTCATTTCTTATCTGACGTTGTCTTTCAGAAATACTACGAATAGTATTCGGACTAAACAGAGCATTTGAGCCATAACCCTCATTCAATCCGTTAGTATAATGATTAACATAAGTTTGAGCGCCAAAAGGGGTAGGAACAGTATTAACTGTACTTGTAACTCCGCCGGCTGCATTATAATTTACCTGATAATAAGCATTTGCGCTTAAATTTACAGATATTAAAAACATTATTAACAAAAATATTTTTTTCATATAAGCCTCCGTTTCTTACATAACGATATAAGAATTTTATTGTTCATCTTAAATTATTTACAACTGTTTTGAATTCCATAATATGTTATACCACCACAAGCAATAATTTTCTTGGTATTAACATTTACGGCTTTAACTCTTTTGGGATTTACAGCAAGAGTTGGTTTTACCTGTTTTGCAATATTTCTTTTCATGCCGGGACTGTGCCTGTTTACAATATTTTTTTGATATTCTTTTGTATAAATATATTCAGGTCGTTTGTGAGCAAATCTCGTTTGCGGTTGAGAAAATCTTCTACTAGGGTGGGAAAATCTTGTTTGCGGTTTTGAGAATCCTGTTCTAAAACCATTTCCTGGATTTGGGTACATTAATATTTTATTATCTCTGAGCTGGGAGGGTTTAGCAGATTTTGCAGGTTGTGCCGGTTTTGCAACAGATGCTGTTTTACTGTAAAACAGAGCAACCCTGTCTTGAACATCTTCAACTGCATTTACAGAAGAATTTAATCCTGAGAAAATAAATATAGATAATACTGTTATAACAAATTTTTTCATAAAAACCTTATATCATATTTTAGTATAAAACATTATAATTAGTCAAAATATGTTATACCATTGCGAGTATGACTTTTACTTGAGCTTATTTTGTAATTTTTATCAAATCTCGAAGGTGTGGAATAAACAGAACGAACATTGTGTATAGCAGGTTGATGATAACCTCCCATTCCTCTTCTTGCCGCCATATTTTGGGCATAAGTTCTTGCAAAACGTCTTGCACGCATACGCTCACCGGCAGCAATGCAATTTTGCGGAGTGAAAGCTGCATTTGTTCCCCAATTATTTATTGAACGGGTATAAACACCACCGCCATAGCTAACATAGGACGGGCGGCCTGTTATATCATGAAACACTTGAGCTGCTTCAGCAGAAATACATGTAAATACTATCAATATAAAAACTAATATAACCTTTTTCATACACAAATCCTTCTATTTTCCCTACATTTGTATACATTATAACTTTAAAAATTTATAATTATTGCTATTTATGTAGCAAACTTTTACCAATCTTAATATATCAGTTTAAAAACAATATTCCCAAATTCAAATACAAGGCAAAAATTACCTGTAACAAATAAGGAATTAAAAATATTCCTGCAATTTTTGATATTTTAAAAAAGTAATATATAGTTAAACTCAAAAACAACAACAGAAAAATCAAATCAACCAATGCAAGAGTTACTGACTTTAATTCAAAAAACACATAACTCCACGTAAAATTCAAAATCAACTGAAAAAGGAATAGATTTACGGCAATATACTTGTCTTTTGTGTTTGGCTTTATCAGAACTATAATAAATGCAACAGCCATAAGGGTATATAGTATTCCCCAGGCAATCGGAAAATACGACGCAGGAGGAGTCAGTGGTGGTTTATTTAAAGCTTTGTACCATTCATTCATAAACCTATTATTTATGAATTTATGAACAAAAAGAATGCACTAATCATCTAGTGCATTCTTCCTATTTTATGATTACACTCGTTTATTCTTATTTAATGATTGGAGGATTAAATACTCTTGTTGCAAGCTCTTTATCCAAATCCATCAGAGCGAGAGTATTATTTCCAATCATTTCAACTTTTGCTAATACATCTGATGCACTTGCTTCTTCTTCAACCTGTTCTTTGATATACCAGTTTAAGAAAAGCATTGCAGCTCTGTCTTTGACTTCTTCTGCTACATCATATACTGCATTTATTCTTGATGTAACATATTTTTCATGAGCAAGAACCTGTTTAAAGATTTCTACAGGAGTTGTACCTTCAAGCTTAGGTTTATCAATTGCTTCAAGTTCAACATGTCCGCCTCTTTCAAGCACATAATTATACATACCTACAGCATGAGCTTTTTCTTCCTGCACCTGAATATCAAACCAATTAACAAATCCCGGAAGATTCATTTCAGCAAAAGCTGTTTTCATAGCCAAATACAGATATGCTGAATAATATTCTTTGTTAATCTGATCATTAAATGCTGTTTCTAATTTCTTTTCCATAATTAGCCTCCTTATATAGTTTTAACTATTTCTTTTGCAAGATTTTCCAATTCTTCAATATTCATTCCTTTTACGGTGGATTTTAACTGAACGGTTGAACCGATAATTTCGGTATTTTTCCATTGAGAAACAATATCAGAAATCAAATTACCGCAAACAGGAGCCCAAGAACCGTTGTGAATTATCGCAACTTTACGGTTTTGCAAATTGTGTGCGGTTATATCTTGTAAAAGATTTTCCATACTTACAAAAATTCCCATATTGTATGTTGTTGATGCAAACACAATATGTGAATACTTAAACGCATCAGACAAAACATAAGATGGGTGAACCGTTGATACATCATACATTTTGATATCTTTTACCCCTTGTTCAGCCAATTTTGTTGATAAAATTTCAGCAGCATTTTGAGTACCGCCATAAACTGATGAATACGCAATCAAAACTGATTTAATTTCAGGTTCATAAGTTGACCATTTTTGATATTTTTCGATAAATTTAGTTAAATCTTTTCGCCAAACATAACCGTGTAATGGGCAAATCATTTCAATTTGAAGATTTGCGGCTTTTTTCAAAAGCATTTGCACTTGAGGGCCGTATTTGCCGACAATATTTGTATAATAACGTCTTGCTTCATCCATATAACGATGTTCAAAATCAACCTCATCAGCAAAAATATTCCCGTCAATTGCCCCGAAAGCCCCAAAAGCATCAGCTGAAAACAATATTTTATCGGTAGCATCATAAGTTACCATAACTTCAGGCCAGTGAACCATTGGTGCTAACACAAATGATAAATTATGTTTGCCTGTATTCAGGCTATCGCCTTCTTTAACGATTTGCCAACTGCTTTCGGGCAATTCAAGGTCAAAAAATTGCCCAATCATTTGCTGAATTTTAACATTACATACAATTTTGATATTCGGATACTTATTAACTAGTGTTTGAATTTCAGCACAATGATCAGGCTCCATGTGATTAATTATCAAATAATCTAAATTTCTTCCGTTTAAAACGTGTTCAATATTTTCAAAAAACTGATGATTAACAGCCTTGTCAACAGTATCTAATAATACGGTTTTCTCATCTAATAATAAATATGAATTATATGAAACACCTGTAGGTACAGGATATGCACTTTCAAATAATGCTATTCTTCTGTCGTTTGCACCAACCCAGTATAAATCTTGGGTAATTTTCTTTACGTTATACATTTTTCTCTCCTATTATATTTTGATGATAACATAAAAAACAGGTAAAGTATGTATAGCATAATTGCTTAGATTAAAATATTTTTATAGAGAAATAGAACGATATATTTTATACAATAATTTTATTTGTTTATCATTAGATGAGTTAATAATTTTTATCATTTCATTACGAATATAATCAGACGTAATATAGTCTTTAAAATCAAAAAGGTCTTTTAATTCAATATTTAATGCAGAAGATATTTTAATAAGTAACTCAAAAGATGGATTCGTTCTTGCAAGTTCTAATTTTGAAATATGATTTGTCGAATAGCCAACCCGCTCTGCCAATTGCTCTTGTGTCAAGCCCTTTTTAGAGCGCAGTTCAGCAATTCGCTTACCCAAAATATTTAATTTATCCTGCATAATTAAAATCCTTTCTATTCATCGTAGTAAGAATTTTAAGTTTTATAAACTGAATGGTATTCAAATTATAATATCATGATATAATCATGATATTCATAGTAATGAGCAAGTTTAATTGAATTTTGTTCAAATATAACATGTTATATAGGTTAGTTTTGTCGCAAAAAATAATTATAGGCAAAGAAAGGATAATGTATGAAAAAATTATTGTTAATTTTAATGTTATTTTTAACAATTTGTTCACCTGTTGTTTTTGCTGAAACTCAAATGGAAAAAACAAATCGGATGATGTTGGATTGTATCAATAATGGACTCGTATATAAAGCAGATGCAAAGGGGCAAATTGTTTGGGTAAATGAAGCTGCATGGCGTTCTTCATATTATGATGATAAAAAAAATATTGCTAATTTTTTCTTGATATATACAAAAACAAGAAATTCGCAAGCAGCTTTTGTTGATATACGCTCAGCAACTAGTAATAAAGTTATTGGAACAATGAGTCCATTTGGCTACAAAGATAAATAGGGAGAATAAACCTATGAAAAATTTTTTAACTATATTAGGTATTTTTTTATTAATTTTAGTTTTAAAAGGCTGCATTAATAATTCAAATTATGATAGTAGCACTACGAATGTTAGCCAATCTCGATATAATACAATGAGTCCAGCGGACTATCATACAGAAATGAAAAGTGAAAATCTACAATACGCAGACGTTGCATGGCAAGCTAAAAATACATACGGATGGAATTGTGAAGAGATTACCTCATTAGGCGAAGATATAAAAACAACCGGACAAGAATTAAAAGACCCTATGCTAATTAGTGAAATAAAAGGAGTATATAATATTGCGACATGCTCATCGGGTGTAAAACTAAGAGTATATCCTCGCTATAATA
>CACXCI010000104.1 GCA_902766105.1 uncultured bacterium
AAAAAAAAGCTTCTTTAATAGAAGCTTCCTTGGAATCTGTTACAATTCCTCGTGTAAAAGATTAGTAGGTAGAAAGTAGAAGGTAGTTTTTTATATAAATTAGATTTATATATCATTCTTATATACTTATAAAGTATTTTATATATATTAAATTGCATGAAATTTATTTTTCTGTTACAAAAATTAATATTAGAGAACATATTGCACTAACCAAACTTATCGCACTTATTTACTTTCATGATATAATTTTCACCGAAAGGAAACTTTTATGAAAATTGCAATTTATCCGGGGAGTTTTGACCCAATAACAAAGGGACATTTGGACATACTAAAAAATGCAGCAGAAATTTTTGATAAAGTCATTATAGCAGTCGCCCATAACGGAGAAAAGAAAGGCTTTTTATCCGTTGATGAACGAGTAATGCTGATCAAAAAAAGCATTACGGAATTTGATAACGTTGAAGTTGATTCTTTTGAGGGTTTAACTATTGAATATGCCAAAAAACATAACGCTGAAATTTTGATTAGAGGATTAAGAGCGGTTTCCGATTTTGAATACGAAATGCAATTATCTCAGACAAACAGCGCTCTGTCTTCTGACATCAAAACCGTATTTTTAACAACCAAACCTAAATATAATTTTATCTCATCAAGCACAATAAAAGAAATTTTCAATAATAATGGTGATATTTCCAAATTTGTTCCACAAGCCGTTTTTGAATATTTGACCGCCAAAAAGAACAAATTAATTTAGGTCTCCATATACAATGTTACACAAATATACTAATAGAAATATAAGCTTCTGACAAAACTCTAGTATAATATGACCGAAGATTATCGGAATTGTTAAGAATTGCGGCAAAAATACGGTGAAAACCTTTATTATTACTTAAGTATGTCCGTCTCTGACATAGTGAACAATTATAATAAAGGTATAGGAAAAAGAAAGCAAAGATTAATAAAGTAGTAGAATTCTTTAATAATGCTACGAAAGAGCAGAAAATGGATTTTGTTAATACTTTAGAAAAGGCACTTAACTTTAATCCCCCAAAAGATAAATACAAATTTATAAGTTATGTAATTATTTTTTTATATTAAAATGTAGTAGAAATAAGTAATATAAGGAATCAGTTACTTGAAACAGTTATCTCTATTAGAAGGGACACCTAACGTACACTTAATAAATAATTTGAATTATTTGAATTATGTAATAGATAATTCAAAAGAATTTGCATTGTGTGAAAACACAAAGAAGACAGGAACTTTTCTAACAAAAAATGAATTGCTTATAAACAAAATAATAGACTTTATTCCAATTGATGAAACATTATTTAATAAGAAAATATTTGAACCATCATGTGGGAATGGTCTTTTAATATTGGGAATTATTAAAAAAGTTTATAACAAATATAAAAATAAAACTCTTATATATCAATTAATCAATGATACTTTGTTCTTTAACGATATAAACAGTTTAATGATTAAAGAAACTATGAATAATATTAAAGATTTGTATAAGTTACTATTTAATGAAGAATATTGTGGTAAATTTAATTCATCTATTTTAGATTATATAGATAAAAATAATTTTAAAGAACAAAAATTCGATTATATAATAGGTAATCCCCCTTATGTTACTCTATATGGAAGAAGAGATAAAAAGGATAACGAAACACAAAGAGTTAATATATTAAGTAACTATAGTCAATTTCCAAAAAGCGTTAAAAATGGAAAAATTAACTTTGTTATGCTTTTTATTGAAAGAGCAATTGAAATGCTAAATAGTTGTGGTAGTTTAACCTATATTATAGATTTAGCATTTTTTGAAACGGCATATATGTATATTAGAAAATATCTGTTAGAAAACACTACAATTAATTATCTTGAGTATAATATTCAGGGATTTGATGTTGCGAGTGGTCAAATTATTATAAACATAACAAAGCAAAAAACAAAGGGCGATAATAAAGTAAAAGTTATTGATAATATAAGCAAACAAACATCATATATTGCACAGAAACTATGGTACAATACAGAAGATGAATATCGTTTTAGATTGAATATAAATGATATGGAAGTTAATGAAATACTACATAAGATTTATATTCAAGCGCCTAGTACGTTAAAAGAATTGTATCCACATAAGAATTTAAGAACATGCTGCATGTTGCTTAATATGGAAAATGAATTTTTATCTCAAGATAAACATAAAGACTGTTATCCATATTATCAAGGTTCTAAAAGTTTACCAAACAAATATGCTATCCCAACATTCAAAAAATATTTTTCATACAATATAGAAAAACAGAACAATATTAATGAAAAATTAAAGAAAAAATTAGAAAAACAAGGAATTAAAAATAAAAAAAGAATAGGATTTGGAGAAAAAGTAATATATAATAATCCCAAAATATATATAAGACAATCTGCAAAAGAAATTATTGCAACATATGATGAAAATGATAGTTGTGCAAATAATAGCTTATATATATTCTCTTTAAGAGATAATTCTTTAAAAAACAAAATATTCTTAAAGTTTTTATGTGGATATTTTAATTCTCAAATAGTAACTTTTTATGCTCAGCAAAGAAATATAATACGTTATTACAAAGGTAAACAACCACAAATAAAAGTTGGTGATTTATACAGTATTCGCATACCACGGAATGATAGTCTACAAAATGCAATATCAATAATTGTAGAGAATATATATAATAAAAACATTGACCTTATAAAGGGAACTAAAAAAATCGATAAGTTGCTATATGATTATTACAAAATATCACCCCAAGAAATTGAATATATTGAGAAAAGTATTAAAGATTTTGTATCAAATTAATAAGTCGCTGCTCTGATAAATAATTTGTATTTAGTAAATCTTTTTCTATTGTATCAATTTCGGCAAGAGCCTTTTTAGATATTTCAATTTGCCTTTCGTAAGATTCTTTTAATTTAAGACACAATAATTTTATAAAATCTTCTCTTGAACGTATCTCTGGTATAGCAGACACATTAACTTGTAACTGATTTTTAGGATTACGCCTAAATGTATGATTAATATCTTTTAATAAATAAGATTTGACATAATTTCCATTGTTAGAAACAAAATGTACTTTATTATTTTGTGCTTCATAGTATACATATACATATAACAAATAAAACTTACCATTTTTTATAAAATCTATAACTTTCTTAGGAGTTCCTATATCAGGATTACTATCAAGTCTTGTTATTTGAATAGCTTTAAAATCAATCCATACATCATCTTGAATCATATCTTTTATAACAAAATCACACCTTGCATCCCAAGGATTTTTTGTATTATTTTTAGGTGCCTTTTCTGGATTACACAGATTTCTTATCTCTCCTGAAGATACCATATTAAAAAACCTATCTTCTAAGTAATCGCTTATTTGTGCACCAACACGTCCTGTGGCTGTAATATTTGGGTATAAGTTATTTTCAATAATATTAACAACTAATTTATTTATGGTTGATACCAACATACTTTCATATTCATTTATATTCATAGTACCTCCAAATTTATGCGCATGGTACCATGCTATTTTAGAACACACAAATTTATAAAGATATATGAATTTAAATTTTGTGAAACATTGTATATAGTTACCTAAATTTAATTTATTAAGATTATTTACCCCTGTTAACAAATATTATTTGACAATTAAAATATGCTTATGTAATATATAATTATAAAAATGTTGAAAGGGATATAAGGGACTAAATCATGCCACAAAACGGTGTATACGATTTACTAAAAATGTTGGAAATTGCCTTAGATGAAGGTTACTCCGTATTAAAATATACAATAGTAAACAAAAGAGAAATAGAAGACTTAATTGACAGAATATATGCAGCGTTGCCAAATGAAGTTCAAGAAGCAAGATTATTCTTAAAGCGTAAAGAAGAACTTCAAAATGAAGCACAACAAAAAGCTGCAAAAATAGTTCAAGACGCTCAGGCAGAAGCAGACAGAAAATTGTCAGAATCTGACCAAATTAAAGCAATTGAACGAGAAGGGGTTAGAATTACAAATGAAGTTAAAGATAATTGCGAAAAAATCAAAAATATCGCAATTCAAGATGCTGACGGCATAAGACTTCAAGCAACAGACGAAGCTGTTAAGATAAGAGAAGGTGCTGAATTATACGCAGAACAAGTTTTAACAAGCCTTGAAGGTAATTTAGCTCAACTTCAACAAGTTGTTAAAAACGGTCAAATCCATTTGGAGCAGCTCAGAACAGATTCTGTCGGCAAATATTCAAACCCTCAAGATAATTCAAGAGGCTGGGTAAATAACCGAGATAATAAAAGATTATAATTATAATTATTATTATCAAATAACATATCTAAAAATCCTCGTATAAACGAGGATTTTTTATGTCAAAAACGTATCATTTGTTTACAATTTATTTGCAATTTATTTTGTTTAATATAAAATATTTTTATAAGCCGAAAAAGAAGAATGTGTAAATCACATTCTTTTTAAATGAAAAATAAAATAAACAAGAAAAAGGAAATAAAACAATGGGTATCAAAGGAAAAAACGACAGAATGGTAGTTTTAGCATGTGAAGAATGCAAAGAAAGAAACTACACAACAACAAAAAACAAAAAGAACATCAAAGAAAGAATGGAATTGAACAAATATTGTCCAAAATGCCAAAAACATACGGCACATAAGGAAACAAAATAACGGAAGACCGGAAGACAAGATGTCAAGAGGTCAAGCTTAAAATAGCCTGCCCTCCTGTCTTCTAAGCTTCCTGCCCTCTGTCATGCGTCCTTAGTTCAGTTGGTAGAACGTCGGTCTCCAAAACCGGATGTCGAGGGTTCGAGTCCTTCAGGG
>CACXCI010000105.1 GCA_902766105.1 uncultured bacterium
ATTTTGCTGTGAAATTGAAGTGATGCTAAAGACCAAAGACTTTAAGTATTATGCTATGGAAGCTAAGCTACCGAACCCAACCAATTCTGATTTTGAAATCAGAGAAGCAGCACAGAAAGTTTTAACCTCATTATATAAGCCAAATCTAATATATCGCAGTACCGGTATCACTTTAAGCCGTCTGTCATACGGTGCGGAAATACAACAATCCTTGTTTGAGGAAACAAAGCCACATGACGACAAACTTTCGCATTTGGTAGATGAATTGGAAGCCAAATTCGGCAGAGGTATTATTAAGACTGGTGGGTAATTTTTTACATTTTTATTTTTGTTCAAATCAAAATCAGCAAATTGCTCCTGATAAATATTTTTGTGAGGGGAACTCATGAAAATTTAACGTAGAAAATTAAGGAGCATATTATGTCTGCAAATCGTAAAAAAAATAAATTACCAATAAGACCAGTAAATGTTGGCGAGGTTTATAATGTTATGAACCTTGTAAATAAATTATTAGACCGCTTACATTTCGTTACTTTAATGGATTTACCTAAATCCAATACCCCAGAGGTATTAAAAGATTCTGACATAAAAACAATTAAGAGTATCGTAGATAATCACCCAGATTTTAACATTGAAGCACCTATAAACATGCCCCGTGAAAGCATTTTCTTGGTATGCTGTGAAAATGGTTCAGATATTGAGGGAATTAAGTATTTGATAGAAAAAGGTGCCGAAATTAATCGCACAAATTTTGCAGGATATAATGCCATTATGCTAACAATTCGCAATGAAAATATGGAACGACAAGACAAGTTGGAACTTATAAAACTATTGATAGAAAAAGGTTGTGATGTGAATTGGATAGACATTTATGGTGAAACGCCTTTGTGTATTGCATTATCAAGGGGAGAGGAAGAAATTACAGAGCTTTTGTTAGACAACGGAGCCGTATTACTTGACCTTGATGAAAGGAATTTGCCGGTACTAAACCAACCAGAGTAAATCTTATCAACTTTCCTGTCATACCGCTATAAATTTTATAAAGATGTTTATAAAAGAAATATCATTAATCTTCATTGAGTATTTCAAAATCTCTTATATTAACGAGCATTTGTTTTTTAGCCTGTTTTTCTATATCACCTTTTGCTGTAATCATCAAACCATCTCTATGCGCTTCAACAGCTCTCTTATATTCTGAATCATTGAGAATTAAATAAATTGCCCTAGATTTATCACCTAGAGTATCATTGACTTTAATTTCCCCCTGATTCGCTGTTTCATTCTTTTCACATTTAACTACATAGCCCATAATTTCAGAATCTTTTTCAGGGGCTAAAGTTCTTAATCTTTGAGCTGCTTCAGTCAATACATCAGCTGTATCTTGGCGGATACTAAAATTTGTTTCTAGATGCCAATAAGGCATAACAGGCCTTACAGGAGCCCACGATATATCTATGTTAGCACCTTCATCACCACAGATTTTAGTTATTTCTGAAATAGATTCGCAAAAGTTTGCACTCATACCATCTTTAATAGAATTCATAAACATCTGCTCATCACGATTATTAGCGGCATTTATTGCAAGTGGAAGCAGTTGAGATATGCGCATTATAGTTTTTCTTCCTAGAGGTTCATCATCCTTGTTTAGCAATTCTTGCTCTTTTTCTAATGGTGTAAATAGATTTTGCAGACGAGGATCTGTTTTAGAAAAAATGTTTACAATAAAACTTCCTTGCTCGGTATGTCCCATTTTCAATCCACTTATGAAATCTTCCACTTCTTTGGAATATCTGGAACAAAAATAAGGCCGGGGATTGATAATAGATTGTGCAACTGAAGCTATCATATCCAAACTACTTTTAAGAAGATTGGATGCATCATATAAAGGGAGAGAATTTATAGGTTTTCCCTTATAAGCAGTAATTCTAATAGTGTCAGCGTTGGCTCTTAAAATATCAGTTATTATGTTTTCTATAGGACGTTTTTCAATACCGGACAATACTTTAATAACATCCAATATTCTATTGGCGTAATCTGCAAGTTTAGTATCGGAAGGAGCAATTACCTTAATGGTTACATTATCATCACATTTTTGCCATACAGAAGCGATATCTTCATATTTAGAAACAAATTTCCAATTATTAGCATCTAAATAACTAGTAAGATAAAGAGGAAGTATTTTGCTTAAAATATCTGTATTGATTTCAAATGATTTCATAATCCAAATTTCCTTTTCATCTCATTTTCTAAATTAATCAAAGTTTCATTGGTAAACATATTAGTCAAAGGTATTTTTACTGTAACACTTGTAGAATTAGTAACATCTTCCATATTTTCTAAACTTATCCAATATGCGCACTTATTAATTCGTAAAAATTCAGCATCTTGTTTTACCCAATCATTGGGTATATCGGACGGTACTATCATACATATAAGAATACGCTTTTCTATAGATTTGGCTCTTAAATCATTATAGTTTTTAATAGATAGAGGATAATGAATGAATCCATTGTGTATATATTGGTTCTGAGAAGTAGTTTTTAACTGTGCTGCAATTCCACCACACGGAGATGATGTAAAGCGAAATATTATGTCAATACTGGAATCATCTACCTCTGGACGACAACAAGAGCATCCTGCAACAGAAGCAATAGCGCGTACATAAGATATAGCAATTTCCTCTTTTTGTTTGTTAATATCCATAGCAACTCCTTAACTAAAATATAATATATATAACGAAAAGTTATCAAAAGATAAAAATTCTGATTTTTTTTCCAGAATCAACCTATTGATTTAAAATAAAATCATGTAGAATCATGGATTTAAGTGAATTTTTTATTAAAAAATAGCTTGACATGCGGATTCTGGCATGTTTAAATCAAATTGTAAACGGGAGGTGCCCCTTAAAGACATTTCTCAAAAAGTGAATTTATAACCAACTTGTCCCACTTATAAGCGGACTAAAAGGAGATTAAAATGGAAAATAATATCAAAGTGAGTCCGTC
>CACXCI010000106.1 GCA_902766105.1 uncultured bacterium
ATCAATGTTACTGAAATTAATGCAAAAAATAAAAAAGAAATTATTATAAAAAAAACAGATTTAGAATATCCCCCAAATAATACTACTGATAAACTTCAAGATATTAAATTAGATATACACGAAAATTGTGATGAAAGACTTGCTATGTTATATCAAAAAACAGATTATAGTTATTATGTCGATAAATTAATACAAAAACATATTGGGTTTATACGAAAAAGGGTTAATATAATAGGGAAATATTATAATCATAATTTTGAAGAGGAAGAACTTTTACAAGTCGCAAAAATAGGATTTATGAAAGGATGTAAACGTTTTGATATAAATAAAGGTAAAAATTTATTAACATATGTCGGTTGGTGGATTGATCAAGCTTTATATAGAGAAATTATAAATAATGGTTTTTTAGTACGATTACCTGTTCATATATGGGATAAAATCAAAAAAGTAACAAGATTTTTATCTTCAAATGACGATGCTGACATAGAATATTTTTTGGAAAAGGAAAACATGTCAGAAGCAGAGTACGATGCAATTATTCAGTATCAGCAAAAATATTTAAATCCTGCATCATTGGATGCTAAAATTGGTAATTGCGAAAATGTAGATTTAATGGATGCAATATCTCAAGACGTACACTGTTTTTTGAGTAGATTTGAGGAAGCAGATGAAATATTAGAGGAAAAAGATTTGACAGATCTAATTCGCTATATTTTAAATCAGTTATCTACAAAGGAAAGAGATGTGATGATTTTGCGCTGTGGACTTGATAATAATGGGACAGAAAAAACATTAGAAGAAATCGGGCAACAGTATGGTGTATCAAGAGAAAGAATTCGCCAAATTGAACATAGAGCAAAAATGAAGATAGCAAAAATATTGCGAACGAAAATTAATACTGATGACGAAATTATAAAGGAAATGAAATCTAATACTCCAATGGAATTTGATAAAAATTATTTCTTTAAAAAGAATAATGTTTCTTATGTTCCGGAATTATCAGAAATGATTGATCGTATTATAGATCTTAATAGTCAAGAAAATGATAATGAAAAATTATATGAAAAATTTAAAATTTGTGCCCGTCAAAATGGGTATAATATTCAAAATCTTAACAAAAAAGATATATTAAATAAATTTAATCAACGAAAGGATTGTTATGTACGAAATAATTAAAAAAAGGTTTACTGACATTAAATCTGAATTAGATTTAACCAAAAGTATTATTGTACAAAAAGGAATTTCTATTGATTTAGAAAATAAAATTGATATACAAAATTTATTTAATAAAGGCCTTACTGCAAGTTGGTTTGAATTATATTCGTCAAGAAAGAATATTATCACTTATGAAGAATTTTTATATTTTTATAATTTTATTATAGAGGAATATGAAAATATTTATATAATCAATAATAATATTTATCATAATTTTTATCCGCTGGATGTGGAAATTCCTATAGAAACAAAATTATTATTAAAGGATTTTTTTAACGATGATGAAAATGAAAATATTTCTAAGGAACAGATTTTTGATGGAGAAAAATATACAAAAATCTTTTCGAATATAAAAAAAATAAATGAAAATTATTTCGTTAGATATAACGATATATCTGAAATCTCAAATTTGAAAATTAGAAATATTGATTTGTTTGATTCTGATAATATACAGCCCCTTGTCGTAAAAAACAAAAATGAACGAACTTCAGATAATGTCTTATTTATGCAAGAAACAGAGGATTTTTTGTATGTTTTAGAAAAACTCCTAAATAACCAAGAAATATACGTAAATATAGATTCTTATATTGGTGAAGATGCAATTAATAATAAACTTCAAATAATATCAACGTACATAGCACCAATAACTGTTATTAAATCAGAAGATAAAGATAAATCACTACAAACAAATCCTAAATTTAAGGAAATTTTACAAAAATATTGGAAGCATGACAGTTTTAGAAATCTAAAAATATATAATTTTGAAAAGATAAAAAATGGAATCAAATCTGTAGAAGAAGTTTCTCAAGAAAATATTATCAGTGATATTGTTAACCAGGTTGAAACTTTTGTCCATGATCCGCAAGCTGATTATAGGGATATTTTTGTAACTGCTCCGACCGGTGCAGGGAAATCGGCAATGTTTTTAATTCCTGCAATATATTTAGCAGAGCAATATAATCTTGTAACTCTTGTAATATCTCCTTTAATAGGTTTGATGAATGACCAAGTGTCTAATTTAGAAAAATTAGGTTATAAATATGCTAAAACAATAAATTCTGACATATCTCAAGTTGAAAAAGAAGAGATTATGGAAGAAATTAAAGAAGGTAAATGTCATATATTATATTTATCTCCGGAATCATTATTGGCAAGAAGTGATATCTCACAAATAATTGGAGATAGAAAAATAGGGATGATTGTTATAGATGAGGCTCATATCGTTACAACTTGGGGTAAACAATTCAGACCTGATTATTGGTATTTAGGCGATTACATAAAGAAATTAAGAAAAAAACAAACAATTGAACACCATCCTTTTTTAATTGCTACCTTTACAGCAACCGCTATTTATGGCGGTGAAGAAGATATGTATAAAGAAACTCTAAATAGTTTAAATATGCGTTTCCCAATAACCTACTTAGGATATGTAAAACGAGATGATATTGAAATAGAAATATCTGAATTAAAAAAGGAAACAAATAAAGAACAGTACCAACGAGATAAATTTGATTCATTGATTCAGGTAATTAACAGGGCAATTGGAACAAATAAGAAATTGTTGATTTATTTTCCTACAGTAAAATTGATAGATTCTTTTTACACGTACTGTACTTCGAAGGACTTAAATAAATATATTGCTCGATATCATGGTCAAATGCAAGGTGACGATAAAAAAGAAAATGCAGAATTATATAAAAATAAAGAAAAACTCGTAATGTTAGCAACAAAAGCATTTGGTATGGGTATTGATATTAGTGACATTGAAATCGTTTGTCATTTTGCTCCAACTGGTAATGTTTGTGACTATGTACAAGAAATAGGTAGAGTTGCAAGAGATCCAAAATTGAAAGGTGAAGCAATATATGCTCATATGTCGAATGATTTTCAGCATATAAATAGGCTTCATGGTCTTTCTGCAGTAAAGAAATATCAATTGATTAAAGTTATACAAAAGGTTTATGAACTTTATAAAATAAAATTAGAATCGGAAAATTTAAGTGCTGTTCGTTTATCTAAAAAACGTAACGAAATGCTTGTAGATGCAGAAAACTTTACATATATTTTTGAAGGGCCTTTGGAATCTTCTGAGGATGAGCTTATAGCAAAAGTTAAAACTGCATTATTGTTAATTCAAAAGGATTACACATCGAAAATGGGTTTTTCACCTTTTGCAATGAGGCCTTCAACATTGTATGCACAAGGATTTTTCCAAATATCAGATGAGATTGTAGATAATTTAATTAAAAGATATGGTACTTCAACTTTTAAATTATGTTCTTCAAAACATAAAGTATATTTAGTTAATTTGCAAAAAATATGGGAAAAAGATTATGGTAAAAATTATTCATTCCCTAATTTTAAGCGTTTATTATATACCTCAGATAAAGAATTAGAGAATTACAATTTAAATAAATTAATACCTGCAACTCGCATAAGTGTTGAATACATTGCAAATGAAACTAGTAGAAAAATTTATAATGCAATTATTAATATTTTGAGAAAATCTGCCTATGAAGATATATTCTTACAAGTTGAATCAAATGGCAAAAAAGATCCAACAAGAAATATTTCTGATTGTATAAGTGTAAGATCAGGAATATCAACATTTAAAGCAAACGGAATTGCAAATATTTTAATTTCAACCATAAAAAATTATGCAAGAAATTATAGCAAATCTATGAACGCTAAGATCATGGATTCACGACCAATAAAAACCGGAACTGATATATATAGATTTAATCGTCCAGTAGAGGATTTTATTGAATGGTTAAATGAAATAAGAAGTTTTATCAGTAATAATGTTGCTGAAGATGGAAAAATTTATATTGTTAGAAATCAATCTCAAAAAACAGAAAAAGAAATTATTACTGCATTGGGATTACTTGAAGCAATAAATTATCTTACTTTCGAGGCAAGTGGTGGATTAAATAGCCAAATATATATCTATGTCAACCAAACAAAAACGATGGAAGAAGTTATAAGCAAACCGAATTTTTATAATAATAGGCTACTTGAAAAAGTTGCAGACCGACATAAGATTTCTGTAGCGATGTTATCATATTTGTACCAGAACGAATTTAAAAGTAATGAAATTTGGGAATATATTGAAAATTACTTTTTAGGTATTGTACCAGAAAAAGTAATTTCCCTAAAATCAATTAAGTAAGTAGGTTGTATTTATATAATTTTACAAGAAACTTCATTTTACAATATAGTTCAGTTATATTATAATTAAGAAAAAGGAGACAGAGGAATTAATGGCAATTCACAATAAATCACACCATAATCATGCACTTATGTCTATTAACAAGCTAAGAAAAGACAATAAGTTTGAAATAAATAATGTAACATCATCAGATATTGAAAAATCAACTATTTGTCTTAACATAATGGATTGCTGCGATTTTTTGAAAGACATCCCAGATAACTCTGTGCAATTAATTTGCATAGACCCGCCATATAACCTTGAACTTGAGGCATGGGATGTTTATGATAATTATATCGAATGGGCTGCAAAATGGTTAAATGAAGCTTATAGAGTGCTATCTAATACGGGTAGCATGGTTATCTTTGGAGGGATTCAGTTCAGAGATGTAAAATCTGGAGATATAATTGATATTATTCAATATGTACGAAACCATACCAAGTTTAAACTTATCAATACTATTATATGGTATTATAAAAATGGAATGTCTGCTCATAGATATTTCGCTAACAGACACGAAGAAGTTATATGGCTTGCAAAAACTAATGATTATTACTTTGATTTAGATTCAGTAAGAGTTCCATACTCTGAAGAACAACTACAACTTGCTCTAAGAGATAAACGATTAAATCCTGAAAATACACGTAAGGGTAAAAACCCAACTAACGTGTGGGAAATAGGGAGATTAAATGGTAATAGCAAAGAACGAGTAGGACACCCAACACAAAAACCTGTAGAA
Organism: uncultured bacterium; assembly: GCA_902766105.1. GTDB lineage: Bacteria > Cyanobacteriota > Vampirovibrionia > Gastranaerophilales > Gastranaerophilaceae > Zag111. The sequence continues at coordinate 5,163 of CACXCI010000106.1, forward strand.
ATAATTGAGAGATTTGTAAAAGCACTATCCTATAAAGGTTCTGTAGTACTTGATTTTTTTGCAGGGAGTGGAACTGTTGGGCGTGTTTGTATTAACGAGAAACGGCATTGTCTTATGTGTGATAGCAGTTTTACATCTATTGATTATTTTAACAAGCACATAAAATTGATGAAAGATTTAAAACAAAATACAGCTTACAATAGTACAAAAAACTCAGAAGAATTTTTTGAACAAATTAATGGGAGACTTGATAAAAATGAAAGGTACGCAGCAGTCGGATAGATTAACATCTCAACAAAAAGCAGCCGAAGGTTGCGTTGGAATTTTTGATGAAGAAGCTCAAAAACATGACAAAGAAGTTTATAATACTTCTACAATTACTTTACAGAAATTAAAACAAGAGTTCCCCAAATTATCCTTTCGTTACAGGCGAGGAGTTACTAAAAAGGAAATCAATGAAGCATTACAAAAAATAGATAGCAGATTAGGACAAACTTTATTTGTACCTAGTGCAAGAATTAAGCCAGATGGTGGCATAATTGAAGTTAGAGATGATTATGACAACTGGAGAATTATTGTAGTTTCTGAAGCAAAATATCAAGGAAAAGATATTGAAAATATAAAAAAGGGTAAACTCGTAGGTGTAAACAATAATCAAGTTCTTATGGCAGCAGGTAATGCTATTGAACGTGCTCATAAAAATATTCACGAAATTGCAAATCTTATGCTTTTGGAAACACATTTCCCTTATATCTTATTTTTAGAAGGTTCAAATTTTTTGACGGAAAATGTCACAATTGAAAGACCAGATGGTACTACTTATACAATTACTTATAACGATGGTACTTTAAATCGTCTTGATAGATTAACTTCTGCAAATTACGGAATGCCAATAAATATGAATTTATGCAAGAACAAATTTGTATCACACGGAGAGTTAAACATAATGCTACAAGCAGCCTCAATATATACAAAAGGCGATGGATGTCATTGGAAAGAAGAAGAAATGATTGAAATTATGTTAGATGTGGCAAGAACTTCATTAAATATGCTTGGAAAAGATTTATTTAAACAATTAACAAATACATAGAATAAATACCACTTAAGGAATATTTTATTTTAGTAAACAAGAAACTATAAGATTTTGTGATAATTTCTGTTATCAAATAGTGTTAATTGTCTTTTTATTAATTATCATATCCTGATGCTATTTTATCTGGGTATGATGCGAGTTGGTAAAAGTTTGGCATTTGTTCTGCGTAACGAATAGCATCCTGTGAACAGTATGCCGATATTTGCACCCCAACTCTTGTGCCGTCTTTTGTCCAGTACTCAACATGATATGTGTCCATTGCCATAGTTTAGTCCTCCTTTGTTTTTTCTAATACTTTTATTATATATTACCCCTGTGTCAAAATTGGACACTTTAAAGGTTATTTTTCAGCATTTTTTAATTTCGTGATTGCTTGTTTTGCTATATTGAGTATGTCGTTTTTATCAACACCGTATAATGCTCCGATTTCTTCGGGAGTTCTTTTTGGTGAACCGTCTAATCCGAATAACAATACAAGCACATCACGTTCTTTTTGGGATAAATCTGACAAAATTTCCGTCAAATCTTCTGGGACTTTTTGCGAACCAACAGTCGGTTTGTTTGCTTTTTCATAAAGTTCTTCCGGAGTTGTTCCGAATAAGGCAGCGAGTTTTTCATATGCTTTTAATTCATTGTTTTCTTCCATAATGTTTCTCCTTTCATTTTTTATTTTCAGTATAAACTACGATTTGTAAATTCCCAAGGTTATTTTTCATCAGGTTCTTTTTGCAATTGTTCTTTGCGTCTTTTCATTTTAGGTTTTCTTATATCTTCAAAGACAAATACAATCGCTTTTAGCAGGGATAAGCTCATCAAGATTACAAATGCTATTGGGAATATTAGTCCACGGTCTTTTAGTGATGAACATACCCATTCGTAGTCCTCTTTCAATATGCCTGCAAATTCTTTCCAGACATTTTCACTGCGATATGGTGATAAACTTGATGTTATATATGACATTTTATCTCCTTATATTTCTAGTATAAGTTGTTACAGTGTCAAAATAGACAATCTATTTTATATTTTTAATTTCATAACTTGGCAGGTCTAAACCCTTATAACGCATTTTAAGTGCATCATATAGGTTCCTGCAAACAGGGCTGACACCTTCAAGATGATATTCCCCAGTTGTTTGGTTTTTCATACAAAGATATGGTGCGTAATCACAATAATCAATATGCATA
>CACXCI010000107.1 GCA_902766105.1 uncultured bacterium
AAAAATGCAACCGTAATTGCAAGCCACATGGATACTGTAAGCCATTTAACCGTTACAAGAAAAGATTTAGAACATTTTAAAAACAATCATAATATAGATAATTTACTGATACCTGCAGATGGTGAAGTTTTGGTTTTTTAGGTGATATTGTCTAAAATAGTATCAATGACAGGTTTTACGACTATTTTTAATCTTAACATTTTGCAGTGGCAAGATTGTTAATGTTGCCACTGCGTTGCCACTTCGGACATTTATTTACAATAGTCCGAAACTAGACTACGAGAGAGTTGTAGGGGACTGCATAAAGTTTGGAATTTTTCTGAGTGACTTTTTTTATTACCACTTTTGTTGCCGCTAAACAAAATTTTTAGAAATTCTAGCAAAATAAACCGCTCTGAAAGGTAGATATAATGGGGCTTTCTTGTTCAATACTAGCTGAAATGCAACAATAATGTATATTTCAAAAATTAAACACTAAAAAAGCCACGCTATACGTGGCTTATTAAATGGTACCCCTAGTGAAAAATAGTTGGAACCGAATAGTCTCCGACCTCCGCAGGTTTTATGAATTAAGGAATATTGCTTAATGTTTATGTTATTATAAAAGTACGAGGAGTTTATTGCATGGATAAAGATTTAACTATATTTGAGGGACAACGTATTAGACATATTTATGATGAAGAAAAAGAAGTTTATTATTTTTCAGTTGTAGATATTGTTGCCATTCTAATTGATAAAGATTATCAAAGTGCAAGAAAATACTGGAACAAATTAGCTCAACGCCTACGGGAAGAGGGTTCTGAACAAACGGTGACAAATTGTCACCAGTTGAAAATGCTAGCAGATGACGGGAAAATGCGTAAGACTGATGTTGCCGATATTAAAACTGTTTTCCGTATCATTCAGTCGATTCCTTCCAAGAAAGCTGAACCTATCAAACAATGGTTGGCTAAAGTTGGACAAGAACGTATTCTGGAAATGGCAGACCCAACAACGGCAATAGATAGGGCTAGGGAAACTTATAAAAAACTAGGTCGTTCTGATAAATGGATTCAACAAAGAATGACGGGACAAGAAACAAGAAATAAACTCACTGATTACTGGAAAGACCATGAAATTACAAAGAATGAAGAATTTGCAATCTTAACAAACATAATACATCAAGAGTGGAGTGGACTAAGTGTTAAAGAACATAAACAATTAAAGAATTTAAAATCTCAAAACTTACGAGACCATATGAGTGAAGCTGAACTTATTTTTACAGCCTTAGCAGAGCTTTCAACAAGGCAAATTGCAGAATCCGAAAACTCTACAGGGCTAGAAGAAAATAAAAAATCCGCCAAACGTGGTGGTAAAATAGCGAAAGAGGCAAAAGAAAAACTCGAATTGGAAACTGGAAAGAAGGTTGTAACAGGAGAAAACTTTATTCCCCAACAGAAACGGCAAATCAAAAATAAAGATGAGATTTGAAATTAAACGCAATAATCAAAAAGGAAAAAACTTTATGTCATTATTGGAAATTCAAGAATATTTAGAAAGCAATGTTAAAATATTAGACCATTTATATAAATTTGCCGAATTTATATCATCTAAAAAATCTGAAGACATTTCAGCTACTGATATAACAAAATTTGATATTGAAAATAGTATTTTTTCAATAATTGAGCATATCAAAACTAAACGTTTAGATTGGATGGTTAAATCTTATAAAATTATTTCACAAGATTACAATTACGTTATTCAAAGAATAAAACAAACAAAAAATCCATTATTAAAAGCTATTTACTCTGAAATATTATATTATTCTGATGAACAAAAATATAAAACCTATATTCAGCAGGCGGTAGAAAGTTATTACGAAGTATTAGATAGATTTTGCATTGAATTATCAGATAAATCGACTGATGATTTTATTCATAGCATGATAGATGTTATGAGAAAACTTATACATCTAGCAGTTAAGTCTAAAACCTCAAAGTTAAAGGATATAAAAAAACTAATTTTAAAAATTATTCAAGTAGATAGTAATGTTAAATTGTATCACTATCTGATTGTTTCTATTATTGAATTGATGTTTGAATATAATAAAACCTTTAAAAAAAATGATTTTGATGGTGTTGATGATATTTTTTGGAACCTAGTTCAGTTAAAGCTAAAAGAGAAAAATTATCACTATTTAATAAATATAATTCCTAAATATGGTAATAAAATTGATGAAAAAAGAGGAAAACTATCATATCCTTGGGATGAAGTGTTAGGGAAATGTTTTATAAAAGCAATGGAAAAAGCTGATTCTAATCTAACCGCAAGACATTGGTGTATAGATGCAATAAAACACTATACAAGATTAAATAAGTATACAAATAAAATAAAACAACTATAGCAAAAATACATATCTTTTAAAGATAAATTAGAGTTTACAGAGTTTAAAGAAAATATTGATACTAAACCATTTACAGATGCTGCTGAAGAGATTTTAATGCATTCTCCTATAGAAATTTTTAAAATATTATCAGTATCTAATGATTTATACCCACCGTTAGAGAGTTTAAAAACTCAAGGTGGTGTATTTGATGATATCTTCCCCACCTCATATCTTGACCATAATTTGCATCCTTCCAAAATATCATCATTGAAAACTGAACAGGATTTGTATCTTACTAATTATAAATGGTACTGGCAATTATATCAGATAACGATACAATACATTCTTATTGAGGGAATTAGGAATAAAAAAATTAAGTTACAAGACTTAATAAATTTTTTGATGAGTTATAGTAGCTTTTTTGATTTAATAACTACATCCCAATCAAAGAAAAAGCGTATACGATATAACTGGAGTGCAACTATTATCTCAATTTTTGAGACATATTTCAACGAAATTGAAAAGAGTTTTGAAGCTCCTAAAAAGTATTATCCTTATTTAGTAACAATAACAGAAAGCCTTGTCCTTAAATTTGAAACTTGGATAAGACATTACCTAGCCTGTTATAAACAACCAACTATATCCTCTTTACCTCAAGAAAATGGTATTATTAGAGAAAAAGATTTAAATTATCTTTTATATGATGAATTTATCATTGAGAAATTTGATTTTAATGATTTATTATATTTTAGGTATTTATTTATAGCCAAAGAAGGCTGGAATTTACGTAATGAAATTGCACATGGCGTTTTAATTCCTGAACAATATACTGTTGAATTATTTAATTGGGTATTTTTTGCATTTTTACGCTTAGCAAAATACGATTTTCCTACGGCTGAAAGAAATCGACTTGTGAAAAACAGAAAACAACGATTATTAAAATTATAATAAGGAATTAATATGACACAGTGTATTTATTATAAAAATAAAACAGGCTTAACCTTTAACAAACGAGAACATATTTTCCCTAAAGCTATTGGAGGAATAGAAAGGCTTGATAATGGTGTTGTATCGGACCAAGCTAATGAATTTTTTGCAAATAATCTTGAAGTAAAAACTCTCCGTACATCTGAGGTTTTTGTAGGTCGTATCGTTAATGGTTATAATAAAAAGCCTAGTAAAGAAAAACAAAAACATAGAACATTACCTGAATATTTGTATAATAGAGAAATTGATTCAAGAACTTTAGGTAAAATTGCATTTAACGTATTAGCAAATTTAAAAGGTAAAGACTATGTGTTAAAACCGGAATTTGATAAATTTAGAAACTGGATAATGAACGGAAATAATGATTGGTATCACAGCAAAATGGGAAAAGAAATTTTGACTAGTACACAAATAATGCCTGCTCAATCTCATTATTGGATCTTTATTGATGATGGTGAATATATTATAGCTGATGTTTGCATATACAATTATTGGAGAAAAATGTTTGGTATCTGTAAAAAATTTGATGATAATTTTGTTATTCCGCAAGGTTATATTTGCGATTGGAATAATAAAAGAGAGTTTACCCTTATAGATTTAATGCATGAAATTGCAAATGAAGAAGAATATAAATATTTAAAATCAAAGGAGAATAGCAATGCTTTGGGATAATTTGTCGGCATCGGTAGAGAATGATTACATAGATTTTAAGCAGGAGTGGTACACTAATGATAAACTAGGCGACGTTGATATGATACACGACATATTATGTATGAGTAACTCACTTACAGATAGTTTTGACAGGTATATTGTCATTGGTATAGAAGAAGATAAATCTACAAAAGAGAAAATAATTCATGATGTAAGTGCAGATAATAATTGCCGACAAAGTGCTGATGTCATTCAAGCTTTAAGAAATTATATGTCAGTTATTCCCAATATTGAGTTAATAAGAGAACAAACCGATAGTGGATATATTGATATTATAAAAATTATGCCAGTTGCTAGGGAATTGCCGTATGTTTTAAATAAAGAGTGTCAAGCTCAGAAACCTAATGGTAAAAAAGTTACAGTTAGGAAAGAATGGATATATTCAAGAAATTCGGATAGAAACACACCAAAAGATGAGTGTTGCACAAAAGCAGAATTAGAAGAATTGTTTGCACGCAAGCGAGGAGAACATCTTCCTATTTTAGAAAGGTTCTCAATGTATCTTGATGATATTCATAATTGGAAACATCCGAAAAGTGAATATGAAATAGCCGAAAGCGAAACTGCATATTACTACTCTTTGAATCATAAGTTTAAAATTGTAAGAAGTAATGGAGATTTAGACAAAACAATATCATTATCACTTGCTAATTCTTATGATGAACTTCTTACTGATACATGTATAGGTGTAGATTATTGGAATTATCGCAATACACAAAATTATTGTTATGATGATTGCATAAATCTTTTTAATGTAGAACTATGGGCAGATAATACATTAATAGAAGTTTTTAATATTACAGGAATGTTTATTAAGCATTTTAATTACGATAGATATTATGGCTCTTACTATGTGCCTAATCGGATGCATTTGATTGAAAGTTATATTACTATTAATAATAGTAGCGACATAGAAAAGCTACTCGTTTGGAAAATATGTAAACTACTTTTTCATTTCAACCTATATGATGGCTGTAATTTAGTTACAGACGATGCTTCAAGAATTTTAGAAATATTAAACTATAATTATTTACAAAATCCGAGTGAATATCGTAAACAAAATGAAGACTGGCTTTATCAACCAATTAAAAGTAAATAATAACGACAGAAAACGACTAAAATAGCTGTATAAATTTTATATCTGTAGTAAAATATCAGTATGAATTATAGTATTGAAGATTTTACAAATTATATCGGTAGTAAGACTTGGAAAAAGGCAAAGACTTTTGAACATTTTGCTCCGCATGAATACATTTTGAGCTTTCCTTGTGAAAAAACAAAAGCTGAAGGTAAATGTACAAATAACTGCGACATCTGCAAAGCTGAACGAAAAGCTTTTGAGGATGCTGTTGTATTTATCAGACAAAACGGTGAGCGTGCAAAGTTTCAAAACAGAATTTATACGATGCTTTGTCTAGGCAATTATCAATACTGGACAATGGGCGACCCGCTTGAAACAACTTGGGTACTTAACAAAGCATTAATCAATGACCCTCGCTGTAAAGTAAAAACATACTGGCTTGATAGAGTCTAAAGAAGGTCGATATACTCTTTTGCTTGTTTTATCAAGTCATCTACCATTTCAAACTCATTTGTATTACGCTTTGGATAAAGCGGTACAATCAGCATATCGGATTTATCAGATTTCTCTATCAAGTATTTTTTACCTTTATCATCCAAGTTGTAACGGAGTTTTGGCGAATATGTAACCCAATTATTGTTTTCATCAATAGTCTTAAATGTCATCCAAAATGGAGTCGTTTTTCCGCAAATCCCTTTTTGCCATAAATTACAACTAAATTGAATGCTTAAGCCAGTCGAAGGATTATCTATTCTTAAGTAGCGACAGTACCCGCCTTTTTGTGGAGTAGCTTTAACACCTTTTGAATTACAAATTTTATGAATTAAAAGACTATCAGCAATTTTGTCAACAATTCTGTAGTAATCTACGATTCGATTTGCCATGTTAGAACTTAAATCACCTGCTGAAAACGGCTTAAAATCTTGATTATCCATTTCTCCAGTAAGTCCTTTTAACTGTAGTAAATCATTATACAAAGTATCTTCCTGTAAAACATTATCAAGCAGATTAAGAACTTCTTCCCAAGATAAAACGAGCATTGGAGGCTTGCCGTCTTTTTGTAATAATCTGCCTTGTTGTTTCTCGTATTCAGCCGAAGTCGCAAGTTCATCAACAAGCGATATTATTCTTGATTTAGGGCATACGAATATAAGTCCTTTCCCACCTTTTTTCTGTAATCGCTCAAGGTAGGTGTTAGGCTGATTGTCAGTCAGATTTGCCCAAAACTTCATTTCAAAAATCAAGATTTCATCATTATGTGTATTCCTTAAAGACATATCAGGTCTTTCAAGATTTTCTCCGCATGATTGAAGCTCAAAATGCAAGTCTTTTTCAAACAGGAGACCTAATTCAGTTCCAATATAGTCCAATAAAGTATCACGAGCAGTTGTTGAATTTTGCAGGATATAATGCAGGCTCATTGTTGCAATATCTTCAGTTGATGTTCCAACACTATTAGCAATATGACACAATAATAAACTCATTATATCCTCCTTTCAAGTTCAACTGTAAAAATAAGTAAAATCTCTAATTCAAAATGATTATATCTCAACTGAAACAATTTTATCAAGCTAAAACTCCATTTTGAATTTATGTAAATTAACATTTTAATTTAATACCATGATGTTAATGCTTAAATTGAGGTATTGACAGTGGATAACAGAAAATTATTAGGTTTAAGAATAAAAGAATTACGCAAAAGAGCTTCACTAAGTCAGGAAGTTCTAGCAGAAAAAGCAGGAATTGAGCCAACATCACTTAGTAATATTGAAAATGGGAGAAATTTTCCGTCATTTATAACATTGGAAAATATAATGCGGGTGTTAGGAGTTGGATATTTTGATGTGTTTCAATTTGCACAATATGCACCCGCTGAGAATTTAATCCAAGAAATTATAACAATCTTAAAGGATAATCCTGAACGTGTAAAGGATGCTTATAGAATTATAAAAGCTCTTGTTGATTAATTTAATTGTGGCTGACGGTGAAGTTTGTAAAATTTTATTAAAACTTTAAAGAATTATACTTGTATGTATATTTTAACTATGTCAATATAGAAGTGTACATTAGTGTATAATTCAAAAAGAGGTTATTAATATGACTAGTTCTAAAAACTCAAATAACGTAAGCCAAAAGACATTTTTGCAAATTCATTCTCTTTTAGAATTTGATAACATAGTTGGAACTAATGTTTATAATAAGGCTGTTGCAGAGATTGAGAATATCAATGAACCTCGTTACTATCCACAACAGATTATTAAATTAATACCTGAAATAACATCACGAAAATTAAATGACTGGGATGCAAAAGGTTTACTCGTAAAACATCGTCAAAGTGATAACGGTTGGCGCTTGTTTTCTCTTGCTGATGTTATTCGCTTAAGGATTATTCAAGATTTAAAAACTTACGGGATGTCAAATATCCAAATTCAAAAGACTTTAAACAATATTTTTGAATCAAACGACATGAAACGACAGTATTTATTCGAAACCTTTTTAAATGTATGTGCAACAGCAAGAAAGGTTGTTATTATTGTAGAATTTGACGGAAGTGCATCGTTCTATTTAGAAGACACTGCTTACGTTAATTTAAAAATGGATAAAAGCTGTTGTAAACCTGTTTTGATTCTTCCGTTTTACGACTACTGTATGCCGATTATGCCACATGATGAGTATAGAATGAGTATAACTACCACAGATGTTGTAAACGAGCAAAGTAGGGCAAGGATTGATGCCGTAGCCGATAAATTAATTAATAATGAAAATAAAAACATTAACATAGAACGAAAAAATACTAGAGGAAAAGAGTATTTAATAATGAAAACAACATCAACTGAGACAAATTTAAATTTGTCACCTAAAGAGTTGATGAATAGGATTAAAAGTAAACCTTATACAAAAACAATACCTTTTGTTGATGAAAATGGAGCAATGTCTATAACAACAGAGGTAACGGATAAAATTAAATAAATTCAGTGGCTAAAAAATAGAGCTGAATTATTCGGATAACAAAATATTTTAAGGCGGCAACAAGAGACGTTGAACCTTAATACAAAAGCAAAAGGATGGATAACCATGCTTAGTATTAAGGCGTGCAGACATAGTCTTAGAAAGTATGCCAAAGATTTAGATGATAGTGAAGTTGAGGCTATCAGAGATTTAATGTACCAATTAGCATTTGTTATGGTAGAAGATTACCTGAATAAATGCTCTAAAATTGTGCCGATTACGGCGGAAAGGAACACAAATGAAAAATGACGATTTTTTGAAGTTATTAGAAGACCCTGAGTTCAGAAATTCTCCGTTAGGTGAATTCCAAGCTACCTTGCAGGAGGCTTTTAAGCAGTATGAATGGCGAATAAGAAGTGAACGCATAAAAGCGGGTATTAGAGAAGCAAAATTGAGAAAGGCAGGTAAGGCGGAGTAATCCGCCTCCAAATGAAAGGAGAAATTTATGGGTAACGCAATTATTTATACAAGAGTTTCAACAAAAAATCAGGCAGAAGAGGGATATAGTTTAGCAGGTCAAGAAAAAGATTGTAAGATTTTTGCAGAAATGAATAATTATAGTGTATCAAAAGTTTTTGTCGAGAAAGGCGAAAGTGCTAAAACGCAAGATAGAACAGAGTTACAAAATCTTATGAAATTTTGTGTTGCAAACAAAAAGAATATTGATGCAATTATAATATGGAAAATAGATAGATTAACCAGAGATATCAAGGATTTTTACAGACTACAGGAATTTTTTACAAAGTTAAATATTAGAGTTTTATTTGCAAGAGAGAATAACGGAGATTCCGCAACCGATAGATTAACCCGAAATCTGATGGGTGTTTTAGCACAATATGAAAATGACCAAAAAGCAGAAAGGGTAACTAACGGTATGAAAACCGCTTTTTTACAAGGACATTGGATGTGGAAAGCTCCTATTGGTTATTTAATGAAAAACGGGAATGTTGAGCCTGACCCAAAAACAGCTCATCATATAAAAAAGATTTTTAAACTTTTTTCAACTGGTTTGTATCAGCAGACACAAATAATTAAAATAATGGCTGATGATGGTTTAAAAATTAACACAAATAGATTATGTCGCTTGCTTAAAAATCCAATTTATAGTGGTTATATTTATAAAAAGGAATGGGCGGAAGAACCCATTAGAGGAATTTTCGAACCACTTATTTCTGAGGCAGAATTTAAAAAAGTACAGGATATATTGAATGGCAAAAAGCCTGTTATTACCGCTTACAAGAGGAATAATCCCGAATTTCCTTTAAGACAGTTCATTACCTGTCCTAATTGCAACCAACCATTAACAGGAAGTAAATCTAAAGGAAGAAAAGAAAGATATGCTTATTATCACTGTCATCATAAGGATTGTTGTATTAATTTCAGAATAAGAAAAGAAAAATTAGAAAAAATATTTGTAGATTACTTGAAGTTTATAAAACCTGAACGTGATTTACTTAATTTATTTGAAGCAACGGTAAAAGATGTCTATAACGAAAAGTTATCAATAAGGTTAAACAGTCAAAAGCAGGTGCAAAACAAGTTAATTGAACTTAAAAATAGAAAAAGTAAGTTAATTGATTTCAGATTGGATGGAACAATAAGTGAAGAGGATTATAAGTTTAAAACAGAGCAACTTGCAGAGGAAATACAAGAGCAAGAGTTTCGTTTACGTGAAGCTGACGCCGTAATTGATGATTTAACAAAATGTCTTAAATACGCATGCAAGGCAATTTGTAATATTGATACAATATGGGAAAATGGGGATTTAGATTTAAAACAAAGATTACAGAAATTAATTTTTCCTAAAGGTTTGATGTACTATTCAAACGATTTTCGAACCGCTGAAATCTCAAGCCTATTCATTAAAAAAGACGCCTCATTGGCGTCTTATAATAATATGGTACCCCCAAGCGAATTCGAATCGCTGTCTACACCGTGAAAG
>CACXCI010000108.1 GCA_902766105.1 uncultured bacterium
ACCAAGATACTCAAGAGTAACAGATATAATTGAACTTATAATTCTGATGCAATCTAAAGTTGCCGGAGTTTCTCTGAATGATATTCAAGAAGAGTTTGATGTATCAAGAAGAACCGCGGAAAGAATGAGGGATAGTGTACTTAATTTGCTTCCGCAAGTTGGTGAAATACCGACAGCTTCAAGAGTAAAACGCTGGGGTTTTATAAATTATTCAATGAATGAATTGGTATCTTTTTCAAAAGATGAAATTGCTACATTAGAAAAATTAAAACAAAATTGCGATAAAATTTCCAAGAAAGATTTATCGACAATTACAAATAAAATAAAAACTCTGAATCAAAAGAAACTCAACAGTCTTGAGCAAGAAATCGAATTTATCCTTAATTGTGAAGGTTATGCTGTTAAGCAATCTCCAAATTATAAAATTGATTTGGATTCAATATCTACTATTCGTGAAGCGATTAGGGGTGGTTTTAAATTATCCGGAAAATACAACGATAAAGAAAAAATCTTATCACCTTTGGGCTTATTATTTGGTGAAAAGATTTATCTTGTTGCAATAGAGGATAATAAAGGTGGTGAGCCGTTTACTTACCTTTTACACAGATTCCAAAATTTAAAATTAACCAATAAAAAGTTTGATTCAAACGGCTTTGATTTAAGAGAATTTGCGAAAAAATCCTTTGGCGTTTTTCAGGGCGAAATCTATAATGTGAAACTAAATTTTGATACTACCGCAGCAGAAGATGCCTCAAATTATAATTTCCATCCGACTCAAAAGGGTAAGTGGGAAAAAGATGGCAGCTATACTGTCACTTTTAAAGCAAGCGGAGATAAGCATATCATTTGGAATCTTTTCAAATGGGGTGATACTGTAAAAATAATTGCGCCAAAAGAATTGAAGAAAAAATATAAAGAATATCTGCAAAAAGTCTTGACAAATCTATAATTTAGAGACATTACATATAAGTAAAAATAATACGTCCATATTTGACACATATAAATATTAAAATACGAATATGATAAAAAATTGGAGGTAAAAAATTATGGATTACACAAAAGAAAAAATTGTTGAAATGACAGGAACTGACATAGCAGAACACGGAAACTGGATAAAGGATCTTGATTCTAAAAACGATTTTATGGGGGCAGATACTTTTTGGTTATCTGAATCTGCTTCGAGAATTGGTAAAACCTCAGATACCAACGAAGATTATACAGAAGTTGTTGGAGCATTTTTACTTGAGAACGGATTTATCGAAAAGGATAATTTTACTGGAGTAAAACAAATTACGAAAAAAGCACCATATCCAGTGCATACAAAATTTTCTCCGGCAGCCTGTTATTTATCACTACATCTTGAAAAAAAATTCGGTACGATTATTGAATCTGAAATAGAACTTGGAAATTATCCTGATGACAAAGCCGGTGTTGTTGACCTTATTACATACAAAAAAGATACAGATGAACTCTACCTAATTGAATTTGAGCCGAATTATTCAGAAAACACATTATTAAGTGCTGCATTAAAAATCCAAACCCATTACCAAACAATTGATAAGAAAAAGTTGGTGAATGATTTTTATTCAAAAGAAGATTCTCCAATATCATCTAAAAATCCGCAAATTAAAAAAGTGTTAGTTCTTTTGAAAGGTTCAAATGCTTATAAAGAATACCAAGAGAATCGCCCGAATGTAACTAAAATTCTTAATGAACTGCAAATTGTAGTTATACCGGTAAATTAAAGAAGGGTATAAGCTATGGAATATACAGAAGAACAAATTATTAATATGGCAGGGAATGACATTGTCGACTATGCCGGTTGGACAAAAGAGGATTTCGTTTGCGCTAACACGTTTTATTTATCGGATACAGTCCAAAGAACTGGCAAAACCACAGATACTGAACGGGATTATAACGAAGTCGTTGCTGAATTTTTGTATGAAAATAAATTTATTCAAAAAGATAATTTTACCGAAATTAAGCAAATAACAAGAAAAGAGTCATATTATACAAATAAGAAAATTTCTTCTGAAACTTCAGAATTTGTAAAAATCTTTGAAAGGAATTCTCTTCAAAATAATTTTGGAGAAATTATTGATATATCAGTTCCTTTAAATAATTTTGAAACTGATATGGCGGGTCAAATCGATATTTTGTCATTCAAAAAAGAGGCTAATGAGCTATTTATAGTTCAGATTAAGCCTCATTGCTCAAATGAAACTTTACTACATGCGATTTTAGAAATTCAAACACTTTATCAAAGCATGGATAAAGAAAAATTGGTGAATGATTTTTACTCTATCGGTAAAATAAATTCCAAAAATCCCAAAATAAAAAAGGTTTTAGTTCTCGAAGACGGATCAACGACCAATCAGGAATATAACTGTTATATGGGCAATATTGCAGACCTGATTGAAGATTTGCAAATTGAGGTTTTGCAAATAGAATGGAATTAATCGGAGGGTTATGAATATGAGCACAGATTATTCTAATGGTATGAAAGCAGCGGAACTTTATATTTGTGATGGCGATATAGAAGAATATAATACGAATTTCTATTGCATTAACCTTTTTGTCAAAAATCAAAAAGGGTATCATAACCTCTGCAAATTAATTTTTATTGCGATGACAAAAGGTTATATTATTAAACCTCGCATAAACCATAATATTCTAGAACAATACAAAGAGGGTCTGATTTGTTTGTCCGGTGCAAACGGAGAAATTGCAAAAAAACTTTCTGATGGTGATAAAAATGGTGCAATAGAAATTGCTGAATATTATAAGAATTTATTTGGCGAGGATTTTTATGTATCACTTCAGGACACTAATGCGCAATTATCAGAACTCGCCAAAGAATTGAATATCAAAACTATTACCACAACGGATGAGATTGCGGATAAATGCGATTTCGATTTTGATTCAATTAAAGTTTCAGACAACGTAAACTCTGATTTGGTTAAAGAAATTGTAGCTTGGGCAAATGAACACGAGATTAAAACCGGAAAAGTTAATGATACTTTGCCTGACTTGAGTATCGAAATTGATGAAAGCAGATGCGAACAAGTTATTGTTGAATACATTATCCCTCGTTTTGGTGCAGATTGTGTCGCAAGATTAGAATCTACTGACACTCAAACAATAAACCTAATTATTACCCAAATTCCAATTGATGAAATAATCCCAGTAAAAATGTCACCGGAAGGCGATTTAACAACTTTATATTCCAAAGAAACTATTGAAAAAATGGGATTTTATATTATAAATCTTATAAAGTCTGATATTTAATAATTTTGAACGTATATAAACACTTATGACAACTGTTCCCATATATCTGTTTTAATTTTAATAAAAGGTTCATTTATATTAAATAAATCTTGTCTTAAAAGCATTTCTTTAATTTGTTCTTTTGATAAATTTATTTCTTTAAAATTTGATAACTGCGTTATATATGTTTCATTCCAAGCAAGTTTCTTCTTATAAATACTTAGAACAATGCTTTTAAAATAGTTATATCGCTCGTTTAATGATAAAATATTGAGGTGATTTTCTGTTATAGAATTTAAATTATCTTTTGCAGTATTATCAATGGCTAACGTGCCGCTTATATCATAAAAATTCATTTTAAATTTTATATTTTCTTCTACAGACAAAAAATACGGATTAATTATGGGATTTACAGCTGTTCCTTTAAATGTAGTGTTACAATTTTTACAACAGGGAATTAAATTATATAAATTTAAAGCTAACATTTTATTATTTTCTTTAGGTAAATAATGATCTAATGTAGCAACATTAACTACCTCTCCATTCTTTTTCTTCTTAACTGCAGAAAAATAGTTCATTCCGCAATATGGACAAACTTTAATATTTAACATTTTGATTAAATCTACACCATTCCAAATAGTTTTCTTATATTTTCTGAATTTTTCATACTGTGATATTAGATTTATATTACTAAAATTTTCTTGATAAATAGGATTACATTCCATATTATCAGCAAAAGGATTTTCTATAAAAAGTAACTTTTTGTCAGTTTCGCATAAATTCTGCACTTCCGGAAGTTTTGAACAATAATCAAAATGTTTATATTTTATTTCATCTAATTTACTTAAATCAAGCTTTTTCATCCAATATCCTTTTTGTAGTTTCCTAATTCTTCTTTTAATTTTAAATTTTCAATATATAATTTTTCTGGCTTATTATACTTCTGTACCATTGGATTTGAATATAGTTTTGCAAGTAGAGTTTCTCTGATAATCGGTTCACCAATTATCTTTATTTTTTGTTCTATTTCATATATCTTTTCTGGTGATACTTCATTATCTGATATATTAGATAATTGGGATTGAATTTTTTGTATATATTTTTTTGAAAATTCTCCCATTGTACAAATTCCATTACAATCATTGAAAAAAAAGTTATTATTAAAAAGGTCATGAATGTTTGCCCCAAAAGTATTGTCAACAGTTCTGTATATTCGTGTATAATCCTCATCATCTCTGTATAACATAATGACATTGTCTATTGGCATATCAGAAAGTATAAATGGAGAGTGGGTGGTAAATATTATGTTAATTGATTTATCCAAACTTAAATTTTCTAAAAAGTCAGTAATATAGTATACCATTTTTCTCTGCCATTCAGGATGCCAGCTTAAGTCCATTTCGTCAAACATCAAAATATCAATGTCTTGATTTATTACAGATAAAATATCGCCAAAGAAACGTAATATCCTTTGTTCACCGGTACTTAAATCATAAAAAGAATATACATCATCGTTATTAGTCTTTTTGTAGAAACTTTGTTTGAATATTCCTAAATCATTTAGAAATTTCAATTCTTTATTTAAGCTTTTATATTTAACTAAACGTAAAAATTTATTATTAGGCAAATAAATATTACGGTTTTTTCTTTTTCTTAAAGTAGCAAACAATTCACATTGATTGTTAAGTAAATCATTTTCTAATTTTATCGCAGCTTTTAAGAAATTAGTTAAATCTTCTTTTAACTTTTTAGGAATTTTTATTGATTTATCACTTTTGCATTTATTAAATTGTTTTTGCACATCTTTGTAAAATTTGCATAATTCTTCATGTTTTCGGGGCATATTTATTTCATTTAAATTAATAGGAACATCATTTTCATATAAAAGAATGTTATCCACTGTCTTTTTTAACCATTTGAATTTGATAATATTCTCATTACCCTCTTGCGAACAAAATAAATCTGCTAATTTTATTAATAAAAACATAAAACAACCGTTTGAAACAACAATATTTAGAAAATTATCTATATTATTGTATGTTTTCGGATGCTGCATAATAAAAATATTTGATTTAACTAATGCATCCACCAAATTCCATTTTTCATCATAGTTAATATTCGATTTTTGATAATATATGGGGATTTTAATGTTAAGCTGCCTGTTTAACCATTCAAATTCTTCCGCAATATCAAGCTCATAGCCTATGTAATCAAAAATAAGGTATTTATTGCTACCACTCAACATTTTTAATTTGTTGTTTAAATTTTTATTTTTATCAAACAATTCACGTAATGAATGAGATGTATCGTAAGTTCGAAATCTATCATAATAAAAATAATTGTCTACTTTTTTTGAAGTTATATCGGACATATGCTCATCTTGTGGGAATGTCAAAAATGTGTCATCTCTTAATCTTAAAAAAGGACAAAACAATGCATTTTTTACAATAGTTTCGTCTTTTTCAGGATTTATTTTTTTATCATCAATAAACACTTCTATGTTGTTACTTTTAGATTTATATTTATAAACGTTCTTGTCTTTATAAAGTAAAAAATATTCATCTGGTGGTGTAAAATCAAAATAATCTTCTGTTGTTTGAGTATAACCGTTTCGCAATACTGAGGCTAATGCAGACAAAAAATTACTTTTTCCTGAACCATTTGAACCAACTATAGTTTTTATGTTTAAATTTTCTTGAAATATATTTATTGAATTTGTTTCTTTTAATTTCACAATTATTTTATTATTTTCATAAACTGTTTTATCCTTTTCTTGAAAATTAGAATTTAAGACAGCCCCCAACTCATTTATATTTTTATAGCTTTTAATCCATAAATATATTAATTGCATCTATATTTACCTCCTGCTTATTCTATTGCATTTTGTCTTGTCGATAATCTATTTTTATTTATGCTTATGAGAATTTATATCTTAGCTACGTTGCTCATTACATCTTCAGGAAATAAACTATATCTTTCTTTGAAATGTTCATTTATTCCAAATGAAACAGATGTGTTTCTCTGTAGCTTTATTATATCAAAAAATTCAGCTTTTGCTATTTTCTCTAACCATAAACAGGTAAATAAAATTGAAATATGAGTAATTTGATTGTTTAACACAATATATAGAAACTGAATATATTTTGTTTAATTTAATATTTAAAAGCTCAATTTTGGTCTAGGTAAAAGGTAAACAGAGAATTTGGGGAGATTTGAGGTAGAGAATTTAAAGATATTCTTTGAAAACCACTCTCCGAAAAAATTACGCATTAAAAAAGCCCGACAAAACGGGCTTTATTCTGTTTTTATTTGGTCAAGGCTCTTGACCTTAGTCTAAATGGTGGAGACGAGGGGAGTTGAACCCCTGTCCAAAATGGATAAAAATAAATATCTACGTGTGTATTTACTTATTTTCTCGACTGATTCAGGAAAGTAACTGAAACCCGACAAATCAATCCTAGGTTTTATTTAAAGGAAACTCTAAACCTTACAAAGTTATCTTGATACGTCTACTTTGTATTAACGTACTGCGTCTTGCATAATGGCCCCATAAAACCGGCAAGCTGGGCTTTATGAGGAGCTATATCGTCAAAGATTATGCAGCGATAGCAGAAATTCTGTCAGCGCCGAATTTACCTTCGATTACATTATTGTTAGCATTTAATTTGTTTTGCCCGTTGATAACGGAGAACAGCTCTCCGACACGCAACCTATTTTCACCAAACATCCTGTCAAA
>CACXCI010000109.1 GCA_902766105.1 uncultured bacterium
GGTTTTTTAGGGGTTGTTGTGTAAACCCTTGTACATACTCCACGTCTTTGAGGACAATTCATCAAAGCAGGAGATTTTGTTTTGTCTTGCAGCTTTTTTCTTTCTGAGCGTACAAGTTGGTTAATTGTAGGCATTTTTTTCTCCTTTAATTAAGTACTACAGCGATAAAGATCATAATCCAAAACCCTTACGCATTCCGGTTATGACAGGACTAATTTCAACGAAATCATACGTCCTTGCTTTATCTTATTGTTCACTTATAAAAATTCTCAGCACGAATAATTTCGACAAGTGTACTATTCTATAAAACAACAAGAATAACCCTATGTCAAGCTATGTTTTTTGTTATTTTTCGTTATTTTTCTTAATAAAATAACAATATTTTTTGTTTGATGTTTTATAAAGAGTATGAAAATTAATTCGATAAATTTCTATAACTATAAACAAAATGTTTATCCGCAAAATAATATTAGTCGTTCTAATGTTGCCTTTTGTTCAGGCTCTGTTATGCAAAGTGATTTGGATAAATTATATTCAATAATGCCAAAAGAGCAGTTGAATAAAGAGTTTAATGATATATGCAAAAACTTAAAACTTGATATAAATCCTAAGTTAGAAATTGTCGATTCTTATAATGATGGTCGTGGCGGAGGTTACAATTTTTATAGACATGAGGTAAGCTTATGTGCGTCTGATTTGGTGTGCAGCGACTATAAAATTGTAGGAACAAAAGCCGGTAAAAAGATTGTTCTTGTCGATCCAAAAACTCAATCTCCGTTATTTGCTACAAAGGATATGGCAGAAGAATTTGTTAAAAATGCACAGGTTCGAAAAAATTACGGATACGATTCAATTGAGATGGTTCCTACAACAATTGATGATAAAAAAAGATTGATAATACAGAAGCTTTCACATGAGTTAATTCATGCGCAACAGCATATGTTGATGCGTCAAACAGAAGGTATTGGTGAAAAAGAAATCATCAAGGCATGGACACATGGAAAGCCAAGGAATTCTGAAGAAGAGAAACAATTAAATAATTTTGTAGAAAAATCTTTTGCGCATTCTTTTTGGGCAGATAAGAAAAAAACAGAAATAAAAATTCCAAAAAATTCTCCCGCTGCTATGTTGACTTATCAATGGTTAAATGCTGTTAAAAATTATCCTCCCGTCAACTCAGTAGAATATTTGACAAATGCGATTGAAACAGATGCATATCGTCGTTCTGCCGATTATGCTCAAAATATGTTTGGACAATTAAAAGCATAGTTTTTTAGTTTACTTGTTGGTCTATAATTTTTGAAACCCAATAAATTCTTGGTATTCTCCCAAGCAGAGATATAAAGCTTGCGTATAGTACAATTCCAAAAACAATAATTTGCAAAAATGAGTATTCCCCGATGAAGGCTTTATTTAGCCAGAAAGATATCTGTGCAACCAAATATTTTATACCCGGGATATAAGATAAAAATGTCATGACAAGTCCGATTGCCATTGCTATACAAAAATATAGTAAGGATAAAAATATTGATTGAAAAATGTTGTATCTTAAAAATGATGTAATCTTTTTCTTTCTAAAATATGCGTATATACAATACAAAACACCGCCACAACCCATTGTAAAATAAGTTATCGCTGATACAAGTCTTTCTTCAATGCTGATTTTTTTGTTGTGCATTAAGCAACTCCGTGTACGGATTTAACGTAATCTTCAACTACCTGACTATATACAAGTCTATATTCGTCATTTTCCGGTGATAGTTCAATAGAGGCTTTGTATGAAGATATTGCCTGCTCAATGTCATTATCAAGATAATGAGCATTTCCCAAAAGCATATATGTTTCTGCATCATTTGGTGCAACCTGTATTGATTTTTTATACAAATCGATCGCTTCTTTAACTCTATTGGTGCTAGTATATAAATTAGCAAGCAAGATATAGGCATTAGGAGAATTTTCGTCAAAGGATACAGCCTTTTTAAACATATCTTCTGCTTTTTCATATTCTTTAAATTCAGTCATTGAGATGGCATAGCAAATATAAATTTTGTATTTGTCATCAGTCATAGACAGTGCTTTTTCGTAGTATGAATATGCTTGTTCTTTGTCTTTTAACAATGTTAAAGAGTTTGCGATACACACAGCAATCAATTCATTATCAGGATTTAATACAAATACCTTCTTGAATAATTTCAATGCTGTTTCATAATCAAACAATTTGAAACAAACATTACCCAAATCTATTAATGAATTTACGTTTTCAGGGTCTAATGACAGCGCTTTTTCATAATATGCTTTTGCTTCTACATAGTCCTCAATATCTTGATACAACAATGCTATGGCATTGTATATTTCAGGGTTAGAAGCATTTAAGTCGATTGCTCTGTTATAGTAGAATAATGCTTTGTCAAAATTTTTCCATTCAGCAAAAACATTTCCTATGTTGTAGTATATAAGGAAATTTTTAGGATTGACCTCTAAAGCTTTGTTGTAATATGAAAGTGATTTTCTGAAATCTCTTTCATAAAACCACATTGTACCCATACCCACAAGAGCCTGTACATCATCAGGCTTAATTGCAAGCAAGCTGTCAAGAACTGACATTACTTTGTCATAATCTTTTTGCTGAAGGTATAATTCAGACAATTTGTGGTAATTTTCAATATTGTTAGTCTCTTTTGCCATCAAAACGATTAGCTCGTTTATCTTCTCATTCAAATTCATATTTTCCATGTCTTAATTGTATCGTATAAATTGTTATTTGTAAATTTGTTAAGAGAATATTAATAAAAAAGAACCATCTTATATGACAAGACGGTTCTTTTTATAGTTATCATTTTGTAATTAAGCTTCTGTAGTTTCAGCAGGTGTTTCTTCTGTAACTTCTGCAGGAGCTTCTTTTTCTGCTTCTGCTGCCGCTTTAGCTTCTTCGGCTGCTTTTGCAGCTGCTTCTTCTTCAGCTTGTTTTTTTGCTAATGCTTTCTTAGAAAGTTTTACGGTTTCTTTTTTTACATAGTTTAAGGAACCGTCATCATTACAATTTTTGATTAAGTATGCAACCGTTTCTGTAGGTTGAGCGCCTTTTGAAATCCAATCCAAAGCTGATGCTTTATCAAGCTTCATAACTTTAGTTTTAGGGTTATAATGTCCTAATTCTTGAATAGGACGACCTTCTCTTTTTGTAGTTGAATTGATTACGATAATTCTATAGGTAGGGGTTTTCTTTGCACCCAATCTTTTTAATCTGATTTTTAACATTTTAAAATTTCCTTCTTTCTTTTTTATACTTGTCAGTAAACTAACCGCCGCTTGTTAATTTACCTTAACCAAGATGAAGAGGAATCTCTCGGCTATGTATTTAGTCAAGCATAAACATATTTTCAATGCAAGTATTTCTTGTTATTTTTATTAAAACTCTTGCTAATATATTTGTATGAGTTGATTTTATTCTTTTTTGAGGTAAAATTTTACAAGAATTACATGTAGAATTATAAAGGATATTATTATGGAAACAAAATTAACAAATGTAAAAGACAATATTTATAGTGTAACTATCTCAATCCCTGCAAAAGAAGCAACAAGTGCCTACAATACTGCAGCAGGTAAAATTGCTCAATATGTTAATATTGATGGCTTTAGAAAAGGTAAAGCTCCTCGAGCTGTTGTTGAACGTCATGTCGGTGTTGACAGAATTCAGCAAGAAGCTTTGGAAATGTTATTGCCAAAATATTTAGGACAGGTAATTTATGATAACAAGCTTGACGTTATTACTCAACCTGCTATAACTGATTATAAATTTGAAACTGGAAAAGATGTTGAGGTTACATTTGAGGTAGAAACAAGGCCTGAGGTTAAGTTGGGAGCTTACAAGGATTTAGCGGTTAAGGTAGAAATTCCGGAAGAAGATAAAACTGCTTTTGATACTGCCTTAAATAATTTCTTGACTCAACATGCTTCATTAGAGTTGGTTTTAGACAGACCTTCAAATGACTCTGACTTAGTTGTTTTCGATTTTGACGGAACATGTAATGGTGAGGCTATACAGGGAGGTTCTGCTAAGAATTATACTTTAGACTTGGCTCATTCAAACTTTATTCCGGGTTTTGCAGAACAGTTGGTTGGTCATAATATCAAAGAAGAGTTTGATATCAATGTTACTTTCCCTGAAAATTATCATGATGAAAAATTAAAAGGTCAACCGGCAGTATTTCATATTAAGTTAAATGAGATTAAAACCAGAGTGTTGCCAGAATTAACAGATGAGTTTGTTTCTAAAAATTCTCAGTTTAAAACTGTAGATGAATTAAAAGCTGATATCAAATCTTATGTGGATACTCAATATGAAAATATCAAGAAAATAAATGCGGAAAATTCAGTATTCAAAACAGTCATTGATTCATCAAGTGTTGAAATTCCTCAAAATATGATAGACAGGGAAATTGAATCTTTAAAAATGGAATATCAACAAAGATTATCATATCAGGGTATTGATTGGAATACATTTATTCAATCCCAAAATGCTGAAGAGCTTAATGAAAATCTTGCTAAAGATGCAACTGAAAGAATAAAAAATTCTTTAATAATAGACAAAATTTCTAAAGAAATAGATGTTAAAGTTGAACAAGCTGATTTTCAAACAAAAATATCACAAATGGCAGGTGCTTATGGCGTGCAGCCACAAGATTTGCTTAAACAATTCGGTCAAAATCCTGATTTTATTTCGACAATGTCTCAACAAATTATTAATGATAAGGTAAGAGATTATTTAATATCAAATAACAAAATTGAATATGTTGAAGTTAAATCAGATAAACAGCCGATTGAAGCCTAGACAAATATAGTTATAATTATTATAAATAAGAAAGGGAATTAAATCATGAGTTTTGTACCTGTAGTTATTGAGCAATCCAGCAGAGGTGAAAGATCCTTTGATATTTTCTCAAGATTATTAAGAGAAAGAATTATTTTCTTGGGAACAGCTATTGATGATATGGTAGCTAACTTGGTTGTTGCTCAGTTATTATTACTGGATAGTGAAAATCCGGAAAAAGATATTATGCTATATATAAACAGTCCGGGTGGTTCTGTAACAGCCGGATTCGCAATTTATGATACTATGCAGCATATTAGAGCTGATGTTTCTACAATCTGTTTAGGACAGGCAGCTTCAATGGGTGCATTCTTGTTATCTTCAGGTGCTAAAGGCAAGAGGATGGCTCTTCCGCATTCAAGAGTTCTTATTCACCAGCCTTTAGGCGGCGCTCAAGGTCAAGCTACCGATATTGAAATTCAGGCTGCTGAAATTATCAGAATTAAAAAAGCTTTGAATGAAATCTTAGCTTCAAATACAGGTCAATCTATTAAAAAGATTGAAAAAGATACTGATAGAGATTATATCATGACTCCTCAGGAAGCTTTAGAATACGGTATGATTGATAAAGTTATTTCACGTGACGTAATAAAATAGTTAATATTGGAGACATAAATGTCAAAAAATGATGATAAATTAAAATGTTCATTTTGTGGTAAAACGCAGGATCAGGTCAAAAAATTGATTGCAGGTCCTGAGGTTTATATCTGTGATGAATGTGTAGAGCTTTGCAATGAAATTCTTGATGAAGAGTTTTTAGACGGTAAAGATAAAGAGGCTTCTATAGATGGTGATGCTTCTGAAAAAACTGAAAAAGCTATCCCAAAACCGCATGAAATCAAAGAATATTTAGACCAGTATATTGTTGGTCAGGATGATGCCAAAAAAGTTTTGTCTGTTGCTGTTTATAATCATTACAAACGTTTAAAACATAATAAAGATAAAGACAAAGATAATGTAGAAATTCAAAAATCAAACATATTACTTGTCGGTCCGACCGGTTCAGGTAAAACTTTATTGGCGCAAACTCTTGCAAAAATGTTGGATGTGCCGTTTGCTGTTGCAGATGCAACTACATTGACAGAGGCAGGATATGTTGGTGATGATGTAGAAAATATATTATTGCGCTTATATCAAAACGCTGAATTTGATTCTGCAAAAGCTGAACGTGGTATTATTTATATTGATGAAATTGATAAAATTTCAAGAAAGAGCGAAAACACATCAATTACTCGTGATGTATCGGGCGAAGGTGTACAACAAGCACTTTTGAAAATGATTGAAGGTACTGTTGCTCACGTTCCACCACAAGGCGGCAGAAAACATCCACATCAGGAATTTATTGAAATTGATACAAGTAATATCCTGTTTATTGTAGGTGGTGCGTTTGTAGGTTTGGAAAAAATCGTTGAGCGCAGAGCTGGTGAAGGTACATCGGTTGGTTTTGGTGCAAAAGCTCCTCTAACTCAAATTGAGAAAGAAGCTGCTGCAGCAAAAATGCTTAAAAAACTTCAACCTGAAGATTTGTTAAAATTTGGGTTAATTCCTGAGTTTATAGGTCGTGTACCGGTTTATGCAGTATTGGATCAGTTAAACGAAAAAACTTTAAAAATGATTTTAACTGAACCGAAAAATGCTGTTTTAAAGCAGTATCAGGTACTGTTAAAAATGGATGGCGTTGATTTGGAATTTGAACCGGAAGCCGTTGATATGATTGCAAAAGAGGCTATCAAGCGTAAGACAGGTGCAAGAGCTTTACGTTCAATTGTTGAAGAAATCATGCTTGATGTTATGTATGATGTTCCTACAAAGGAAAATCTTGACAAGTTTGTTGTAACTGCTGAAATGGTAAAAAATCGTAATAACGCAGAGGTTGTTAAATTGCCTACCAAAGATGAAAAATCAGAAGGTATTTCAGCATAATAAGACGAGATTATTTAGTGTAACCGACTTAATATTCAAGTCGGTTATTTTTTGTGCAAAAAATAATATTTTCGTGTTTTTATATTCGCAGGTAGAATATGCTTTTAAGAATTAATCAAGATTCAAATATTAATAGAACTAAATTAGTCAGTTTTAAGGGTAAGGATGTCAATGCTTATATTGATACAAGTTATTCTGCCGATAAATTTGTCAAAGATGTTGAAAAGGCTGTAGAGGTTCAGAAAAAAGGTGATTTTATATCAAAATATCTTTGGTCTAATACGGCTTTTATTTCTGCCGGCTTAGCTGTTTTACCTTATGAGTTTTATACTATACATAAAATGCGTAAGTTAAAAAAGACGGGGCAAACTGAAATTTTACAGGCTGCGGCAAAATCTTTTAAAAAAGTTTTCCCTTGGCTTATAGGTGGTGCGTTAGCTTTGTATGGTGGTCTTGAATATTTGTTTAGCCGGAATTTTGACTCAAGATATGAAAAACTTAAGAAGGATTTTATAAAGATTAATACATCAACTGATGCAAAATTAGTTGATTATACAATGACTACAGGTGTTATGGGGGCTTTATGCTCCCCAATATCAGGAGAGGTTGTAATAAATAAGAATGTTTTAAAAGATCCTATTTCAAGGAGGAGGATTATTAAGTTATTGAAACATGAGCTTGTTCATGCAAAACAGTATGAAACTATTGCAAGAAGTGAAAATGGAGTCAAAAAATTAAATTATGCAGTTATGAAAAATTCTTCCAAATTTATAGATACTCCGCAAGGCAGGTTTGAAATTGAGCAGGTTTATAATGATATAAATAATGACAAAACCGGAATGTATGAAAATAAAACTCTTTCGCTGATTGGTGCTGATGTTAATTTAAAAGATTATGTAACTGCAATATATTTGCTTTTGAATAATGAGGATTGTTCTTTTGATGATATTCCTATTGTAATTGATGAGGCTCATTACAACAAAGTTATCAAAGAAAAGGGTAAGCTATCTCCCAGTGAAGAACAAAAAGCAGAGCTTTATTATCAAGCTCAATTGAATTATCCCAAAACTTCAACTTTAAATTTATTAAATCCGTTTTCCGACTATTATGATAATTTGCTGGAAAAAGAGGCATATAAAGAAAGTCCTAATTTTATGACTTTTGTAAGAAAGATTTGCGGGAAGCAGTAATTTTGTAATATAATTAATCTATGAAGGAAAGTTTTTCGCTTTATAACGGGGATTGTATTGAGGTTATGCGCAAGCTTATATCAACTGGGATTAAGGTTGATGCTGTGATTACGGATATCCCCTATGGTACAACGGCTTGTGCATGGGATTGTGTTATACCATTTGATGATATGTGGAATTGTATAAAGGCTTTAAGAAAAGACACTACTCCTGTTTTGTTGTTTGGAAATGAGCCTTTTAACAGCTATTTGCGAATTTCAAATATTGAAGAATACAAATATGATATATACTGGCAAAAAGAAAGAGCAACAAATATTTTTCAGTTAAAAAAGCGTCCGGCAAAAGTTATTGAAACTATAAATGTATTTTATAAAAAACAGTGTACTTATAACCCGCAAATGTCAGATTATGCAGGTCCAAAACGCTCAAATAAAATAAAAGACGGAAAATTAGGCTTGCTTGTTGATGGCGGTACAAAAAAACCTTATGAATATAAAGATACAGGGAAAAGATATCCTCTGCAAATTGTTCAGTTCAAGCGTGATGTCTTAACTTCAAATCTTCACCCGACACAAAAACCTCTTGAACTTATGGAATATCTTGTTAAGACATACTCTAATGAAGGTGATATTATTTTGGATTTTACAATGGGCTCAGGTACAACAGGTGTCGCGTGCCTGAATACAAACAGAAAATTTATAGGTATTGAAGCTGATAAAAATTATTTTGAAATTGCAAAAAACAGAATTTATAATAATTGCAAAGACTAGTTTTTTATGTAAAAATGTACTAAAGGGGTATGAATGGGAGAGCAAAAAACATTAATTTTAATAGATGGACATGCGCTGGCGTTTCGTCAGTATTATGCGCTTGAACGTACTAATATGCAGACAAAAGACGGAACTCCTACTTGGGCTGTTTATGGGTTTTTTAAAGCGATATTTGACCTTTTGAAAAACAAGGATTTGAAGCCTGATGCTATCGGTGTTGCTTTTGATGTTTCTCATCATACTTTTAGAACTGAAGAATACAGCGAATATAAGGCAAATCGTGAAGCTATGCCTGATCCTATGAGAGTTCAGATGGAACTTATATATGAGGGGTTAAGAGCGTTTAATATCCCTATTTATACAAAAGAAGGGTTTGAGGCTGATGATGTCATAGGTACTATTTCAAAAAGGGCATGTGATCTTGGACATAAGGTTTATATTTTAACTGGAGATCAGGATTCTTTTCAACTTATCAGAGAAAATGGCTGCATAAAAGTGATTATTCCATCAAAGGGTGATTTAGTTGAGTATGACTGGAATAAAGTCTATGAAAAACTTGGCGTTTATCCAAATCAGGTTATTGATTACAAAGCGTTGAGAGGTGATACTTCTGATAATATACCGGGAATTAAGGGAATTGGCGAAAAAACCGCTGTAAAACTTTTGTCAGAATTTAAAACCGTTGATAATGTTTTGGCAAATATAGATAAGGTTGATGGTAAATCTTTAAAAGAAAAACTCCAAAGTGGTATTGAAGCTGCAAAAATGAGTAAATATCTTGCGACAATTGTACAAGATGTTGATGTGCCTTTCGATTTTGACAGTACAAAGATTGAATTACCAAAGATTTCGGATGTTACAGATTTCCTTCGCTCGATGCAGTTTTACAGCTTTTTAAAAAATATTGAATTTATTTTGAAACTTTTTAATAAAGATGCAATTGTTAATCGTTCTAAAGATATTGTAAAGACTGCTCAGACCGATATTCCTCAATTATCTTTGTTTTCAGAAAATGATTTGGCAAACGGGCAATTGGGATTGTTTGCTCAAGCTGTTCAATCAGAGGTTAATAAAGTTGAATTTAAGTATGAAACAAAATTGATAACAGATTCCCAAGATTTTGGGGATATGATTAGAGTACTAAAAAAACAATCACTTTTTGGAATAAGTGTGTTTGCTGAAATTGTCAATGCTGTTAATATAAAAACTTACGGCCTTGCTATTGGGTATAATTCTGAATATAAAGCTTTGTTTGATTTAAAAAATGATAGTAATTCGGCAACGTGCGTATATTATATTCCTTTAAATCATAATATTGAAAATCAGTTGTCAATTGAATATATAAGGCAAAATTTAGAGGATTTGTTTTCTGATAATAATATCAAAAAGGTAGTTCATGATACAAAAACTGTTACTTGTGTTATGAAAACTCTTGGTTTATCAGTATCAGCAATAGTATATGATACAATGCTTGCTTGTTATATAAAGAATTCAAACGCAAATAATGAGTTTGATATTCAGTGTATGGAGCAAATTAATCATGTTCTGCCGACAATTGTTTCAAATACCAAAAAATCATCAATAGCAGATAATGATATTGATGTTATGAAAGATTATGCCGGAGATACTGTCGAATCAATGTTTAAATTGGTTGGTTATTGGCTGGAGCAATTAGACGACTCCGAAAATAAAATATTATCAGAGATAGAAATTCCATTAGCTCATGTTTTAGCTCAGATGGAAATAAATGGGGTGTCTGTTGATAGAAAATATTTGGATGATTTGACTAATGATTTTGAGCAAAAATTAAAAATATTAGAGCATAAAATATATGAAATTGCAGGGGAAGCTTTCAATATAAATTCTCCAAAGCAAGTTGCTTCTATTCTGTTTGATAAGTTAGGTTTAAAATCTTCCAAAAAACGTGGTAAATCAAAAAACTCTACAAGTGCAGAGGTATTGAATGCTCTGGCAGAAGAATATGAGATTGCTAACCTGATTTTAGACTATAGGAAATATTCAAAGTTAAAATCAACATACACTGAAGCATTACCTGCATTGATTGAAAACAAGGATAATAAAATTCATACAACTTATAATCAAACAGTTACAACAACAGGCAGGCTGTCCTCTTCAAATCCGAATTTGCAAAATATTCCGATTAGAACTGAAGAAGGAAATAAAATCAGAAAAGCTTTTGTCCCATCAGATAGGCAGAATTGTTTAATTATGTCTGCCGATTATTCACAAATTGAATTAAGACTTTTGGCTCATGTATCGGGTGATGCTAATTTAATCAGCGCTTTTAATTCAGGTATTGATGTTCATACTCTGACAGCATCAAAAGTTTTTGGTGTTCCTGTTGAACAAGTTACAAAAGATATGAGGTATAAGTCAAAGGCTGTTAATTTTGGAATTGTATATGGACAAAGTAAATATGGCCTTGCAAAGGCTTTAAAAATATCGCCAGATGAAGCTGAAAACTTTATTGATAAATATTTTGAGACTTATCCCAGAATAAAAGATTATATGCTTGAAATGGTTGCTTTGGTTGAAAAACAAGGCTATGTTGAAACTATATTTGGAAGACGCAGATATTTGGGAAATGAAATTGAAAGTCCTAATGCAATGATTAGAGAATTTGCAAAACGAGCGGCAATTAATCATCCTATGCAAGGCTCGGCTTCCGATTTAATTAAAAAAGCAATGATAGATTTTGAAAATTCGTTAAAAATAAATAATTTGAAATCAAAACTTATTATTCAGGTTCATGATGAACTTGTTGTAGAAGTATATAAAGATGAGCTTGAAAAAGTTAAAGATTTGGTGCTAAAATCTATGGAGCTGGGACAACCTTTAAAAGTTCCATTGATGGTTGATGTAAATGTAGGTGAAACATGGCAAGAATAATAAATTTATCTGTAATTTCAATAGTTATATTTTTATGTTCGTTTGTTCCTTCTTATGCTGATGGAGAACAAATGAGCCTGAGTACGCTGATTACTGCGCAAAATATTCCGTATGAAAATTGTTATCGAGTTTTTAATACTGATAATGTGTCTTTGTTCTTTTTAACTCTTGCAGCAATCAATGCAAACCGTTTTAATGTTGATGAAATACAGTCAAAATCAGGGTATATTTTGTTTACGGCTGTTAATAAACCGTTTATTGCAACAGTTGTAAATGTAAATACAAATCAAGGTATGTTAAAAATTACGCCTGCTGATAATAATTATTACTTTCAGCCCGGAATTATTTTAAATATTTATAAATATATAGAGATGAATTTAAACAAAAAATTTGAGGTTGTTTTTTAGGCAAGATTTTCAAATGCTGAGTTAACGATATTTTCTATATCGTAGGAGCTTTCTTCAGCATTTGTCGTAAGCCAGATTAAATATTCAATGTTTCCGGCAGGACCTTTTATTGAAGAATAGGTTAAACCTTTTATGGAATATTCAAGGCTTTTAGCAAATTCAACAACTTTTTTTATGACATCTTTGTGAGTGTTTTTATCTCTAACAACTCCGCCTTTTTCAACTTTTTCTTTCCCAGCTTCAAATTGAGGCTTTATTAGACAAATCATTTCATGAAACTCAGGATTTAATAGTCTTTTTAAATTTTCTAAAACTTTTGTAAGAGAAATAAATGATAAATCACTGACTAACAGGTCTGCAAGTTCATCTTCTGTATTGTAAATATCGTTTATATTACATATTTTTAGATTTGTTTTTTCAATTGTTTTTACTCTGTTGTCGGAGCGAATCTTCCAATCCAGTTGCCCGTAACCAACATCAACAGCATATACGTATTTTGCGCCGTTTTGCAGTAAGCAGTCAGTAAACCCTCCGGTTGATGCCCCTGCATCAAAACATATTCTACCTTCAATGTTAGGGTGGAAGGTGTCAATAGCTTTTTTTAACTTAAATCCTCCTCGAGATACGTAGGGCATTGATTTAACTTGTATATTATATTCCTTGTTAATATTTATTTGGTATCCGGCTTTAGTTATATATTCGTCGTTTATTTTTACGTTTCCTGCTAAAATTGCAGAAGAAGCTTTGCTCTTTGTTTCAAAATAGCCTAGATCGGTAAGATATTTATCAAGTCTTTCTTTATTTTGCATTAAAATTAAATATCCTTTCAGCATTTTGAGTTGTTGCTTGTGCAATTTCATCAATAGTTGTGTTTCTGAGATTTGCTATTTCTTGAGCTACAAACTTTACATACATTGGCTGATTTTCTTTTCCTCTGAATGGAACAGGTGCAAGATACGGATCATCGGTTTCTAATAAAAGATATTCCAGTGGAATATTTGCAGCAACCTCTTTTGCTTTTACTGCGTTTTTAAAGGTTACAACCCCGCCGAGTGCTATGTATATCCCTTCTTTAATACATTCTTTTGCAAATTCCAAACTTCCTGAAAAACAGTGTAAAATTGCTGTTGAGTTTTTATTATATTTCTTTAAAATATCAAGAGTATCTGCGTGAGCTTCTCTTGAATGGATATTTAGCGGCAGGTTCATTTGATTTGCAAACTCAATTTGCTTTATAAAAACCTCTTTTTGCAATTCTTTATATGTTTTATCCCAATAGTAGTCAAGTCCGATTTCGCCTATTCCTATAATTTTTTTGTTGTTTTTTATAATTGATTCCATGTCCAAAAGAGTTTTATCAGTAAATGTTTTTACCTCTTCAGGAAATACTCCGACATATCCGTAAACATCATCATATTTTTGTATAAATTTATCAACCTCAAAAATATCACCGGCTGAGCTTGATGGAACTATTGTGATAATATTTTCGTTTTGCGCATTAGAAATTGCTTCATCAATGTTTGTTTTTTGAAGCATATTAGCGTGGGAATGTGTATTGATAATATATGGGTTAATCATATTGAAATTATAACACAATAATATTTACCCCTAGCCCTTTGTCCAAAAATCCTTATGGAATAAGACTAAAAACGGTATAATTTCCAAACGTCCGACCAGCATATTTATTATAAGAATAATTTTTGTAAATTCGGCAAGTGTAGAATAATTCCCCATAGGTCCTATTATATGTCCAAAGGCAGGTCCAACACCGCCCAAAGATGCAATAGATGAGGTTACACCTATGACAAGGTTATTCTCTTTTAGAGTTATCAAAAGAGCAGATAAACCAAATATTATAAAGAAACAAAACATAAAAAATAAAGTTTGTTTTAAAACATCATTAGAAACTACTCTTCTGTCAAGTTTTATAGATAAAACAGCATTGGGGTGAAGAATTTTGTACATTTCGTTTTTCATATACTTAAACAACAGCAACCATCTGGTAATTTTTACACCACCACCGGCAGAACCGGCGCAGGATGATATGAACATTGATAAAAATAAAATGAGTTTTGCATTAAGACTCCACAAGTGATAGTCTTCACTTGATGAACCTGTTGAGGTCGATAATGAAAGCACCTGATATAGCGATGCTGTCATTGCATGTAATGGAGTATAATGATTTTCCAATAGCAAAAGAATAGCTAATATAAAAGAAACAAAGAGTATAACTTTAAGATAAAATCTAAATTCTTCACTTTTCCAAAACAGCTTTATATCGAATTTCGCAAGTGCTTTTGATTGTATAACAAAACTTGTTCCTGCGACAAACATAAAAAACATTGTTATGTATATTATGATTTCAGAATTATATCCGCCAATGCTTCTCGGATTCGGGGAAAACCCGCCTGCCGCAAGTGTTGAAAAAGCATTACAAACAGAATCAAATATCGGCATCCCAGCACACCATAGGCACAAAGCACACAATCCTGTTAATGCGGCATATACAATCCATAGTGCTGATGCCGTATTTTTAATTCTCGGTGTGAATTTTTCTTCCGTTGGCCCCGGTGCTTCCGCAAAAAACATTTGACGTCCTGCAACGGCAAATTGCGGCAGTATTGCAACGAACAATACTATAATTCCCATGCCGCCAAGCCATTGAGTAAATGAGCGCCAAAACAATAATGATCTTGACAAATCAAAATTGGTAAGAATTGTTGCTCCTGTTGTAGTTATTCCTGATACGGCTTCAAATAGCGAGTCTGTAATACTGAAACCTTCAAATAAAAACGGAATTGAAGCAACTATTCCAAAATTTATCCATGTTAATGATGCTACGGTAAGTGCTTCGGAACGTTTAATATCGTTTAAATAGTTTGCGTCTTTATAGTGTTTATCAATTTGTTTAAAAATTGAACCTAAAACTATTGCAAACATACCGGTAGTTAGAAAAGCCAAGCAATTATTCCATTCTCTAAAATATGCTGCAACTATAACCGGAAATGTTGTAACAATTCCTATATCTGTTAATATTAAACCCAAAGAGTTTGAAATGTATTTTATTCGCATGCTATATTACCTTGAATAATTCCTTTATTTGCTCAATACTATCGGCTTTAGTAAATATTATAAGCACATCTTTTTGTTTAAGTTGTGTATCTCCTTTAGGAATAATAACCCTTTTTCTTCTTTGAATTACACCGATAATAGCAGGAGCAGGAAATCTGATATCTTTTATCATTTTTCCGTCAAATTCGTTTCTTACTGTGATTTCCAAAACCTCTGCTTCCCCTTGTTCAACTGTT
This sequence comes from uncultured bacterium, assembly GCA_902766105.1. GTDB lineage: Bacteria > Cyanobacteriota > Vampirovibrionia > Gastranaerophilales > Gastranaerophilaceae > Zag111. Next base: position 15,379 of record CACXCI010000109.1, read on the forward strand.
GCCAGTATATCAACATCAGCTTCATCTATATCGTTTTTGACCTCATTTATAGCCGAAGTCTTTGGCGATACAGCAATATCTATTCCGACTTTTTCAAACAAAGGAATATTTAAAACTTTTGAAACCCTTGCAATAACTCTTTTTACTCCGATTTGCTTGGCTAGTAATGAGCATAGCAAGTTTCTTTCATCATTGTTTGTAACAGAAATTACTACATCACAAAGTCCTATATCTTCTTCGTTTAAAAGTTTTAGGTCTGTTCCGTCTCCGTTTAGAACAATTGTTGAATTAAGATTTTCTGCTAATTCTTCGCATCTTTCGTAATTTTTTTCAATAATTTTAGTCTTAATTTTCAGAACTTCAAGACTTTTGGCAAGCATATATCCAACTTTGCCGCCCCCGATTATTGCAACATATTTTACGCTCTCTTTATCGTGAAAGAACGTTCCGGCAAGAATATCTAAAGAATGTGATGTTCCCATAAATATCAGCTTGTCGTCTTCATTTATTTCAGTCAATCCGTTAGGAATAAAGAGCATATCCTCTCTTTTTACCCCAACAATAATTGTATCTTTTGTAAAGCCTATGTCTTTTACCATTTTTCCGACTATTGCTGAACCGGGTTTTACTTTATATTCAAGTAATCTGGCTTTTCCGTCGGCAAAATTTTCAACATCCAGTGCATGTGCAACTGTTACTATTCTGAATAATTCCTGTGTTAGTAATTCTTCCGGCCATATTACGTAGTCAATGAAGAAATCATCAAGATAATCACTTGTTTTGTTTGGTTCCATGGAATTTTTGTATTCTTCATTTGAAACGAAGCAAATTGTTCTTATCCCGCAAATTTTCTTTGCTGTCAAACAGGCTACTATATTGGCTTCATCCAGTGCCGTGCAAGCAATAAAGACATCAGAATTGTATATATCTGCAGTTTTTAGTATTGAAATGTCTGTAGCGTTGCCATGAACAAAACTTATATCAAGTTTATCGAAATCATCAGTTCTGTTTTCTTCTTTATCAATGACAGTGATGTCATGGTCTTCAAAAAATTCTGTGGCAAGCAAGCAGCCCACTTCTGTTGCACCATATATTATTATTTTCATTAAACTAACCCCATAATTTTAGCTGCAACAATAATTATTCCGTTCCTTATAAAAATTAAAACAAATGATGCAACAATAGGTGAAATATCTATTGCTCCACCAATAGGAGGTATAATTTTTCTGAATAAATCCAAATACAAATCAACAGAAGCTCTCAATCCGGCTAATAGCGGATTGTTCCAATTGATATTAGGAAACCATGTTAAAAAACATCTTACAAATATCATTAGCAGGTATACATAAAAGCAGTTAGCAATTGCTTCAATAATTTTATATGCCATCATTTTTATTTTCCTCTTTTATTTCATTTTGTTCTTTAATTTTATCAAATTGTTCCTTTGTAATTATAATAATTTCGGGTTTTTGCTTCGCATAAAATTTATCATAAATCTTTTTTAAACCCATCATAATCAAGGCGCATATCATCATTACAAGTGCAGGAGAAAACGAGATTCCCATAAAAGGTGGGATGATGTAAAATCCCGCAGCTGTAAATATAAAATTAAACAACGGGTAGTCAGGATTGATGTTTGGTATCCATGATAAAATGCATGCTCCAATTATAAAATATAGGTATAAGTTCAACAGTTTATTTAAAAATATGATAAGTTTTGCCATATTAATCTCTTATTATATGTCTAAATTTGTAGATTTTGCACACTCGCATTTCGTAAGTTCGTTTGGTATTTTTTCAATCATATTGAACAATAATGATTTTAACTTTGCTACATTATCATTAAATACTTGAATAACAGCCTCGTGAGATACCGGCGGAACATCACCTACTAACCCTGCATCATAGTCGGTAATGAGTGAAATATTCAATGGACACATATTAAGCTCTTTTACTAAATATGCCTCAGGGTAGGCTGTCATGTTTATCACTTCCCAACCTTGTCTTGTGAAAAATGCTGATTCTGCTTTTGTAGAAAATCTTGGACCGTTAACTACAACAACTGTTCCGGTTTCGTGTATATTTATGCCAAGTTCTTTTCCCGTCTTAATCGCTAATTCTCTTAATTCAGGACAGTAAGTTTCTGCCGGTGATGGGTGTTTAACCGTTGGACCTTCAAAAAATGTAGTTTTTCTTCCGTCTGTCCAGTCTACAAACTGATCGCATATTACAAAATCACCGGGTTTTACATGTTTTTGTAAACTGCCGGCAGCACATGGGGAAATTACCCTCTTGCAGCCTATATGTTTCATAGCCCATACATTTGCTCTAAAGTTTACCAAATGCGGCGGTATAGAGTGCTTTCTATTGTGTCGGGGCATAAATGCTACCTTATGCTCTCCTATTTTCCCTACAAATACGCTATCACTTGTTTCTCCGTATGGAGTGTCAACTTTTATTTCTTCAATGTTTTCAAGAAAACTGTAAAAACCTGAACCGCCAAATACACCTATATCAGCAATATTTTTAATTTCCATATTATTTCTCCCTATTGTCGATTTAGTAAATTTTACAATAATTATAATTATTTTTCAATTCTTATAAAAAACTTTATAAAAGTTTACGGTTTCGCAAATTTTTATAAATATGTTATTCTTATTATAGAAAGAGGGATAAATTATGTTAAAAAGATTATTGGGAATTTTAATTATACTTGTAATTGCGGTCCAAACAGCAGATGCTGCACCGTTTAAGGCAAAAGCTAAAACAAAAAGAATACCGGCAGGGACTGAACTTGAATTAAAAATGCTTAATTCTGTTGATACTTCTATTAATAATGTTGGTACGGCATTTTCAGCTATGCTGTTAACCGACCAAACATCTGAAGATGATGATATTATATTGCCTTCAGGTTCAATTGTTAGGGGTGATATAAAAGGTATTCAGTACCCCAGAAGAATGTCAAAAGGTGCGGTTTTGTATTTGAATTTTGACCATGTTGTTACTCCAAATGGCAGACAGTTGCCATTATCTTTGAATATTACAGGACGAACTGATATAACTTATGATGGCGGTATTACCACAACAAGAGGTTATGCTGATGCTTGGCGTCAGACATGTACAAAATCCGGTCATGTTACTCTTAATGCCGTTGATTGGGGTATTGATCTTGCAAACGATTCAGGTTGGAAATTCGTTACTGTGCCTTTTGCAGCATTGGGAGGTGCTTTGGGTACTGCAGGATATTTCGTGTATGACTCTGTAGCTGACATGATTAGAAAAGGTAAACATGTAAGTGTTTATAAGGATGAAATTTTACATGTAATATTGACAGATCCGATTGATGTTCCTGTTATATAGGTTAATATGTCAAAACTTGATAAAATAGAAGAATTACAAAATTTAATCAAAAAAGATCCGCATGATTTTCAGTTGAGGAGAGAACTTGCGGTTCTTTTGATTGATTGCGGATATAATGATGAAGCACTTAAAAATCTCTTATATTTGTCATCCAAATATACTGATGATGTTGGGATATTTTATAATCTTGGAATAGTTTATGAAAAACTTAAAAATTTTTCAAAAGCAAAGGATGCGTATCTGAAAGCTATTTCTATTGATAATAAGTTTTATGATGCTATTTATAACTTGGGTTTGGTTTATTCGGAATTAAAAGAGTATGACAATGCTATTGATGCTTTTAATAAAGTTTTAAAAGATGATTCAAATGATTCAAATACGTATTTTAATATAGGGCTTGCTTATTTTAAAAAAGGTGATTACGTTAATGCTATTGATAATTTTCAAAAAACAATTGATATTAATGATGATGATTTGTATGCTCATTTTTATCTTGGAAATATTTTTAAAGAGCTTGGTGATAGAGATTCGGCACGTGAAAAATTTGAAAAAGTCATATCAATTTCTCAAGATTACAGCTGGGCATATTTTAATTTAGCTGTCATATATAATGAAGAAGGAAAAACTGATCAGGCAATAGAAAATCTTTATAAAACAATAGAGATGAATCAATATGATACTCAGGCATATATGATTTTGACAAAAATCTTGTTAAAGGAAGAAAATTATAGTGAAGCAGAAGATGTTATAAAACAGGCGCTTTCCGTATGTGAAGAAAGTGGAAATATGGATTATCTTGCCGCTATTGTCTACAAAAATTTAGGTGATGTAAAAAATTATATATCATATTTGAGTGCTGCGATAAAAAATTATCAAACATTATCTTTGCCGGTTCAAGATGTTAAAGACGAATTAAATGAGGTTAGGCAGTCATAATTATTTATCTTTTTGTTTGTGCTAAAATTATATCATCAGATATTATAAGAGGATAAATTATATTATGAAAATGTCTAAATTATTTGTGCAGACTCAAAGAGAGTTTCCTGCCGATGCTGAGGTTGTTTCTCATAAAATGCTTGCCCGTGCAGGATATATAAAAAAACTTACTTCAGGGGTTTATAATTTTTTGCCTCTGATGTGGAGAGTTTTAAAAAAGGTAGAAGATATTATTCGAGATGAAATGGATAAGGCTGGAGCTCAAGAGTTGTTGATGCCGTTTGTTCAGCCTAAAGAATTGTGGGAACAATCAGGCAGATGGAATGCTTATGGCGGTGAACTTATGCGCTTGAAAGACCGACATGGCAGAGAAATGTGTCTTGGCCCAACTCACGAAGAAATTATTACCTCAATTGCTCGTGATAGCTTAAAGTCATATAAGCAATTACCTGTAAATTTGTATCAAATACAGTCAAAGTTTAGAGATGAAAGACGCCCAAGGTTTGGCTTATTGAGAGGCAGAGAATTTATTATGAAGGATGCCTATTCTTTTGCTTCTAATCAAGAAGATTTGGATAAAGAGTATCAAAATATGTGGCAGGCTTATACAAATATCTTTAACCGTTGCGGATTGGCAACTAAGGCTGTTCAGTCTGATTCGGGAGCTATAGGCGGTAACGTTTCACATGAATTTATGGTCATAACTGATACTGATGCAGGTGAAAATGATGTTTTCTATTGTGATGATTGCGATTATGCTGCAAATTCAAATCATGCAATTTCAAATTTACCTGAAGCCGTTTTAGATGGAAAATTCGATAAGGCTGAAATCGTTGACACTCCAGATACTCATTCAATTGATGAGTTAAGTGCATTTTTAAATATTCCATCTACAGTTATATGTAAATCATTAGTTTATATTATAGATAAAGCTCCTGTTATTGCTCTGATAAGAGGGGATAAGGCTGTTGAAGAAACAAAGCTTTTGAATGCAGTAGGCGGGGTTGAAATTAGAATTGCAACTTCTGGCGAAATCGAAGAAATGATGAAAGAAAACGGCTTTGATGCTGTTGCAGGATTTATTGGTCCAAATGGGCTTAAAAAATATGGTGAATACGATATAAAATTTGTTGCAGATAAAACAGTTGAAAATCTTAAAAATTTTGTTGTAGGTATAAATCAAAATGATAAGCACCTTGTAGGTGCAAACTGGGGTGTTGATGTAGAATTACCGGAAATTAAAGCAGATATTCGACTTGTTGAAGCCGGCGAATTTTGTCCTCAGTGCGGTAAACCGTTAAAAGTTACAAGGGGTATTGAGGTTGGTAATATCTTCCAATTAGGTACAAAATACTCTAAACCGATGAATGCGGTGTATTTAGATTCTGACGGTAAGGCAAAACCTTATATTATGGGTTGTTATGGTATAGGTGTTACCAGAACGGCAGCAGCCGCAGTTGAAGCCCATCATGATGATTTTGGTATAAAATGGCCGTTATCTATTGCACCATATCATGCTGTTGTGGTTCCGGTTAGCGTGAAAGATGAATTGCAAATGAAAACAGCTGAAAAAATATATAATGATTTGTTGGCTCAAGGGGTTGAGGTTGTAATTGATGACAGAGATGAAAGACCGGGTGTCAAATTTAAAGATGCGGATTTAATAGGATTTCCTTATAGAATTACTGTCGGGAAAACCATTTCTGAAGGCAAAGTTGAATTTGTAACAAGAGCAACAGGTGAAAAGAAAGATGTAACGTCTGATGAAGCTGTTAAAACAGTAGTTGATGCTGTTAATAATATACAGTAATTAAAGAGGGAAATGATAATGTTATTAGATTTTTTATATTCAAAAATACACAGAGCAACTGTTACTGATGCTAATTTGAATTATGTCGGTTCGATTACGATTGATGATGCTTTGTTAAAAGCTGCAAATATTAAAGAGTGGCAAAAGGTTGAAATTTTAGATGTTAACAATGGGGAAAGATTTCAGACTTATGTAATAAAAGGAGAAGCTGATTCCGGTCAGATATGTTTGAACGGTGCTGCTGCAAGGAAAGTTCAAAAAGGTGATAAGGTTATTATAGTAACATACGCACAGCTTGACGAGAATGAAATTGCCAATCATAAACCAACCATTGTTATTGTTGACGATAATAATAAAATTATTGAAAAAAAATAGAACTCTTTATAAAATCTTTATACGAAATCTATTGACCTTTTAATTTAAAATTTCTATAGTTATATGGTGATTATTTTAATGAGGATGTGAAAATGACGGAATTTAAGTACACAAGGTTGGACAAAAGACAGTTTACAAAAAAGGATATTAAGGGCTTTATAGAAGAGTATAATATCAAATTTATTAAGTTGCAATTCGTAGATATAAACGGGCAGGTTAAAAATATGTCTATCCCGTCTGAGCATATAGAAAAAGCATTGAATAATGAAATTATGCTGGATGGTTCTTCTATCAAAGGCTTTAGAAGTATCGAAACGTCTGATATGTTTTTCCATCCGGATATAAACAGTTTTCAGATATTGCCTTGGCGAGGTAAAGACGGAGTAAACTCTGCAAGATTAATTTGTGATATTTATAATGCCGATGGTACGCCATTTGAAGGTTGTCCGAGATGTAACTTAAAAAGAGTTATGAAAGCGGCAGAAAAAATGGGCTTTTCAATGAATATAGGACCTGAGGCTGAATTCTTCCTGTTTTCCAAAAATAAGGAGGGAGATATAACAACAACAACTCAAGATCATGCCGGTTATTATGATGTCGGACCTGAGGATTTGGGTGAAGATGTAAGAGCTGATATTGTTTTAACCCTTAAAGAGATGGGGTTTGATATAGAAGCTTCTCATCATGAGGTTGCTGATGGTCAGCATGAAATAGATTTTAGATATGCAGATATATTAACTGCCGCAGATAATGTTACTACATTCAGAATTGCGGTTAAAGCTATTGCTGCTCAACATAATTTACATGCAACATTTATGCCAAAACCTATTTATGGAATAAATGGTTCAGGGATGCACTGTAATGTTTCATTGTTTGAGGGTGATAAGAATGCGTTTTATGATAAATCGGCTGAATATGAGCTTTCTGACACTGCAAAATATGCTATAGGCGGTATGTTAAAGCATGTAAAAAGCATTACAGCTATTACAAATCCTCTGGTAAACAGCTATAAAAGGTTAGTCCCCGGGTATGAGGCTCCTGTGTATTTAGCTTGGTCATTGGCTAACAGAAGTGCGTTATTGAGAGTACCGGCAAAAAGAGGTGTATCTACAAGAGTTGAGCTGCGTTCTCCTGATCCTGCTTGTAACCCTTATCTGGCATTTGCAGCTATTCTTGAAGCTTGCCTTGACGGTATAAGAAATAAAATAGATCCGCCGGCACCTGTTGAAAGTAACATATATAAATTAACATCTAAAGAGCGTAAAAGACAGAGAATTGACTCATTGCCGGGCAGTTTAGCAGAAGCTCTTGAAAATATGGATAAATCACTTGTTGCTCAAGCTGCATTAGGTGAGCATATATTTAAAGAGTTTATGACCTCAAAGAAAAAAGAGTGGGATTCTTTTAGAACTTATGTTTCTCAATGGGAATTAGATAAGTATTTAGAAAGATACTAGAAATTTTACTTATTTACTTTTATAATTGCAACATTTTCTATATGGTAAGTGTGGCAAAACATATCAAAAGGTTGTATTGATTCAATAATACAGCCTTTTTGATTTAAGTATTTTAAATCTCTTGCAAGAGTTGCCGGGTTGCAGCTGACATATATAATTGTGTCTTTTGATAAGCGATAAGCTTCATCAAGTGATTGCTCTGTGCAACCTTTTCTTGGCGGATCAAGTATTATTGCATCAAAATTCCTTTTTTCTATTGCGAAAAATTTTCCGGCATCCATGTTGTTAATTTCAATATTGTTTATATTATTATCTTTTGCAACAATTTTTGCTAAATCGCATGAATCTTTATTCTCTTCAACACTAACTACTTGTTTGCAGACATCTGATACACAAATTCCAAATGATGATATACCTGCATAAGCATCTAAAACTACAGGGTTATTCATGTTGTCGGAAATATAGTTTTTTACATATCGAAAGATGTTTTCAGCACTTTTGGGGTTAATTTGGAAAAACGTGTTAGCGCCTATTCTAAAGACTTTATCAAGTATCTTTTCTTCGATATAATCGCATCCTGCAATACACTCGGTTTTTGCACCTAAAATGACATTAGTCTTTTTAGAATTATAGTTTACGCAAACGCCGGACACATCTTCAAATTCATTGTAAATCGCTTTTGCAAAATTGTTTAGTCTGTTAAAATTCTTTGTTGCATTAGCGACAAGTACGACAAGATTTTTGTTTGTATATATTGAATTTCTGATTACAACATGCCTGAGTTCTCCTCGGTGTTCTTTTTCGTCAAAACCTTGTATACCGTAATCAACAGCGTGTTCTCTAATAAATTCAATAATTTTGTCGCAGATTTCAGGTTGTATAGGGCAGTATTTTATATTAACTATTTCGTGAGATTTTGGTTTATAATAACCTGCAAGTATTCTTTTAGAATTTTTGGTCTGAGATATCGGATATTGTATTTTTCGTCTGTAGTTTTTTGTTTCAGGACTTGAAATAGTATCAAATATTGGTATATCCAGACCTGAAATGGATTTTATTGTATCTTTTGTAATTGCCTTTTTTATTATTAATTGATAATTATAATCTATAAACTGGAGCTGACATGAGCCGCAAACTTTATACATAGGGCAAAATGGTGTTGTCCGGTATTCTGAAGGCTCAATTATTTCTATAATCTCTCCTTTTGAAAAACTCTTATTAACTTTTGTTATTTTTATTTTTAGTTTGTCTTTAGGGCAGCTGTTTTCAATAAAAACTACACAGCCGTCAATTTTTGCTATCCCGGCGCCCAGATTTGTTATTTTTTCAACATTTACAGTATATATTTCGTCGCATTTCATTTCTATTTAATTATACCTTAAATAATCTTTATAATTTAACATTTATAAAAAATTATGCTATGATGTATTATCATACAATCATGGAGAGTTTTTATGAAAAAATTGTTAATATCTTTAGTTTTGTTAATACCGTTGGTTAGTGGTTGTGCCAGTATTGATACAAAAATTACAATAAATGACGATAAGTCTGCTACTGTTGGAACATCATTGGCTTATAAGGGAAACTTGGCTGATGGGGATAATATAGCAGCTTTAAATATTTCTAATAATTATAAAAATTTTATTGATAAATATTACAAGACTGATGTTGTTACAAGTGAAAAACTTTCTACAATTAATGCTATTAAAAAGGTTAAGAATATTGAAAAAGAAGATTTAAACCTAACCTCATTAGGTTTTGAATCAAATTTGCCATCGAAGAAATTTATTGAGGTTAAAAAGAATTTTATGATTAAATCTTATAATATTGATTTAATTTATAATTTTCCAAAAGTTGCGAAATCATTAAAATTACCTGAAGCTTCTGATGAGATATTAAAAAAATCAGGACTTGAGCCTGAGTATTACCATAGATATATAGCCCAAGATGATGTAAATGAGGCAAATTTTGATACTACAGAGTACGATATGGCATCAAATCTTGATGATAGCGCCAAAATGCTGGTCAAAGAAGATATTGAAGATGCTAATCGTGCAGATAAAAAAGAAAAATCTGATAAAATTTTAAATTTAACCTTTAGTGTTGAAGTTCCATCTTTTGCCTCGTATAACAATGCAGATTCTTCTAACGGTAATGTTTATACATGGAATATTAATCAAAACGAACCGACTCAAATTAAATTACAATATGTAATGTATAATGGTTGGGCATTTGCGTTTATTGTGCTGGTTGGAATTTTATTCCTTGCTTATGTTGCAAAACGTATTAGACGCAGAGATTCTCAAAAACGTATTGATAATATTGAAAATATTATATAAGGCTGCTATATGAAGAAAATATTTCTATTGCTGTCATTTATGTTTATTTGTAACAGTGTTTTAGCTCAAGGGTATTGTCCGACACCAAACGAGTTTCATAATAAAATGCAGTATTTTCAAATAAAAGCTATTCGTATGATGTCAACGAACGTTTCAGAGCAAGAGGCAGATTCGTTTTTAAAAGAACAGGATAATTATCTTAAATCAGTTTTCCCGGGATGTATGCAGTATTTTCAGACAACACAGGCTGTAGAATGTTCGAAACTGCAAACTCTTTCTACTAGTTATATTATGCTTGATAAGGATAAAAAGCCTGCCGCTAAAAATAAAATTAATTCCCTGCCTTCTTATATTCAAGCAAAGTGTCCGATTGAATATAAAACAATGCGCATTTTTATAGATGATTAGTGCAGATTTTTTATAATTTCTTTTGCAAAGATTATATCTTCAGGGTAAGTAATTTTGATATTTTGATTGCATCCCTCTATCACGTGAATTTGTGCTAATTTGTTTCTGAATATTATACCGCAATCATCAGTATAGCTGTTATCGTTTTTTGTCAATTCGTGTGCGGCTTTTATTAAGGAAAGCTTAAATCCTTGAGGTGTCTGTACTCTTATTAGTTCGCTGCGGTTTGGTATATCTTCAATTATGTTATCTTTTACTTTTATAATAGTATCTGTTGATGGTATTCCAACAGTAATTGCATTATAGCTTTTTAAAGCATTTACACAGCTTGCTATTATATTTTGCGATACAAATGGTCTTGCACAATCGTGTATTAAGACATTAGCTTCTGTATCAGGAATCGCGTTTATTCCGATAAATGAGCTTTCTTTACGAGTTTTTCCGCCTGCGAGAATTTTACAAACTTTTTTATATTTGTTACTCGTAATTATTGACCTTGCTTTATCTATATAATCAGGTGCTATTATCAAAACTATCTTGTCAATCAAGTCTGATTTTTCAAAAGCTTCAATTGAATATTCAAGTATTGTTTTACCTTCTATTTTTGTAAATTGTTTCGGCAAATTTGAACCAAATCGGTTTCCTGTACCTGAAGCAAGTATTATCGCATAAGTTTTAACCATATATTGCCTTTCTAAGATTATCAATAATATTTTTAGCTGCATATTGTTCTGACAGTTTCAGTTCTTTTTGTAGTGATTTTCTTTCTTCAAATTTTGTATCAATATTATTTGCAAGTATTTCATCAAGATATTTATATAATTCTTCAGATGTTGTTGCTTTATAGTATGTATTAAGTATTTTTTTGAATGGTTCTGGTATGTTTTTTATCTCTTCTTGCTGAAGGTGAATTACGGGTTTGCCTGTACAAAAATACTCTGTTAAAAATGAACCGCAATCTGTAATTAAAGCTTTGGAATTTTTAAAATAATTAATATAATCGCCATCATAACAAGTTGTACCAATTTTTTCCCATTGTGCGTAATATTTTTCAATTTCATCTTGAGTCATTATTCCTGTTTTCTCTAATGTGGAATATAATTTTGGATGAGGTTTAAATAGCCACTTTTGTTCAGGATGTGATTTTGCATAATCTAAAATTTTTTGTCCAAAGCTGTCAAATGTTGAATAATTTGTATTGTTTTCATTTTTAGGATGCTTTATAGACCAGTGAGGTGCATAAATTATTAGATTATCCCCTGATAGCTCATCTTTATTAAGATAAAAATAGTCCAGCATTGTGTGTCCGACAGCAAATAAATTAGAGCTAAATTCTTTCATATAATTGGCATATAATTCTTTCCAATCCTCATTTAGCACGTAGTATCTGTAAAGATATTTGTGGAAAGTCCTGCAATCCATACTTAAAATGCCGTAATTTGGTACAAAATATGGAATGTAGCAAGTTATAGCATATTTTGAAACAGTTTGAGGCTTTTGAATTTTTGGTATTCCCCATGGTTGTTGGTAAAATACAATATCTGCACCGAATTTATTTGGGCTCAGAGCTTTATCCTTTTTTAGATCCCAGCCAATCTTACATTCTATACCCTTTTTGCAAAAAAACTCTAAGTTGTTGTTTATGATATCGATTTTTTTTGAAATTGGCAGATTCCTTTGCTTTTCAGCTAAACTAAGCAGAATAATCGGCTCAAAATCTTTGCTCGTCGCCATTAAATCGTATAAAGATTGAGCTTTCCATTTTGTGTTGTCATTTACAAGAAATATTACTTTTTGTTTTTGCTTGGTTTTTAATTTAGCCAGACATCTTTGATAATTAGTTTGTACGGCTCTAAAATCTTGTACCAGGTCTTTACCTTCGCAAAGTTGTCTGAATTCGTTGCGAATCTTATGTGATGGAATAAGCCAAGCAAATAAAAATGAGAGTATTCTGTAACCGTACATATTAACGCCTCTTATATCCGATAATTGCTTATTATAATATCATAAAAGCATAAAAAAATAGAGCCTATAGGCTCAATTAAGTGGTGGGTGTTGAGGGACTTGAACCCCCGACCCTCTCCTTGTAAGGGAGACGCTCTACCAACTGAGCTAAACA
>CACXCI010000110.1 GCA_902766105.1 uncultured bacterium
TAGCTGTTATCTTTCAAAAGGTTGATGTCATTAATATTCCATTTGAAAATAATGAAATTTATGCAGTGCTAACACAACAATTGAAGGCATACAATATACGAAATAATTTTGAAGTAAGTGATGATTTTTATCAATTTTGGCGACAAATATTTGAAGAAGAATATAATAGATGTTTTAAAAATTTCTTATCTTCCGATAATGAATTTTATTCGGAAATATTAACTAATCTCTTTTCTCTTTCAATAGAGGCTATTGAACAACTTAAAAATAGCCAAGAACTTATAATTGGTAAAGTTGATAATTATGGAACGAAAATTATAAATGATACATCTGAAATCAAAACTAATATTAAAGAAATTAATGCTAAATTAAATACTATCCTTGATAATGATACTTACGAGGACCAAGAATTAAAGAAATTACAAAAATTAATAGATTCATGTGATTATGAAAAATGTATAGATTATTTTGAATTAAATAAAAATGATAATTGGAAAGATAAATCAGATGATTTTAAATCAAAAGCATATAATAAACTTGGTATATGCTATCAAAAATTGAATGATTATATAAATGCTAAAACATCATATAATACTGCTTATTCATTGGATAATACTTATGATAATCCATTATATAATTTATCAAATATACTTATAGATGAGAAAAATAAAAAAGAATTGGATTTTTACCTTAAAAAATTCAATAATAAAAATTCTGTATTATATAAAAGATTAATATTTTTGAGAGGCCTTACATTCGAAAATAATTCTAAAGAAATATTACAATATCTAGAGGATAATAAAGATCTTTTTGAAGATTATTATTTCTTGAAAGGGTTATGGTATCTAAAATATCCACAAAATAATGATTACAATACTAAAGATGCTGAAATTGCGTTTGAAGAATACATAAAAATTTGTTCAAAAGATACTTCTATTGCAGAGTATAACTTATTAAATTGTCGATTTAATACAATAATTAATAAATCACAGTTGAGGTTTTTGTTTGATATAAAACTTGATGGACAATTATCTATAGTACCAAATCAAAATGTTATTGAAGATAAAGAAGAAAAAGAAAAATTATTAAATGATTTAAATGAATTATTACCAAAGTTGACCAAAATATATAAAAATAATTTTGATTTAATTATAAATATAAGGGTTAAAAAGCTCATAACAGAATACTTATTAAATAAATTTAATCAAGAAAATACAAATATTAACGAAATTAATGCAGCTATTGATAATTTAAAACAGGATGAATCAACTTTAATTCAAATAATTATACTAAATATTCTTTGCAATAAATTTTCAGAAGCACATAGTATCTATGATTTGCTCAGTGAGGAAACAAAAATACAAAGCAAAAATAATTTTATTATTATCTTATTTGGAGAACAAAAATATTCTGAACTTCTAACATGCCTAGAAAATGAAAATGTAAATAATGATATTAATGAACAATTCAAATTAATTGCTTTATATAAATCAAAAACTTGGTCTGAAACGGAAAACTATATAAAAATAAATTTAAAAAATTATAATGAACAATTATTAATTCTATGTTCTTTGTTTTATCATGAAGAGAATTTTTTTACTGAAGAATGTAAAATTTTAATTAAAGTTGCAAAAAAGATTTTAAATAATATTAATGATTATGATAATAATTTTGTATATAAAATATTTTACAGTTTAGCATTTTTTAAAACAGATAAAGAAGCTATATCTATTAGAAAAATGTTAGTACAAAAATATTGGGAAAATGATAATAGTAGAGAAAACTTTGATATCGGACTTGCATATGCTATAGATTTATTTAATGATGGTAAATACTCTGAATGTTTGAGCAATCTTGACCTTTTAAATCAATATGAACATAATAATAAAACTATTAAAAATTTATATGCACAAATAGATTCAATAAATTACAATTTAGATACGATTATAAAAAATTATGAAAATGGTGTTAAAGAAGAAAGATTATTACCACTAGTTGCAAAAGGATACATATATAAAAGAAAATTTAAAAAAGCAAAAACGATAATTGATAGTTTAAAATTTTTAGATAATCAAAAGCAAAATTACTATTACTTAACTTATGAATTATTAATAGCTCAAAAGAAAAAAGATGAGATTATTTTAAAACATCTTGAGATAGGTATTGAAGAATTACCTAATGATATACAATTAAACCATATTATCTTTAATTTTTTACTAAAATGTCATATAGTTAATGACACAACTCGTAAAATTTTTAAGCAGTGTTCTGAAATATTGAATAAGAATAAAATAATTTATCAATTTAATATTGATATGAATAACCCTATAGAAAGTCTTCAGTGCATGATGGAACAAATAGAACCTATGGAGGATTATATAGGAAGAGAACAATTCTACCAAGAATCACTTGATAATTATAATAAAGGGATATATCCATTATCAATAATTGCAGAAATATTCCAAACATCATCTTCAGAAATAATTGCAAATTTTGCAAATAATAGAGATCAAGAAATATTTATCTCAAGTAAAACAGAAAAAGAATATTTGAATGAAATCAGTTATTTAAAAAAAGATAAAAAAATCATTTTAAGTTTAGAAACTTTAATTTTATTAAAGACTCTAGGTATAGAAAATTTAATTTTTAATAATTTAAAGATCGGAATGACTGTAGAAACGCTTAATCAAATTAATACAGTTCTATCTTTTCCTAATGAAGAAAATACTATGAAATTAGTTAGAGATAAATCTGGAAAACCTGAGCTAATAAGAGTAAAGAACCATATTTTTGATTATATTGAATTTTTTAAATATTGTATAAAACACATAAAGATAATAAATTTCAAATCAAATTCTTCAAAAGCTAACTATTTAATTCAAGCGGCAGAAAAAATACATACTAATAAATTCTTTTTTGATAGTATCGTTGCCGTTCAAAATAACTGTTTTGTTTGTTCATCTGATATGGTAATGCAAAAGATAAATGAACAATTTAAAGTTAAGGATATCTCTATAATCAGTATAATACAGTACTTATTTGATGTTAATATTATTAATGAAAAAGAGAAATCTCTTATTTTTTATAAATTAATTGATTTGAATTGTAAATATGTTCCGGTCAATTCTTTAGATTTGTTTTACATGCTTTTAGAAAAACCTGAAAATTTTTATAAAATTGTGAAAAATTTTGATGCCAAATATGATAAAGAATCTATTGCGGATGTATTTTCAGAGTTGATATTTAAATTAGATCAAAACAGTCATCTATTTGAAAATGGAATTTATAAAGTTATTAATTACGTATTCGAATGGTTTAATCAATTATATCCAAAAGGCATTTTAGTTAAATTACTTATGAAATATATAATAAGATATCATGATTTATTAAGTAATTTGACACAAAAATGTATTGCCCAAAATTTTATTTTGTATGTCTGTGAAAAACAGTATATTCAAACTTATTATGAAAATATTATAAGCATTCTAGCAAAAAAAGATTATCATAACCCTCAAAAAAATATTCAGGAAATATCTCGTATTTTGTATAATGTTCCTCCCAAGGTAAGAAATGATATAAAAATATATGCTTATGTATTAATAAAATTTGGTCAGTTTAATATTATTAAATAACTTATTTACGAGATTGCAGGATAGGGTTATTTTATCTAAGTAATATAAATTAATCTCCATCTCATAGTTAATTTAATCTTGTTCTATGTGTTAAATTACAGATGCGTTTTTTATTGGTGATAATGCCGAGTTGTTGGGAGTTTAAGGCAGATTTATAGTGTTGAGATTAATAGGGCTATTCTTGCACTTTTGTCCTGATTTTTGTACCTTTTTTCAGGACATTTGGTCGGAAGTGTTTCATGTCATTGCGAGCCTGTTAAGGCGAAACAATCCAGCTTTTGCCGATTTTAA